>JBAVML010000516.1:0-8034 GCA_049690035.1 Chthoniobacteraceae bacterium
GGCGCTTCGCTTTTTTTGGCCGCGCTTCGGGAGGCTTGTCTCACTTCGCGGAGTCGCGCACGCTCGCGCACCACATGTCTCTTTCGCTAGAAGCCTATGAAGCCGAACGAGCCGATTTCGAACGCATGCTCGGCGCGATTCACCGCATTCGCGCGGCCTCGGACACGGAACTTCGGTCTCTGGAATGGCTCACGGAATTAATTCGCGACGTGGGCCTCGTGGCGATCGCGGAGTCGGTGGAAAACTATGAGGGCGAAGAGCAGCACGTGAACGCCTCTCAGCAGGGCGTCATCCAGATTCCGCTGGAGTTCGCTCGCTGCCTCCAGCTTTTCGCGGAGCACCGGCCGGCGAGTTATTTTGAAGTGGGCTGCTACAACGGCGCCACGGCATGCCTCGCCACCGCGTATCTCCAGCGTTTCAACCCCGCGTTTCAGGCCACGACCATCGACCTCTGGCCGACCTTCATTTTCCACCATTTGGTCCGCGACCTCCTGCCGCTCCGCTACTGCGTCGGCAAGATTTCCTACGACTTCGCCGACGAGCGTTTCGACGCGGTCTTCATCGATGGCGATCACAGCTTTGAGTGGGCCTGGGCAGATTATCAAAACGTCGGCCGCCACGCGCGCGTCTGCGCCTTTCACGACGTGAATCACGCGCCCTATCGCGAGCTCCAGGCCGGCGGCGTGCCGGCGGTATGGGAACTCATCAAGCGCGATGAGGGCGGCGAATTTACCGAAATCTTCGAGCACCCGAGCGGCGAGATCATGGGCATCGGCGTGCGGGTACGGCGTTAGGCTGGCGCGGCCACGGCGAGCGGCGGGCAGGGAGCGGCGCGCCTCACTAGCGCCGCGGGGAACCAGCCGGGAGTGCGATCTGCAGTGCGTGGCAAAAGGCCGCTTCGCTCGCGGACGTTAAGTCGGATGGGTTCAGGATCGTCCCGATCGGGAGCAAAGAAAAAGCGGTAGCCATGGGGCCTGCATCCTGGCCGCCGAGCGCCAGGTGCCTTGGCGAAACTGCGCATGACTTGCGGATGCCGCGATTGCGTCGCTTCGCCCACGCTGGGTAGTCTCCCGCACATGACTTCGTTGCCCATCCGCTGTCTCGCCCTTGCTGTCACTTTCGTCGTCCCGCTCGCCAGCCCCGCGCAGGGACCGAAGCCGGCCACAGAAGCGATGCTGCAACGCGAGCACCTCGGCGCGCTCAAGCTTGGGCTCAGCGAAAAAGAAGTGCTCAAGCAACTCGGCAAGCCGGAGAAACAGGGTGCGCTCACTTCACAGGAAGCCGACGGCACCTATGTCCAGCAATGGAAGTATCCGTCCAAGGGTCTCAGCATCCTGATGACCACTGGCGAAAAGAAGACCGGCGCAAAATCCATCGCCTCCTTCATCGCCACCGCCGGTTGCACGCTCGCGACCGAGCGTGGCATCAAGATCGGCAGCTCAGAGAGCGCCGTGCGCAAGGCCTACGGCGCCTTCGCGGATTCGGAGCACAAGGCCGCGAACGAGTTCGTCGCCGGCTCCATCTACGGCGGGATCATCTTCGACTTCGAAAAAGGAAAGGTGAGCCGCATCTTCTTCGGAGCGGCAGCGGAGTAGAGATCGTGACGAAGCCAACGCCCTCGTCATTGAAGGTGAGCGACGCGGGTGCGATGCGGGCTTCGAGCGGCTCGATGTTCATGGTGGTGCGTTGAGGGTTTCACGTTTCGCGGATCTTCACGTCGTCGGTGATGGGGGAAAGATCGATGACGTCGCTGCGTAGGCTGAGCGGCGCGGTGAAGTTGAGCGATTTGAAGGAACCGATCTCGCCTGCCGAAAAACCGAAGTGATCGCCGGTGGTGTCCGTTCCCACGACAGCCCCGCGGATGAGGATGCTGGCGATGCGGTTGGCGATGCCGGCCGCGCCGATCGGTGCGTCGAACGAGTCGCCGAAGTTTACGTTGTCCGCGTCCGCGCCGGTGCCACCGGGGAGGCCGTCGGCGCCGAGGTTCTGCACGCCGGCGACGAGATTGCTCGCGATCCAGTCGTGGCCCACGCTCACCTTGCCGATCTGCACGCCGTCGTTGCTCGCGACGAGGTCGGTGGCGTAGCCGGCGAAGATGTTCGCGCGCTCGACCCGGCCGCCGATGGTGATTTTGCCGATGGCCACGTCCTTGCCTCCGACCGGCGCCGCCTGGCCGCGCGCGCTGATAATGACGAGCGAGGAGCCGTCCAGCGCGACGTTACCGACTAGGCTGCCCTTCACGCTCAGCGAGCCGAGGTCAGCGCCGGCGCGGATCGAGCCGCTTCGCGTCAGGCTGCCTGCGGTGCTGTCGTCGATGCCGGCGATGATCGAGCCGCGGATGCTGACGCTGGCAATCCGGCTGGAGGATTCGATGAAGCCGGTGCGGTCGAGCGTGGCGGCCGTTCCGGCAATGCTCCCGCCGACGAGATCGCCGCCGATCTTCACCGGGCCGAGTTCGGTCGGGAAAATGCCGCCGGTCAGATTCGCGGTGCCGCCGACAAGCGAGCCGCCAATGGTGACGCTCGCGATTTTTCCGTCACTCACGATGTAGCCGCTGGTGATCCCCGCGCCGCCGAGCACATCGTGGCCGACCTTTACCGCGCCGATGGAAACGGGGCCATTGATCTGGCCGCTGCCAATGCGCGTGCCACCGACGATAGAGCCGCCGACCGTCGCGCTGGCGAGCGCAGTCGGGTTGATGGCCGCAGCGTTTTGCCCCGTGCCGCCGAGGATGTCGTGGCCGATCTTCACCGACCCGATCGAACCCATGACGACGATCCGCGCGGTGTCCGACTCCGTGCCGCCAAGGAGCGACCCGCCCACGGTCAGGCCCGCGAGATTGCCGCCCGTGCGAATTCCCCCCGAGGCAACTCCCGCGCCGCCTGTGACATCGTGGGCGATCTTCACAGGCCCGATGTCGCCGACGGCGAAAATCTGCGCGCGATGGTCAATGCCACCCGGGCTGAAAGTATTGTAATCGCCTTCGCCGCCGACCAGCGAACCGCGGACGGTTACGCCCGCGAGCTTGCCGGCGGAGTCGATTTTGCCGGACTCGTTGCCCGCGCCGCCCGCGAGGTTGCGATCGATTTTCACCGCGCCGATGCCGCCCGCTGCGCTGAAAATCTGGCCACTGGAATCGCCGCGTCCGCCCAGCAGCGAACCGACAACGCTGACGTTGCCGACGCCGGTGTTCGCGGAAATCCGGCCCGAGAAACCCGTGGTCCCGCCGATGACATTGTGGCCGATCTTCACCGCGCCCAGCGTGGTGCCATCGGCATTGATGACGCCGCCGATGACCGATCCGCCGACGGTGAGCGACGCGATGCTGGTGCCGGCGTCGATAAAGCCCGACCCAGCTCCGGCGCCGGTTTGCACGTGATGGCCGATCTTCACCGCGCCGATGCCCTGCGCGGTGGAGATGGCGCCGCTCGCCGGCGCGCTGCCGCCGATGAGCGAGCCGCCAATGATCAGCGAGCCGAGCGAACCACCGATCGCGAGACTCGAGGAGGTCACATCCTGCTTCACGCTAAGCGCGCCGAGGCTGCCGAGGATGTCGCCGCCCAGGAATGGGTTGAAACCAGCAACGGCCAAAGGTTGGGTATCGAGTCCGAGCCGGCCGAGCGTGCGGACCTTGAGCGCAGCGAGGCCGGTCGTCGCGGCGTTTGCATCGCCCGCGCCGATCTGCCCGAGGTCGCCGGGAAGCGTGATCGTGCCGAGGTCTTCGTCGGCAAGGATCGCGCCGACATTCGCCAACCGGTCACCGCCGCCGGGCGCAACGCTGACGCTGACGCTCACACCCGCGGCGGCGAGGCTGCGGAGATCGAGAAGCTGGAGCTGTTGCCGCGCATTCACGCCGTCATCGACCAGGCCGGTGTCGAAGGTGAAGACCGTGTTCACATTCCCCGCGGTGAGCAGCGGCTTCGAGAGCTTCACGGTCACACGATCGCCGTCGACGTCTTCGTAGGTGACGGTCGTCGCGTTGATGAGCTTCGCCGAGCCAGTCGGCAGCGGCGCGACGGCGAAAAGCGGTCCGACTTCGGACAGCGTCGCGTCGCCCGTGGAGCCGACAAAAAACGCATCCGCGCGCGGCGCGGGATCAAGCGCAAAAGTCGCACCGCCGATTTTCAGCGCGCCGATTTGCTCCGCGACGAAACCGAAGCGATCCGCAGTGGAAAACGAACCCGGTGTGCCGAAGACCTGCCCGCCGATCTTGATGCCGCCGATCCGCGAGACGATTGCGGCGGACTCGCCGACCTCGATGATTTTCGTATCGTGGAGATCGCCGAATCGCTGGTTGTCGGCATCGTCGCCCGCGCCGCCGGGCGCATCGTCCAGCCCGAGATTGATCGCGCCCGCGACGAGGCTGCTCGCAACCCAATCCGCGGCCACACTCACCGCACCGATCTGCGCGTCCGCGTTCTTCGCAACGAGCGAAGTATCGTAGCCGGCAAGGATCCGCGCGAACTCGACGCGCCCACCGATCGAGATTTTCCCGATCGCGAGATCGCTCTTGGCGCCCGGTGTCGCCTGGCCTTGCGCGCTGATGACGACGAGGGATTCGCCCAGCGGACCGGCATTGCCGATCAGCCCGCCTTTCACCGTGAGCGAACCGATGTCCTCGGCAGCGCGGATCGTGGCGCTGTCGAAGATTCCCGCCGTGGCGCTCGCGTCAACGCCGGCGATGATCGAGCCGCCAATCGTGACGGTGCCGATGCGCCCGCCGCTGCCAATGAATCCGCTTTGGGCCACGCTCTTGATCGCGCCCGCTTCGAGGCTCGCGCCGATGAAGTCGTGACCGATGCGCACCGAGCCGAGATCCTTTGTGGAAGTAATTGCGCCTCCCGCGATGCTGCCCACCAGCGAGCCGCCAATGAGCACGCTGGCCAACCTGTCGCCGCTGCGGATGACACCGGACTGTGGCGCCGGGCCGCCGAGCAGGTCTCCGCGGATCGTGACCGCGCCCATCGGGCCGTCGCTGAGGATCTGCGCGTTGCCGGTCAGCCCGGAGCCGCCGATCAGCGAGCCGCCAATGCTGACGCTGGCGAGCCCGCCACCCGCTTTCAAAATACCGGAAGTCTCGCCACTCCCGCCGACAAGGTCGTGGCCGATCTTCACCGCGCCGATGCTCATCTCGCTGTCGAACCGCCCGCTCGTCAGCCCCGCACCACCGAGCAGCGAGCCGCCGATGCTGATCGCGCCCAGCGGCCCAGCGCCACCGACGCGCGCCGACCCATCGCCCACGCCGCCCTGCACATCGTGCCCGACTTGGATAAAACCGATGCCGCCGGCCGCGAAGATTTGGTGCCGGTCACCGGCCACGCCATAGTCGCCACTCCCGCCGACCAGCGCGCCGCCGATCGTCAGACTCGCGAGCTTTCCATTCGTCAAAATTTTGCCGGAATCGTTTCCCGCGCCGCCCTGCAGGTCGTGGGCGATCGTCACCGCACCGAGGTCGCCTTGGGTGAAGATCGAGCCGCTATTCGCACCGGACCTGCCCAGCAGCGAACCGCCGATCGTCACCGGACCGATCTTCGCGCCGGGACCGTCGGTGAAGATACCGCCCGAGCGAACGCCGCTCCCGCCGATCACGTTCCCGCTGATCTTCACGGCGCCGAGTCCACCGTTGCCACCGAGCTGCGCGCTGTCGTCGCCCGAACCGCCAACGACCGATCCGCCGATGGTGACATTCCCCAGCGTTCCTTTCGAAACGAGCGCGCCGGAACCGATGCCATCGCCACCGATCAGGTCGCGCCCAATCTGCACCGTCCCGACATTGCCTTCCGCAAAAATCTGTCCGCTGCCCGCGACCGAGCCGCCAATCAGCGCGCCGCCGATGGTGATGCTGCCGATCGTTGCATTCGCATCCACGTCAGCAGTGACGACGATGCTCGCGTCCCGGATGTCTTCGGCGACGCGCAACGCACCGAGCGCTCCCTTGATGTCGCTCTTCAGACCGAGAACCAGCGGATCGGTGGCCTCTCCGTAACGGCCCAGCGAGCGCACGCTCAGCGCCTCGATTCCTGGCGTGGCTGTGTCGAGATCGCCCGCGTCAATCTCGCCGAGATCGCCTTTCACCGTGACTTTGCCGAGGTCGATGCCCGTCGCGAGGATCAGCCCGACCGCGGCGAGCCCATCGCCAGCGCCCGCCTTCACCACCGAGACGGTGAGGTCCGCGCCTTGAAAGCCGGAGCCCTGCCGCAAATCGACGAGTTGAAGCTGCTGCCCGCCGATGCCGTTCGGCGCAGTGAAGACGAAGGTGTCCACGTTCATCGTGCCGCTCGGCGGGTTTGCAAAGACGAAGGCGCCGGCGGAAGCGGTCACCGTCACCCGATCGCCGTCGATGTCGGTGTAGGCGAGCGTCTTGGGATTGACGAGCGTGGCCGGGGCGATGCGGGATTCGAGCGGTTCGATTTTCATGGCGTTTGGGTTCAAAGGATGGCCACCTCGCGGGCGCGCAGGTCGCCGGTGATGCCGAGGGCGTAACCCGTGATGTCGATGACGCTAGCGGGTCCGGCGACGAGCGGGAAGGCGGTCGTGCCGATCTTGAAGGAACCGATCTCCTGGGCGACGAAGCCGAAGTGATCGGTGCCACCGATCGTGCCGCGCGCGGTTCCCTTGATCGTGATGCTGGCGATTTTCGAGGTACGGGCGAGGTTGTTGGTGCCGCCGGTGATTTTCTGATCGTTGCCATCCCCGAAAGAGGCGTCGCGCATCGGGTCGCCGTCGTCCTGCACACCAGCGACGAGATTGCTCGCGATCCAGTCGCCGCCCACCGCGACCGCGCCGATCTGCGCGTCCGCGTTCACCCCGATCGGCGTGCCGCCGATGATGTAGCCGGCGAGGATATCGGTGAACTCGACGCGACCGCCGACGGTGAGGCCCTTGATGGCGACGTCGGCCGTGGCGCCGGGCGTGGCCTGCCCGCGCGCGGTGATGAGCACAGGATTGGTGCTGTTGCCGATGAGGCTGCCTTTGACCACGACTGTGCCGAGGTCGTCGAAGACGCGCACGGCGCCGCTGTCGATGAGTGTGCTGGGGCCGAAGTTTTTTCCGGCGGTGATCGAGCCACCGACGAAGAGGCTACCGATGCGGCCGGCCTGGATGTAGCCGATGCCCTGCAGGCCGCTGCTATCGGTGTGAACGCCGCCCTCGATGTTACCGCCGATCTTGATGGATCCGATGGCACCCACGACTTCGATCTGGCCGCTGCGATTGCCCAGTCCGCCGAGGAGCGAGCCGCCGACCGTGATGCTGGCGATCGTGGCTTCGCTGGTCACGCGCCCACTTCGGCCGCCTTCGCCGCCGACAATATTCCCGCCGATCTTCACCGGTCCCATCGCGCCCACGCTGGAGATTTCCCCGGCCTCGCTGCTGCCCGAGCCGCCGAGGAGCGAACCGCCGACGGTCACGCCGGCGAGAGTGTCCAGGGCGACGATCAAGCCCGTCACCGGATCTCCCCCGCCTTCAAGGTTGCCGCCGATTTTCACCAAGCCCATCGGGCCTGTAATCGAGAGGCCGCCGGCAATGATTGAACCGCCGATGGTGACGGAGCCAACCTTTCCATCGAGACCGCCGATAGTGACCACGAACGCGTCGCGCATGTTGCCGACGACTTTGAGCGAGCCGAGTGCGCCATTGATAATGCTCGTGAGCGTGCTGCCAGCCTGCTGCGTGGACGTTCCAAATTCGCCCATCGACTGCACGCTCAGGCTTTTCACCGCCGTGGTGCCGGTGCTCGCGTCGCCGGCTTCGACGCGTCCGAGGTCGCCGCGGATGCTGACGGTGCCGAGGTCGAGCGCCGTACCACCGTTTGCTGCGGTCGCATCAATGAAGCCGACATTGACCAGGCCGTCGCCGCCCGCGGTCGTGGGCTTGGCTGTGACGGTGAGGTTCGTACCGGCGAAAACAGGCGCATTGAGACTGAAGTCAACGCGCTGCAATTCCTTGCCGAGGCCGGTGTCCTCGACGGTGACGATGGCGGCCAGATCGGCGTTGGTGCCTTTGCTGGTGGTGATGGTGACCGCGTCGCCGTCC
>JBAVML010000517.1:0-4619 GCA_049690035.1 Chthoniobacteraceae bacterium
GTTCGCACCTGCCGGGCTTGAGCGAGGGGAACTCGAAAAGCCCCGCGGCATCGGTGACGGCAAACTGTTCACCCACCTGGAGGACCACCCGAGGCAGACCGGCGTCGCGGCCTTTCGCTGCGTCGAAGAGCCGCCCTTGCAGCGCGCCGATGCTGCGCTTGCGGCTCACCGGCAGGCTGAGTGGTATGGAATATGTGGCCAGGATCGCCGCCTCGTTCGTGGACGTCGAGTTCACCCCTTTCGACGCCGCCTTGGCCCAGCGGCCTACCACGGCGAACGAACTCTTGTCTTTCATCTGATAGCACAGCGAAGCGAGCGCCTGATCCTGCTCGCGACCAATGAGGCCGTCGTATTGATTGCGGGCGTAGCTGGCGGTCCCCGTGAAGTGTTCGTTGAACTGCCATCGCGCTGACGCACCGGCGCTCAACGCTTGCTCCGTCGAACCGGTGAAAGAACTCGGACCGTAGCGAGTGAATACCGAGTAGCTCTGGCCCGAAGTGGGGTGCCAGGTGGCGGCGAGGTTGTAGCGTTGGAACGAACCGCCTTCGCCACTCAGCGAATTTTCGAGCGTTCCCAAATCGAGAAAACTCTGCATCTGCAACTTGCCGAAAGTGTGACCGAATCCGACGCGGGCGGAGTCTTCGGTGAAATCGTAAGCGGCGGGCAGGAGAATGTCGGCGCGTTTGATGTGCTGCCATTCGAGGGAGACTTCGGTGGCTTTGTTCAGCGCATAGCTCGCGCCGATATTGGCGGAGTTTTCGCGATTCACGACGGAGCTGCGCACGTCGTTGAGCGCGAGATTGCCGGCGTAGCGATTGAGCGACGCGTGGACGCGGAAGCCCGGCGCGACGGCCTTGGTCACGGACGCGCAGGTCGTATCGGTGTCGCGCGAGTAGCCGTGAAAATCCGGGCCGGCGTGAATGTGCTCGATCGCGTAATTCACCTTGCTGGGAAGCTCGCCACGAGCTTCGCCGCGATAGGCGGAATCCGTCGTTCCGTCATCGCTGCGACTGGCTCCTGCTTCCAGACGGAGGTCGAGCAATTTCCGGAAATGGAAGTTCGTCTCGAAGGTGGCGAGGTTTTGCGGCCGCCCGCGCGTGGCGATCAGATCGTCGCCCGTTTTGCGCAGGAAATTTCCCTGCATGCTGAAGACTCCGGTGAGGTCGCGCCGCACGAACGCGCCAAGTTCGTCGCTCTTCTGCTGCCGGTAGCGGCTGCTCATGTAGAAGCCGCCAACTGCCGTGCGCCCCTCATGCCATGTCACTCCCGCGCCGCGACCGAGGCTGTGTTTTTCCGTGAGCGGGGAGAGCGAGTAGATGCGGTCGCCGAGGTCGAGGTCCCATTTCTCGGAGTGGTAGCTCGCGACATATTCGTCGCGCTCGCCGAAGAGGCTGGCGTTCTGCACGTCCGGACCGCGAAAGAGAAAATCGATGCGGTGCCGGCCCGCTTCGTCGAGTGAGCCAGCCCCCGCAAGCTCGGTCTGAAGTTGCGCATCGTGGCCGGTTTCCGCGATGCCGATGAACCGGAGTTGCAGCGGCAGATGGTGGAACGGATCGTCGTTCCCGCTGACCAGCGGAATGATTTCCACCACGGAAGCCTGGCTGGCGGTGAGGATTTTCCCCGAAGCAGAGGCGGCCGTGAGATCGAAAGTCACTGCGTGGTGCGTGTGCTGCGCGAAGGCCTTTTCGGTCTTGATCTGGCAAATGATTTCGCGCGACGCGCCCGCCTCGAGAGGGAAGCTGCGCGAGTCCAAAGTCACGGCGAAACCGAGCGAGCTGCGCGAAGTGAGCTGCGCCGCAAGGCGGCTATTGCCGCGATTGGTGACACGCAAGGTGACTGGATAGACATCTCCCGCGAGGACCACATCGGGTCTCGGAGGGACGACGAGTTCGAGGGCGTCCACCGGGGTGACCTGGATCGCGAGATCGATGCTTGCCTGCGACGCCGGATCCTGCACGCCTCGCACGGCGTAGCGCATTTCGAACCGGCCCGCGGGCATCGTCGCCGGCATGAGCACCGCGAGCACCCGCACGGCTTGACTGCCCGCTTCCAGGCCGAAAGGCAGATCCGGCGGTGCGACCTTTTCGCAACCGGGCGGAAGCGTAATCTTCTCGATGATCTCCGCGCCAACGCGGCCGGGATTGGCCACGACAACGCTCACGGTGACGATGCGCCCTGGCGCGGTCTCGATGAGTTTTGCCGCAGGCAGGCGCACCTCGAGACGCGTCTGCTGCGCGAGCGCGGAAGCTCCCGCAATCAGCCAAATAAGTAGAGCCCGTCCGAAGACCTCACGGCGCGATCTCGAGATCATATTGCGCTCCGAGGACCTGCGCCTCGCCACTATCGAGGAGCACCATGGCCGCGTATTTGCCCACGGGCACGTCGGTGAGATCGACCTTCGCGCGCACCGAGCAGGTCGGATAAATCCGCGCGCGTCCGGCGTCGAAGCGGCCGATGGAAGCACCCTGCCGATCGAAGAGTTCGACCGTCATCGCCGGGACCAGCAAGCGCTCGCCATCGTTCGCAATATCAAGCTGCAGGGCGCGTCTGCCCGCGACCTGGACAACGCGTTTGTCCTGCACCTGCAGGCTGCGCGTCCCGACGTGTCCGATCTCGGTGACGATCTGAATCGCAAAGCGGATTACCGTCTGCAGCCCCACGGCGACTTGATTCACTTTGCCTTCGGGCGTGATACTCGGTGCTGAGTTGGGCTCGACCATGATCATGCTCCAGAAGGTGCCGTGGAGATCCGGATCCGCCGGCGCGCGGCCCTTATAGCGCACCACCTGCGTCTCTCCGGGCGCGAGCTTTACCCGCGAGGGGCTGACGGTGATCCAGGCCGCATTCGAGCGTGCGGCTTTGCCCGGTTCGCCGTAGCTGTTGCGGCCATCGGCGTAAGAAAGGTAGTCAGTCTGCGAGACGCGCGCTTCAGCGGGTTGGCGGTCGGCGTTCTTGAGCAAGATGACACCTTCGAACGCTTCGCCAGGCTTGATCGTCGAGGTGCGCGTGAGGCCACCTACGACGACGACCTCAGCGCTGGCACTGCGGGTGAGCGCGCAGGCGATGAGGAGAAAATTGAGGAGCCTGAGCATGTTATTGAACGGTAAAAATGATCGACGAGAAGTAGGTCGCGGGAGCGACTTTGTGCGAGAGACCGGTCAGCTTGAACTGAAGCGCAACACCGCTCCGGGCTTCGCTCCCGGTGAAGATTTCCACATCGGAGTTGGTCAGCTCCACATAGGCTGTGCCGCCAGAAATATCGCCACTGCCGCTGCCGCCCGAAGTGCGCTTCAAGGACACCGCCACATCGGGGTGCCCGTTTGCGCCGGCCCGCCGGGCACGCAAGCTCCAGGCCCCCGAAATGTTCGAAATCGTCAGCGTGGTTACTCCGGAGAAGCTCTCAAATTGCGCTTGCAGATCGCTGCCCGCTCCGGAGACGAGATTCGACGCCGCAATCGTGGTCACCCAATCTCCGCTGGACGTGAGGTCCGCGGCCCGACTGGCGCCGGAAAGGGCGAGCGCCAGGAGCATCGTTCGCAGCTTGAAGGTCATGGTAACAAAGGGGGGAAGAGAGGAGGGGCAGCGAGGCGGCCCCTCCTCTTATTTCCACGATCAACAGTTAGTCCGTGATGGTCAGCGTTACGGTCTTGGTCGCCGAAGGCACCACGCCTGCAGCGGAGGTGGCCGCAAGCTCGTAGGTGATCGTCTTGCCGGATTCATTCAGCAGGGCAATCCCAGTAACGAGGTCCACCGCGGCGGTGCTCAGCGCCTGCTTGCCCAGACTGGTTGCGCCGGTCGGAGCCGCGAGGGTCACCGAGAGGGTCAGTCCGCCCGGCATATCGGAGTTGATCGCGCCGGTGATCTTGTGCGGCGCGCTTTCATTGATCGTCACGGCGTAGCTCGTAGTGGCATCGGTAGCGACGTTCGGTGCCGCGCCAGCGGTGGCCGAACTCACCGTCAGGGAGGCCGGGCCGCTGACCGTGATCAGGTCGATCGCCTGCACCTCATAGGTGACGGTTTGCGTCGCGGTGGCAGCGTCAGCGAAGGCGTTTTGGGCCAGGCTTAAGAGACCCGCCGTAAGCACCGCGGCAGCAACGAATTGGATTTGTTTAGTCATATCGATTGGGTTGTTGGATTGTTTGATTGATGAGCCGCGGCTCACTGGGGGGCGATTTTTCACCACCGAATGGCCGCTGGCTCGACCGGTGAATGATGCGTGACGCGTGCCCGCACCCGCGGGTTGACTCGGTATAATGTCAGCGGATGAACCCTTAAACCTCCGCCGGGAATTCCCGCGGCTCCTAAGCCGAGTCGCTACAGAAGAATCCTCTCAACACGCACCTCAGCGCCGCTGCAACTCACTCCTCCGAACCCACGAACTCGAGCTAGCCCGCTGAGTTCAGAGCATCCCGACGCGCTTGCGGATGATCCACTCGATCGTCAGCAGCAGGACGATCGGAATGAACCACCAGTAGCTCTGCCAGAGTACGGTGTCGCTTTCCACGATGCGGCCCTGACTCATCGGCGCGAGCAGGTCGGGCAGGCGCGCGAGGTCTTCTTCGCGCAGATATTGTCCACCAGTCGCGGCAGACATTTGGCGAAGGAGATCTTCGTTCAAG
>JBAVML010000518.1:0-6350 GCA_049690035.1 Chthoniobacteraceae bacterium
CTTGTGAATCGGCAGGTAGAACGCACCGAGATTCTGCTCGAGCACCGTTTCCCACGCCTGTTGCTCCGGCGGGAGAGACGCTTTCCATTTCTGGTAGCGCTCGTCCCGCGCGTTGTCCGCCGCGGCCTTCTTCGCCGCGGCCTCGGTGGCGTTGGTCGGCTCGTTGGACTTCGCCTCGATTTTCAGCAGCGCTACCGCGAACCGCGCGCCGACATCGAGCGTGCCGGCGCTGTCGAAGTGCACGGCATTGGCGACCGTCGCCGTCTCCGTGTCCACATAGGCGCAGTGTGAGTCCTTCGCGGCGAGCGCCTTCTGGGCTTCCACGATCTTCGGCATGAAGACATTTTTCCCTCCGCCAAAGTGCGTGTTCACCGCGATCAGCGCGTTGAGCTGCGGAGCGTCGAGGTCCTTGCGTAGCGCTGCGATCATTCCGCCGAGTGCTTCGGTGTAAAGCGCGGCCGCGTTTTCATTCGCATCACTTTCACCCTGCACCCAGACCAGCGCGCGGAGATGCGGCGCGGCTCCGTTTGCTTTCGCCGCCGCGAGAGCCGCCTTCGTTTCCGCGACGAGCGCGCGATAGCACGAGCCGCCCGCGCCCGGATCGGCCGGATTCCAATCCTGCGCCATCGCCGTGCCGCTGAACGCCGCCTTCACGATCGCCAGCGGTTTGTGCTCCTTCGCGCGCAGTGTCCGCGCCAGGCCGATCTCCGGGCCGAAACCGGCTGGGCTGGAGAAGTTCCCGTACTGCCGCGGCACTCCCGCATCCTTCGCCATCGGCTCGCCGCGCGGCTGCGGCTGAAGCTGCGCCCATTTTCCACCGCTGGTCGTGTCATGCTCGTCTGGAGGCGGATCGCCGCAACGCCACCAGAACAAAACATTTTTGTCGTCCGGGTCGGCGGAAAGATCGCTGGCTTTAGCGTCGAAGCCGACCGCGTTGGATTGCCCGGCGACGAGGATGACTTCGAGCGGTGCCGGCGAATCCGCGTGCAGGATGGAGGTGAACGTCGTCAGGACGATGACGGAGGTGCGAAAGAGAAATGGTTTCATGGGGTGGAGTGATCATGGCCACGCACCGCGCAGCGAAAAGGCAGAAGCGCAGCGGGGTCGGCGACACGCGTCACTCTTTCGTCAGCGCCTGATCGAGATTCAGCAGCAGCAGGGCGAGGCTGGTGTGGGCAGCGAGTTCGGCGGTCGGGAGAGCGGCATCCGGCTTGGATTCGCCGGTGGCGATCAGCTTTCCGGCTGCATCTTCATCGGCCGAAAACTGCTGGCGGAAGCGAGCCAGCGCACCGCGAAGGAGCGCCGCTTCCTTCTCGCTCGGGGTGGTGGCCGTGCAGAGGCGAAAGCCGTAGGCAAGGCGCTCGGCGTCGGTCGCGCCGCCTTGTTTCAAGATGCGCTCGGCGAAGGCGCGCGCGGCCTCGACGTAGGTGATGTCATTGAGCGTGACTAGCGCGTGGAGCGGGGTGTTCGTGCGCCCGGTCTTCACCGCGCACTGCTGCCGCGTGGCCGTATCGAAGAACAGCGTGGGCGCGACGATGCGCCGCCAGAAAATGTAGAGGCTGCGGCGATAAAGCGCCTCGCCGTGATCCTGCGCGAACTTGATCTGCCCGAAGGTCGCATCCTCCCAGATGTTCGCCGGTTGATAGACCTTCACCGGAGGTCCACCCGACTTTTCCACCAACAGACCCGACACCGCGAGCGCCTGGTCGCGCAACATCCAGCTCGGCAGGCGAAAGCGCGCTCCGCGGGCGAGCAGCTTGTTCTCCGGATCACGCTCGGCCATGCCCGGAGGCACCACGGAGGATTGTCGGTAGGTCGCACTCGTGACGATCTGCCGATGCAGTCGTTTCACATCCCAGCCGCTCTCGATGAAGTCGCGCGCCAGCCAGTCGAGCAGCTCTGGGTGCGTCGGCTTCTCGCCTTGCACGCCGAAGTCCTCGGTGGTCTTCACCAGCCCGCGACCGAAGAACATTTGCCAGTAACGATTCACGGTCACTCGCGCGGTGAGCGGATGTTCCGGCGAGACGAGCCACCGCGCGAGGGCTAGGCGACTCTTCGGAGCGTCGGCGGGCAGTGCGGGGAGCGTCGCGGGCGTGCCATGCTCCACTTTGTCGGCGGGTTTGTCGTAGGCGCCTTTGACGAGGATGAAGGTCTCGCGTGGCTCCTTGCGCTCGCGCATCACCATGGTCCGAGGCGCTTCACGCTCCGCCTTCTCCCGCGCGTTTTTGGCGTTGTCGGCTTTCTTCTTCGCGGAGATCAGGCGCGACTCGCTCGCGAGATAAAAGTCGGTGATTCCCTTCTTTTGCTCCTCGCTGCGCTGGCCGGCCTCAACCGCGAGCGCGGCCTTCACGTTGTCGGGAATCGGCCGCATCAGCACCACCGGCGAGTTGGTGATGGAGAGCCGGAAGCGCCCGATGACGTGCTGCTTGAACTGCGAGCGAAACTGGAGCCGGAACGACAGGAGCCGATCCGGTCGGTAGCCGAAATCCGTGCGCACCTCGAAGATCGCCTCGTGTGCTTTGCCCACCTGCGGCCAGGCTCCCCAGCCGGTGTCGTCCTTGCCGTCGAGCGCATTGGCCAGCGGCCAGCCCGGCTGATCGAAATCCGCTCGCAGCGCGACGAGCGCCACGGGTTTGCCATCGCCGAGCATTTTGAATTCGCTTAGCACCCAGCTCCCATTCGGTGCGCGGCCCGGGCCTTTTTCGGCGAGCGAGTCGTCGGTCAAAACTTCCAGTTTCACGGCGGTGACACCCTGCATCTGCGTGATCGCCGTCAGCACGATGTCGTCCGTGTCGGGGTTGAGCCCGCTCGCCAGCGCGGAGTTGTCCGGCAGCTTAGTCAGCGTCGCGCCATTCTCGCTCGAGACATCCTCCGGCGTCAGCGCCTGCCACTCCACGACGGCCGGATTTGCGACTCCGGCTGCCACGGTCTGCTCCCACGCCGGCTGTTCGGCGAGCAGCTTCTTGCTCAAGTCATCGCGCGCTTTGTTGGCCTCTTTTTCCACGGTGCGGAAGCCATCGAGCTTCTTCTGCTCCTCCGGGGTGGCCATGCTCAGCACCGGTTTTGCGTAGCCGCGATCGTCGTTGCCGCCGGTCTCTTCGATCGAGTTGAAGTAGGCGCTGAGCTGGTAGTATTCGCGCTGCTTGATCGGGTCGAACTTGTGGTCGTGGCAGCGGCAGCAATTCAGCGTCAGCCCCATCCACACCGTGCCCGTCGTCTCGACGCGATCCATCACGTAATCCACGCGCGACTCTTCGGGCAGTCGCCCGCCTTCGCCATTGATCATGTGATTGCGGTGAAAGCCGGTCGCGATGAGCTGCTCGTTCGTCGGATTCGGCAGCAGATCGCCGGCGAGTTGTTCGATGGTAAATTGATCGAACGGCATGTTCTCATTCAGCGCCTTGATCACCCAGTCGCGCCAGTACCACATCGCGCGCGTCGGGTCGCCCTGGTAGCCATTCGTGTCGGCATAACGCGCGGCATCGAGCCATTCCCAGACCATCCGCTCGCCGTAGCGCGGGGAAGCGAGAAGGCGATCGACGACCTTCTCATAAGCGTCCGGCGCGGAGTCGGCGAAGAACGCATCCACTTCCTGCGGCGTCGGCGGCAGCCCCGTGAGATCGAGCGTCACCCGGCGGAGCAGCCGCGCTTTGTCCGCCTCGGGAGCCTGCTTCAGCCCTTCCTTCGCGAGGCGATCGAGCACGAAGGCATCGATCACATTGCGTGTTGTGCCGAGCGCTGCGTCTGGTTGCGGGGCAGTCGACTTCTTCGGCGCGACGAAGGCCCAATGTTCTCCCCACACCGCGCCTTCCTGCACCCAGCGCTTGAGCAGATCCTTCTGCACCTCGGTCAGCGTGCGGTTTGACTTCGGCGTCGGCATCACTTCATCGGGATCGCCGCTGAAAACGCGGGCAATCAGATCGCTCTTGGCGGGATCGCCCGGCGCGACGATCGCCACACCATCCTCATTTTTTCCGAGAGCGCCTTCCTTGCGATCGAGCCGCAGCTTGGCCTTCCGCGCCTTCGCATCCGGGCCGTGGCAGTGGTAGCAATTCTCCGAAAGGATCGGTTGAATATCGCGGCTGAAATCCACCGGCGCGCCGACGCCGCTCACGAGAGTGAGTGCGAAAACGGCAACGCAAAGCGGGGGGCAACGGAGCGGCATGGCGGAACCCAACGTCAACTCGGGGCGGGCGTCAAACTTAGCCGCCCGGACCGGCGGCGGCGCGGCCCGCCCTAACGCAGCCGCTCGGGATTCAAGGCCTGCAACGCCTTCGGCACGAAGCGTCCATTTTCGCGGATCAGCTTACCGTCGAAGTGCATGGTGCCGCCGCCGTAGTCTTCGCGCTGGATGTTCACCAGATCCCAGTGGACCTGCGAGCGGTTGCCATTCTCGGTCTGCTCGTAGCACTGGCCCGGCGTGAAGTGAAAGGAGCCGTTGATCTTCTCGTCGAAGAGAATGTCGCGCATCGGCTGGAGGATGTGCGGATTGAAAGCGATCGCGAATTCGCCGATGTAGCGCGCGCCGGGGTCGCTATCGAGGATCGCGTTCAGCTTCTCCGTGTTGTTGGCCGTGCCGTTGACGACCTTTCCGTCCTTGAATTCCAGCCGCACGTTATCGAACGCCACGCCTTGATAAATCGTCGGCGCATTGAAACTGATGTGGCCCTGCACCGAGTTCTTCACCGGCGCGGTGAAGACTTCACCGTCGGGAATATTGTGCGTGCCACCGCAGGGGATGGCGCTGATCCCTTTGATGGAAAAGCGCAGGTCGGTGCCCGGGCCTTTGATTTCCACGAGATCCGTCGCTTCCATCGCCGCCTTCAGCGCCTGCATGCCCGGTTTCATCTTCGCGTAATCGAGCGTGCAGACATTAAAGTAAAAATCCTCGAACGCCTCGGTGCTCATCCCCGCGCTCTGCGCCATGCTCGGCGAAGGCCAGCGCAGCACGCACCACTTCGTTTTCTTCACGCGCCAGTCGAGCACCGGCTTCATCTTCTTCGCCACCAGCTTCATCTTCTCCGGCGGCACGTCGCTCATCTCGGTGATGTTGCTGCCGCCGCGCATCGCGATGTAGGCGTGCATCTTTTTCATCTGCGCGAGTTGCAGTGCTGAGGCCAGTTCGAGTTGCTCGTCCTGGGCGCCGAGCGCCATCTCGCGGCTGACCCGCCCGTGATGCATCTGCACCAGCGGCACTGCCCCGATGTCGCGCGCCGCGCGAACGAGCGCGATGGTCATCTCATCGGGAATCTCGAAAGCGTCGATCAGGACCTTTTCCCCACGCTGGAGGTGGACGGAGAAATTGGTGAGCAGCTTGGCGAGCTTGTCAAAGCGGGGGTCGTGCATACGGGAGCAGTGACCTTGTTCGCACGCGCGCTGTCAAGGCGCGGCTGCCGCGGCTTTCTGCTCGCCGCGAGCGGCGGGGCGGCTAGCGTTCCGCACCGTGAACCCGCCCAAGCTTAAATCCGCCGCTGACCTCGCCGCCATTCGGGGAGATTTTGCCGCGCAGGGAAAGCGGCTCGTTTTCACCAATGGCTGCTTCGATCTGCTGCACGTCGGCCACTTGCGCTACCTGCAAGCCGCGCGGTCGCTGGGCGACGCGCTGGTCGTGGCGGTGAATGGCGATGCGAGCGTGCGGGCGTTGAAGGGGCCGTCGCGGCCGATCAACTCGGAGGAGGACCGCGCCGAGGTGCTCGCCGGACTCGCCTGCGTGGATTTCGTCACCGTCTTTCACACCGAGCGAGTCACCGATCTCGTCGGCGCGATCCAGCCGCAGGTCTATGCGAAGGGTGGAGACTACACGATCGCGTCGCTCGATCCGGGCGAACGCACCGCGCTGGAAGCGGCGGGAGCCGAGATCCGGATTCTGCCGCTCGTGCCGGGAAAATCGACGACGGCCATTCTGGAGAAGAGCAAACAATGAGCAGCCCCGCGAAGCTGCTCCGGCTCGGCATCCTCGGCTCCGGCAAGGGCTCGAACTTCCGCGCCATCGCCGAGGCCATCGCCGACGGACGGCTCAAAGCTGAGACGCGCATCGTCATCTCGGACGTGGAAGACGCCGGCATCCTCGCGCTGGCAAAGGAGCGCGACATCCGCGCGGAGTTTGTCGCACCGGGACGTTTCAAGACAAAGCTGGAACCCGACGCGGAAGCACGCGTGGTTTCTTTGCTCAAGGACGCCGAGGTCGAACTCGTCGTGCTCGCCGGCTATATGCGGATGATCAAGCCGCCGTTGCTCGAGGCCTTTCCGCGGCGGATCATCAATATTCATCCTTCGCTGCTGCCCGCGTTTCCGGGGCTGGAGGCGTGGAGACAAGCGCTGGCCGCTGGGGCCAGGGAAACCGGGTGCAC
>JBAVML010000519.1:0-3722 GCA_049690035.1 Chthoniobacteraceae bacterium
GATTGCATTTAAGATTCGCGCCCTTCGACCGAGCCATGAAAGCCCACGACCTCATTTACTTCGACAACAACGCGACCACGAAAGTGGACCCGGCCGTGGTCGAGGAAATGTTGCCCGATCTCACCGAGCTGTATGGCAACCCGTCGAGCGGCTACCGCTTCGGGCAGCAGGTGGGCAAGGCACTGGACAAAGCGCGCGAACGGGTGGCGGCGCTGCTCGGGTGCGAGCCGGCAGAGATCCTCTTCACGAGCTGCGGCACGGAGTCCACGAACGCGGCGATCAATTCCGCGCTGCTCATGGATCGCGACCGGCAGCATATCGTGACCACGCGTGTCGAGCACAGTGCGACGCTCAAGCACTGCGAGACGCTGGCGAAGCGCGGCTATGAAGTGACGTGGCTCGGGGTGAATGAGCACGGGCAGGTGGATCTGCACGAGCTGGAAAAAGCGGTCCGGCCCGACACGGCGATCGTGTCGGTAATGTGGGCGAACAATGAGACCGGCGTGCTTTTCCCGATCGACGAGATCGCGAGCATCGTGCGGAAAAAGCACGCGCTCTTTCACACCGACGCGGTGCAGGCGATCGGCAAGATCCCGATCAATCTCGACCACGCGAAGATCAACTTCCTCTCCCTCTCCGGCCACAAGCTGCACTGCCCGAAAGGCGTCGGCGTGCTCTATGTGAACAAGCGCACGAAATTTCACCCTTACCTCATCGGCGGCGGGCAGGAGCACGGGAAGCGCGCGGGCACGCAAAACGTGGCCGGCATCGTGGCGCTCGGGAAAGCGTGCGAAGTGGCCGGCGAATTCATGGAGCACGAGGCGACGGACGTTCGGGGCTTGCGCGATCACTTTGAAAACACGCTGCTGGCCACGATCGAAGGCGCGCACGTGAACGGCGACCGCGAACATCGCCTGCCGAACACAACCAACCTGGCGTTCAACGACGTGGACTCCGAGGGCGTGCTGATGCTGCTCGATCAACAGGGCATCTGCTGCTCGAGCGGCTCGGCGTGCACCACCGGGAGCATCCATGCCTCGCATGTGCTGAAGGCGATGGGCTTCCGCGATGAACGCGCGCGGTCGAGCCTGCGCTTCTCATTCAGCCGCTTCAATTCACGGGCGGAGGTGGACAAGGCGCTGGAGATCGTGCCAAAGGTCATCGCCAAGCTGCGACGCGTGGCGGTCGCCGCGTGAAGCGCGCCCGCGGTGTCTGAGCGGCAGGAGGCGGCGAGCTTTCGCTTGGCAAAGCGCGTCCCCACCCCTTGAATCGCCAACCCTTCAATGAAGCTGCTCGATCGCTATGTGCTCCGAAACTTCCTCGAGCCATTCTTCATCTGTTTCTTCGGATTCGTCGGCATCTGGCTGCTTTTCGATCTGACGGGAAATCTGACCGAGTTCACCTCGGCGCACGCGTCGGCCAAGACCATCGCGTTTTACTATTTCACGCAGCTCCCGCAGATCGTGATCCTCTCCCTGCCGGTCGGCTTGTTGCTGGCGATGCTCTTTTCGCTGAGCACCATGTCGCGGCGGAATGAGATCATCTCCATGCTCACGGCGGGCCAGAGCATGCCGCGCGTATTGCTGCCGCTGATGGCCGTGGGAGTGATCGCCTCGCTCCTCCTGCTCGCGCTGAACTACGAACTCGCGCCCCACGCGGAGGCGATCAAGAAGAGCGCGCTCGAGCAGATCAGCCGCGGCCGCAAGCAGGGCGAGGTGGAAAACGTCAACGGCTACCTCTTCCGCGACCGGATGAACAATCGCACCTGGTACGTCAAGCGGTTCAAGCCTGGGTCCATGCAGTTCGATGGCGTCCACATCACGCAGCAGGACGCGCAGGAGCGGATCACCAAAAAGTGGATCGCCCGCAGCGCCATCTTCGATTCCCGCACCCGGACCTGGTCGCTGAACAAGGGAGTGATTCTTGATTTCAACGAACAAGGTGACGTCGCGAAATACGATAACTTCGACACCGAATTCCGGATCGTGCGCGACTGGTCGGAGACGCCGTGGCGGATCGCTTCCGCCCACCAGGAGGCGCAAAATCTCACCGTCCCGGAGCTGAGATCCTACCTCGAGTACAATTCCGACTTTCCCGCCGTGCAGCTCGCCGCCTTTCGCACCTACTCGCAGCACCGGCTGGCCACGCCCTTTCAGTGCCTCGTGGTCATCTTTCTCTCCGGGCCGCTCGCCATCGTCTTTTCGCGGCGCGGGGTCGTCGGCGGGGTCGCCACGGCCATGCTCCTCTACGCCGGGCTCCTGCTCTCCACCTACTTCTTCCTCGCGCTGGGCAAGGGGCATCGCATCGGCCCGCTCGTCGCTGGCTGGTTTCCCAATGTCTTCTTTCTCCTCGTCGGTCTGCTGCTCCTCTATTTCCGCGGCGCGAACCGCGAGCTGCCCACCTTTTTCTTCGGAAAGAAGTACCTCCGGCAGCAAATCCCCCAGACCCCCGTTCGCAGCTAGACTTTCCCCATCATGAGCCAGGACTGGTCCATTCAACACCGCGCCGACCGCTGCGCCGCCACCGGGCGTCCCTTCGAGGACGGCGAGCATTTCCACACGCTCCTCTATTTCGACAAGGACGGCTATCGCCGCGAAGATCTGAGCGAGGAAGCCTTCAAGGCGCGCAACGACAACGTACAGCCCTACTCCATGTGGCGCGCCAAGTACGAGCCGCCGCCACCGCCCGCGCCCGAGGCGATCGGCCGGCAGACCGCCGAGGATCTGCTGCGGCGCTACATGGGTGAGCCTTCACCGCAGCACGCCGCGGCGCGTTATCTCCTGGCCGCCATGCTCGAGCGCAAGCGACTGCTCAAGGAAGTGGAAACGCGCCGCGAGGACGGCACCGTGACACGCATCTTCGAGCACACCAAGACCGGCGAAGTCTTCGTCGTGCCCGATCCGCAGCTCCGGCTCGACCAGCTCGAAGCAGTGCAGCAGGAAGTCGCCGCGCTGCTCGCGCCCGGCTAGTGCCTCACTCCGCCGGCGGCGGCAGCATCACGATGCCGTAGTCCGGCGCGACGCGGAGCAGCTTCTCGATCTCCTCATGCGACGGCGGCAGAGGTGCCGCGTCCGGCGAAGGCAGCTCCGTGGCGAACTCGGCCATGAACTTCTCGAAACCCGCCGGGCTGCACTGGATGAGCATTCGGGCCGGCGCCGCCGAGTGGTTTTTGAAGGCATGCGGCGTCCCGCGCGGAATCTGCACAAATGTCCCCGGCGTGCCGACCACCGTGCGGTCCTCCACGGTGAAGGTCACTTCGCCCTCGAGGACGTAGAACGCCTCCTCCTCGCGGGTGTGGTAGTGCGGCGGCGGTCCCCCGCCCGGCGGCACGAAGGCATCCGCGAGGCAGTAGGCGCCCCCGGTCTGTTCGCCCGTCGCGAGCATCACATATTTGTCGCCCACGGCGGAGTAGGTTTTCCCCGTCCCCGGCTGGTGATGGACGAGTAACGCTGGTGTGGCCATGGCTCGATCTTTTCCCGGAGCGCGCGAAAGTCGCGAGCAGTTTCTGCCCGGGCCACCTCCCCTGCTGGGGCTACCGTCGCAGGGCGAGCACCAGAGTGTTGTAAGCCAGCCGCAGCGTCTCCGCGTCGGGATCGGAGAAGGGCGCGTCGAGCGTCGGCACCACGTTGCTGTTGCTCGAAGTGCCGGCGATCGCCGTGTTGAGTTGCGCGTTGGTTACCTCGCCGGGCGGTCCCTCCGGTCCCGCGGGGCCGGTGCTTCCC
>JBAVML010000520.1:0-3948 GCA_049690035.1 Chthoniobacteraceae bacterium
CACAAGGACGGTGCGCTCGATCTCGATGGCACCGCCCGTCACGCCGAAGCGCTCCTCGCCAGCGGCATCACCGGCCTCGTCTTCCTCGGTTCGCTCGGAGAAAATCAGACGCTTACCGGCGACGAAAAACGGCTCGTGATGCGCGAGATGACCAAGGTCGTGCGCGGGCGCGTGCCCGTGCTCAGCGGTGTGGCGGAGGCGGCGACGGCGGAAGCAGCGCGCTACGTTCGCGACTGCGAAAAGCTCGGCGCCGATGGCTGCATGGTCCTGCCGCCGATGAGCTACCGCACGCCCGATCCCGAGGAGCGGCTCGCGCACTTTCGCACCGTGGCGAAGGCGACCGGACTGCCGCTGATGATCTACAACAACCCGATCAGCTACGGGAACGACCTCACCGCCGAAATGTTCGCGAAGCTCGCGAGCGTGAAGAACTTCGTCGCGATCAAGGAAAGCAGCGGCGACACACGGAGGATCACGGATCTGCGGAATACGGTTGGCGATCGTTATGCGATCTTCACCGGCGTCGATGACCTCGTGCTCGAGAGCGCCGTGCTCGGCATCGACGGCTGGGTCGCGGGGACCGGCATCGCTTTTCCCGCCCAGAATCAATGGCTCTGGGAACTGTTGCAGGCTGGCGAGTGGGAAAAAGCGCGCGCGGTCTATCGCTGGTTCACGCCGCTGCTGCACCTCGATGTGCATGTGAAGTTCGTGCAATACATCAAGCTCTGCGTGCAGGAGTGCGACCTCGGCAAAGAGTGGACGCGCGCCCCGCGCCTCCCGCTCGTGGGCGCCGAGCGCAGGACGGTGCTGAAGATCATTCACGAAGGCATCGCCGCCGCTCCGAAGGCGCCGAAGCGCAGGTGATCGCTTCGCGTGTCCAGGTCATCGATTCGCACACCGGCGGCGAACCGACCCGTGTGGTCGTCTCCGGGGGGCCGGAGCTTGGCGGTGGGAGTGTCGCGGAAAGGCTCGCGGTCTTGCGCGAGCGGCACGCGGACTTTATGCGCGCGGTGCTCAACGAACCGCGCGGCTCCGAGGTGCTCGTGGGGGCGCTGCTCGTCGAGCCCCACGACACCTCGTGCGCGTTCGGCGCGATCTTCTTCGACAACGCGGGCTGCATCGGCATGTGCGGCCACGGGACGATCGGGCTCATCGTCACGCTCGCGCACCTCGGCCGCATCGGCGTGGGTGAGCATCGGATCGAAACGGCGGTGGGAATCGTCTCCGCCACCCTTCGCCCGGACGGTTCCGTTTCGGTCACGAACGTCGCGTCGTTTCGCAAGGCCACGACCGCTATCGACGTGCCCGGCGTCGGCCGGGTGAGTGGCGACGTGGCCTACGGCGGCAATTGGTTCTTTCTCGTCGAGGAACACGGACAACGGCTCGAGCTGAGTAATGTGGAAGCGCTCACGGATTTCGCCTGGCGGTTGCGGCTCGCCGTGAATGCCCAAGGCTTTCCCGAGATCGATCACGTGATCCTTTACGAAGGTGCGCGCAACTTCGTCCTCTGTCCCGGCAAGGCCTACGACCGCTCGCCGTGCGGCACCGGCACGAGTGCCCGGCTCGCCTGTCTCGCCGTCGATGGACGGCTCGGCGAAGGCGACGTGCTCGTGCAGGAGAGCATTGTCGGCAGCACTTTCACCGCGAGCTACCGGTGGCTCGATCGCACCGCCGGGACCATCGCGCCGACGATCACCGGCACCGCCTTTATCACCGCCGAAGCCACACTCTGTTTCGACGAAGGCGATCCCTTCCGCCACGGTATTCCCTCTTCCCGATGAAAACGCTCCTCCCTTTCGCGCTGCTCGCCCTGTCGTGTTTCGCCGCCGTCGCCGCGGATGATGAAGCGCAGAAGCTCCGCCGGATCTTCGATG
The DNA here is from genome assembly GCA_049690035.1 of Chthoniobacteraceae bacterium. Taxonomy (GTDB): domain Bacteria; phylum Verrucomicrobiota; class Verrucomicrobiia; order Chthoniobacterales; family Chthoniobacteraceae; genus Chthoniobacter. The sequence continues at coordinate 1,875 of JBAVML010000520.1, forward strand.
ACGACTGGGATCACACCATGGAGATGTCGCCGACTTGGGCCTCGCAACTGGGCGACCGTCGTTGGAATGACCGCTGGCCCGACCTCAGCCTCGCCGCGATCGAGCGCGAGCACGCCCGCGACCAGCAGATGCTCGAACGTCTCGCCGCGATTCAACGCGATGCACTCACGCCGGCGGATCGGCTCAACTACGACATGTTCCGGCTCAACTACGAGCAGTCAATCGAAGGCTTCCGCTTCGGGCGCCACTTGATCCCGCTCGATCAGCGCGCCGGCATCCAGACGGAGGATGAACTCGGCGACGCGTTGCGCTTCGAGACGGTGAAGGACTACGAGGACTGGATCGCGCGCCTGCGCGGCTTCGGCGGCTATATGGATCAGACCATCGCCCTGATGCGCGAGGGCATGAAGCGCGGCATGGTTCAGCCCAAAGTGACGATGCAGCGGGTGCCCGCGCAGATTGAAAAGCTGCTCGTTTCCGAGCCGGAAAAGAGCCCGTTTTTCAGACCGCTCCAGCACTTCTCTTCGGGCATCGGCGCCAGGGATCGCGAGCGACTCACTAGCGCTGCGAAGGCCGCCATCGCCGAGTCCGTGCTGCCCGCCTTCCAGCGGTTTCAGAAGTTTTTCGCCACCGAGTATCTGCCCGCGTGCCTCGACGGCGTTGGAGCATGGCGGCTGCCGGAAGGCGAAGCGTTCTACGCCTATGTCGCCCGCTCCTTCACGACGACGAAACTCACGCCGAAGGAAATCCACGAGCTCGGTCTGCGCGAGGTCACGCGCATCCGCGACGAGATGGAGAAGGTGAAAACGCAGGCCGGGTTCGCGGGCACGCTGCCGGAGTTCTTCGCGATGCTGCGCACGGACCGTCGCTTCTACTGCGCCGACGAGAAGCAACTTCTCCTCGAATACCAAGCCACCGCGAAGCGCATCGACCCCACGCTCGTGAAGCTCTTCCGCACGCTGCCCCGCTCTCCCTACGGCGTGGAAGCGATTCCCGCGAAAACCGCGCCCGACACCACCGCCGCCTACTACCGCCCGCTCGCGGCTGACGGCTCGCGGGCTGGGACCTATTTCGTGAATACCTACAAACCCGAGAGCCGCCCGCGCTGGGAAATGATGGCGCTCTCGCTGCACGAATCCGTGCCGGGGCATCATTTGCAATTTGCGCTCGCGCAGGAGCAGGGCGAGTTGCCGCGCTTCCGCCAGCACGCGGAATACACGGGCTACGTCGAGGGCTGGGCGCTCTATGCCGAATCGCTCGGCGACGAGCTCGGGCTCTACGATGATCCCTACAGCAAGATGGGCCAGCTCACCTACGAGATGTGGCGCGCGGTGCGGCTCGTGGTCGATACGGGCATTCACGCGTTTCATTGGGAGCGGGAGAAGGCGATCGCGTTCTTCCGCGAAAACGCGCCGAAGTCCGAGCAGGACATCGTCAACGAAGTGGATCGCTACATCTCGTGGCCCGGCCAGGCGCTTGCCTACAAGATCGGCGAGTTAAAAATCAAAGAGCTGCGCGCCCGCGCGACGAAGCAACTCGGTGCGGCGTTCGACGTGAAGGAATTTCACGACCTCATCCTGCTCGGGGGCGCGATGCCGCTCTCTCTGCTCGAGCAGCGCGTGGACGAGTGGCTGCGGAGCAAGAAGAAGGACAACGTCGGGCAACGTCCGCGGCTGCAAATCTTCAATGGAAGCAGCGAGCCGATCGACATCTTCTGGCTCAAGGCCGACACCGAACGCGTGCCGAATGGCTCGGTCGATCCGGGCAAGGACACGGTCATCACCACGACGCTTGGGCATCGCTTCGCCATCGTCGGGCGCGAGAGCAAAACCGAGGCGACCGTGGCGAGCGAAGCGTCTGTGCAGGGCTTCCGCTTCGGCGGTGTGCCGTCGTTTTACACGCAGTCGGTCAGCGCCGGTGGATTCCCCATCGTTGCCTCCGCGAAGGTCAATCCCTATGCGCTCAAGGAAGCTGCGTTCCTCGTGGACATGATGCTCGCGAAACGACCCGACGTGCGCGACGCGATGATCAAAAGCGGCGCGCGCATGTGCATCATGGCGCACAACGAATACAC
>JBAVML010000521.1:0-13367 GCA_049690035.1 Chthoniobacteraceae bacterium
TCCCCGGTCGTCCACTCCTTGTCCCCGCTGAGCGGGGGCATGTCCCCGGCGAACCACTTCTCTGCGGAGCGAGCACCGTCGCGGGGTCTGAAGGGAGAAAGTTCACGTTCGTTCCGGGGGAGGAGGGTCGGGCCGCGGCGGGCTTCAGGTTTGCCGAGGCGGCGTGGAGGCGAACAGCTTGTCCAGCCCCAACCGCTCCTCCACCCGCGCGAGGAGCACCGAGGGCCGCAGCCCCAGGCCCAGCGCCAGTTGGAGAAAGGAAATGAACGTGGGCGAACGCTCATCTTCCTCGACGTAGCCGATGGTCTGCGGACTGAGCGCCGACTGCTCCGCCGCCTTCTTCTTGTTCAACTCGAGAGCTTCCCGCGCTTCCCGGTACACCGTGCGGAAGGTCTCGACGAGCTTCTCACTGATATCCACAATCCAATGCTTGGCCATAGCAGCGCGGAGTGAACAACAAGTGCGCCGCACTTGTCATTTTCACAGTTGTGAATCGGGCTTGAGTGCAGGCCGATCCTTCACGGGGGAGCGCTCCCGATGCGGCTTAATCTTCCTTGATGGCCGGGCGCCGACCGGGCCGGCTTCGCCGCGAATGGCGATCGCGCCCCTGTAACAGCGCGGCATCCCACGCCGCCGCGAAACGCTCGTCGCGCGCCCGCAGCTTGTAAGCGGTTTGCCTCGTGACCTGTGCCATCCGGACGGCTTCAGAAATGGTGCGGCCCCGCTCCAGCGCCTCCAGAAAGGGAAGAGCCCAGCGAGCATCCACCGGACTAAGCCGCCGCGGGCGGCCCGAGCCGGGGCGCCGGTCACCCCGCTGGGCTTTGATCTCGGCATACTCCTCCAGCGAACGCCGGGAGATGATCACTATGCTCTCAAACTTCGTCCAGACCAACGTTCCCGCGGCGGTGAGTTGCGCGATGCGAATGCGGGACAGCTCCAGCCGCTCGGACGCATCGTTTATCGAAACTCCGCCGCCCTCCCGCTTCGTCCATTCCACGAGGCGCACCAAGGCGCGGTCGAGCTTGGATGCGTGGAAATTCACCGCCGGAGTGAGGCGTGCCTCGTTCCACTCGGGAAAACGGAGACTTCTGATCTCTTATGCTCTAAAGGCACCTGAAGTAACCGTGATTTCGGGCCAGGACGTGACAGGCCTCGTGGGGGATTGTCACATGCTCAGGAGAGATCAACAGTTCACCCCCTTCGGTTGAGGAGTGGTGTGCGGAATAGCGTAGGCGGAACGGCTGTATTTGAGAGGCGGTGTAAAGCTCTCGGATTTCCGGCGCGTCATCATATGTCATGATCCATGCAAGTGTTTGCTGGCTCTGGATCAGCTCTGCGAATGCAGAATGATCGTCCATTCCGTAGTGACTCAGGTAGAGCTCACGGCCCTTTCTGAAGTAAGGGGGGTCAGCGTAGACGAAAGTCCGATCTCCTCCGACGAAGTCGTCGAGCCGCGACACAAGATCCAAAGCGTCCTCGTTAAAAACGAGAATACGGTCGCCAAAATCTGCAATCTCTCTGACCCGGCGTGCGAGTGCGTCCCGGTTGAAGCGGGCGTCGATTCGCCATTCACCTTCCTGCTTAAGCCCGCCAATCGGGCCTGCGTTCTTAATGATGCCGGACCGGTTGCAGCGATTCAGGTAGAACGCCGCGAAGCCTAGATTGAGGCGGCCTTGCCGCCTCGATCCGTGATAGATCTCGCGTTGCCTTCTCCACTCCGCCACGGTCAGCGGGGTTTGTTGGATTCGGTCCACGAACTCCTCAGTGTTATTCATCACTGCCTGCCAGAAGCTATACACAGCTCGATCCGCATCGTTCACGACGACGCGGCCTACATGACCACCGCTCAATAATTTGAGCGCGGCACCGGCACCACCAGCAAAGGGTTCAACATAGGTGCTCCCTTGCAGCTGATTTGCGTAGAGAATCGCTTCCAGCACTCCTGCCAATGAGGATTTTCCCCCGGGATACCGAAGTGGGCTAGGATTTCTATCCTTCACTTTGCCAGTGTAATTGCTAGCAGCGGCAACGCTTGTTCGCGGATTCCGACTACTTCCTCACCGTGTGCGATAACGTCGGGTGAGTGTGTCAGTCGGTCGAGTTGAGGTTTGCTCTGCCTTACGGCACGCGAAACAAGAGCCTCTAGGGCTGATTTCGCGTGTGGATCGAGTCCGAGCTTTGCGGGGTTTTGATTCACCCACCCCAGCATGTCTCCTAGTGATGGCCCGTGCTTTGGATTGGACGATGGGACCTGCCCGAACAGACGCTGGCGTTTCAAACACACTGATAGGCTGATCTCGAGAATACTGCGTAAAAGCAATGCACAGGCGTGTGGGCTATCCGTAATCGTCAACTTCTTCCCTTCCTCGATCATCCGAGAAAGCTTCTCATGCTCGTATCCAATCACAACCGACGAAGGCAGCAGGCGCTTGGTTGGTAACTTCGTCCTTGGCGTCGGTTTCGCCTCGGTCCGCTGCTGGGCAGGCGATTCGTGAGGTGACGATTCCTTCCTTTTCGCTTCCGCGTCCGCCGCTGTAAACCGGCCACCACCCGGGCGAAAATTTAGCTGCGCAACGTACTCCAGTTGCGCATCTTCGTTGTTCAGCACACGTGTCGTGATTCGCTCGTGGGCCGCATCATCCAAGATCCTCGCCAGAACAGAGAGGAAAGCCTCTTCGGATGATTTTATGACAAGGCCGCCGTCCGTGATTTCAACTCCAAGCGCCTCGCGGCTTTTTTTGGGCTGAACGAGCCGTTCATAGACGGTGGAATATGGGAAGTTCGCGGGATCATCGACGAGGGCTCTCGCCTCTGTGGTAAGCGGAGCAAGTCGCGACAAGCGGTACAGGTCGACGGTCGCAATCGCGTCCAACACGCTTTCTCTGGAGAGTCCGTAATCATTGCATACGGACTCAATCGCTGCGCCCTGATCGAGTTTTGCAACGATGAACGCCGCTTGCTGAACCGGTTTCCAGTTAACGGTGAAAACGGCATCCGCATGTTTGGAGTACATCACCACTTCCGCGTCGAACTTACTTGGCACCACCTCGACAGCAATCTTCGCGGGTAGTCGCGCTTTCTCTGCTAACCGGCGAAACGTCTTGTGCCGAGAAGGCGGCGCCAAATCCGGGCTCGTGAGAAGCTTCAATGCGCAGAGGCGCCGGTTTCCTTCGTAAACAATGTTTTTTCCATTTTCCCGGAAGACAACAAGACGGTCGTTTCTCAAGTAGCCCTTCTCACTGATTTTCCGAGCAAGATTCTCGATCCCGCCACGAAGACACAATTCGTGAATGATTTCACGTTCACTTACCCTCCCACCCAGCTCAGGCATCCGCGGGTTGGCTGGGTGAAAATGGAGCTGTTTCAGGGAAATGAATTTCGCTTCCCACGAGTCCGAATCAATGAGGGGCATGGCCGCTTGGTGAGTTGTTACTACGAGCACCAAAAATGTTCTTGCCGCTGGTGGCAAGCTAATCGGGCCGTGCCATTCCGTGGATCACTGCGGCACCAATTTCGCCCGGCTCGCCGAAATGCACGACGAGTTCCTCGGGGTATTCGACATACCAAGCGCCGCGGATGTGGCTCAGAATCTTGCCGGTGGTGACGTCGCGCTTTGGGGTAAGCTGGCTCATGGGGGCGGTTGTTATCGTGGAAGCAGGTGCATGGCGAGAAGGACTGCGCACTGATTCCCGCGCGAATCCTTCCGGGAGGGCGCGCGCTGCCGGTGGCCATCCGCAGCGGGCGGCCGCATGGTCCGCATATTCGTTAAACAAGGCGCCGTTTCCGCTGGTTTCTTTCCGCACGGGCGGCAATCAAAATGCCGGATGCACTTCGCTCGTTTCACCCTCCTCGCCGCCGTCCTCGCGGTCGTCTCCCCCAGCCGGCTGCCGGCGCAGGCGGAGGCGTCGAGCCAAGGCGTCGTGAACCAGTAAGACCCGATGAAACGCCTCGCTGCATTCCTCAAAGCCACCACCCTCGGCGGACTCTTCGTGGTGCTGCCCGTGGTCGTGGTGCTGGGCTTGGCGGCGAAGACGGTGCTCGGGATGCGCGCCGCGGGGCAGTCGATCCTGGAGATGATGATGGGGCAGGACTCGGCGGCGGTGCATTTTCCGGTGCTCTTCGCGGCGTTGATCGTCGTCGCGATCTCGTTCGTGCTCGGGCTGACGATGATCTCGCGGCGCGGGCACGCGGTGGGAAGCTGGATCGAGCGCACGCTGCTCTTTCGGATGCCGGGCTATACCGCCGTGCGGGCGATCGTCGGCGGGCTCGCCAACGCAGACAGCGAAGGCGTGGTGAAGGCGGCGTTGCTCATGCTCGGGGAAGGCGCCGAGTGCTTTGTCTTCGTGACCGAGGATCATGGCGACGGGCGGCTGACCATTTTCATCCCCGGCTCGCCGAACCCCGCCAGCGGCAGTGTGCAAATCGTGCCGCGGGACAAGGTGCGCCTGCTGAACGTGCGCATCACCGACATCGGCGACGCGCTCCAGCACTGGGGCGTGGGGACGCAGAAGGTGCTGGCGAAGGATCGCGCCGCGAGTCCGCCGGCGGCGGCGGAACGCACCGCGGAGCGGTCATAAGAATCCTCGATCAACTCCCGCGCCATTTTCTCCCGGCTGGAGCGATGCAGCCGCCCACGCGCCGCGCGTCCCGCTCGGATTTTCGCCGAAGAGCCCGCGATACTGCGCGGCGAAGCGGCTCAGGTGGGTGATGCCGTGGTCGAGCGCGACCTGAATCACCGGCGTCTCGGCACGGCGCAGGGCGTGCCGGATGGCGTTCAGGCGCAACGCTTGCAGGAAGTCGCGCGGGCTTTGATCGAAGGCGGTGCGAAAGGCGTATTCGAGTTCCCGGCGGCTCACCCGCAGTGCGCTACACACGTCGGGGATGCGCACGGGTGCGGCGAGATGCGCGCGCATCCACGCCTCGGCGCGGCGGGCGAGGCGCATGCGGTTGCGGAAGGAATCGCGCGGCGGCTCGGCGGTGGCGGAAAGTTCCCACGCGGTGGTGACCAGGTGGGTGGCGAAATCGGCGGCTTCACGGGCGGCGAAAGCGGCCGCGGGTGGCGACACGGCGGCGGTCCGCAGCAGCTGGCGGGTAGCGCGCAGCCGCCGCTCGATGTGCGCGTAGAGCGGCGGGGGCAAATCGAACGCGACGAATCCACCCAGCGCAGGGCGCTCGATGCCGGCGAGCTTGCGGCATTGCTCCCACACGGCGACCGGCACATTGACCGACATGCAGGAGAAGCCCGGGGTGATGCAGCCGTCGATCGCTTCGCCGGGCGGATTACACACGAGCATGCCTCGCCCGGCCGCGATGCCACGCCACGAGGAAGCGGCGGGGCTGCGCATGAGGCCGAGCGAAACCCAGCCCGGCGGCAACGGACCGAACACCCGGGCTTTGACATGGGCTTCGTGGAAGTCGAACGCCCACCCCGGGGTCTGGAACTGCTCGACCCGCGTCGGCACCTTTTGCGGCGCGAGAAAATCCGCGGTCAGGTTCACGCCGGACACCGCGATGCCGAATTGCTCGGGATCGCTGAAATGATGCACCAGGTGCCGAAAGGCTGGCGCAGTTGGATGAACGACGGGCACCGCGGAATTGTGCGCAAAATGGATAGCCGGGCACAATCCGCTTTTGGTAAGTCTCCGCCCGCAATTCGGGCTCGATTCGCTTTAGCCAGGAACCCGCGACGGTCGGATTGCGCAACCCGCATCCAACCTATGATCCGCATCCGCATCATCCTCGCCAGCCTCAGCTGCATCTTCCTCCCGCTTGCACCTTCACGTGCGGCGGACAGGCCGAACATCGTCCACATCGTCGCCGACGATCTCGGTTTCAAGGATGTGGGTTTCAATGGCGCGACCGACATCCAGACGCCGAACCTCGACGCGCTCGCGAAAGGCGGCGCGAAGTTCACCCAATTCTATGTGCAGCCGATGTGTACGCCGACCCGCGCGGCGCTGATGACGGGCCGCTATCCTTTCCGCTACGGCCTGCAAACCATCGTCATCCCTGGACCTGCCGGCTACGGCCTCGATACGACGGAGTTCCTTTTGCCGCAATGCCTCAAGGACGCGGGCTACGCCACGGCCATCATCGGCAAGTGGCACCTCGGCCACGCGGACACCAAGTTTTGGCCGAAGCAGCGCGGCTTCGACTACCAATACGGCGCGATGATCGGCGAGCTGGACTATTACACGCACAGCGACGCTGGCGTGCTCGACTGGTTCCGCAATAACAAGCCGGTGAAGGAAAAGGGCTACACGACCCAGCTCCTCGGTGCCGACGCGGTGAAATACATCAATGGGCAGGACGCGAAGAAACCGTTCTATCTGTATCTCACGTTCAACGCGCCACACACGCCGTATCAGGCGCCGCAGGACTACGTGGATCGCTATAAGACCATCGAAGATCCGACCCGCCGCACCTACGCCGGCATGGTGGCCTGTCTCGACGACGAGATCGGCAAAGTGGTCGCTGCCCTCGACAAGAAAGGTCTGCGCGAAAACACGCTGATCATCTTCCACAGCGACAACGGCGGCACGAAGAACGCCATGTTTGCCGGCCAGATGGCCGACCTTTCCAAAACCAAAATCCCCTGCGACAACGGCCTCTTTCGCGACGGCAAAGGTTCGCTCTTCGAGGGTGGCTGTCGCGTGGTCGCCTGCGCGAACTGGCCCGGCCACATCAAGCCGCAGACCGTGGAGGGCATCATCCACGCCGTGGACGTTTACCCCACGCTCGCCACGCTCGCCGGGGCGGCCACCACCAAGTGCAAGCCGCTCGATGGCGTGAATGTCTGGGAGACCATCGCCGAGGGCAAACCCTCGCCGCGCACCGAAGTCATCTATAACGTCGAGCCGTTCCGCGGTGCCGTGCGCCAGGGCGATTGGAAGCTGATCTGGCGCTCGCTCATCCCCACGAGCGTGGATCTCTTCAACCTCGCCGAAGACCCCTACGAGAAAAACAACGTCGCCGCCGCGCACGCCGACAAAGTCGCCGCCATGCAGGAGCGCATCAACGCGCTGGGCAAGGAATCCGCCAAGGCGCAGGCCCTCGTCTATGTCGCCGGCGTCGGCCTCGCCCACGGCAAACCCAACATGGCTTCCGGGGACGGCAAAAGCCCCGCCAAGGCCGACGGTGACAGCCACGCGATCACCGACGAAGGCATCGGCGAAACCGAAACCGCCCCTGCTCCTCATTAGCTCAGGCCCGCAGATTCCGACGAACTCCGCGCTCATCCCGACGGGGGACAACGCGAGCACTGGAGGCGCCGCAAGTATCTAACTAACCCGCACTCCTCGCTTGACGCTCAAGCCCCCATTCCTTCCACTGCGCGGGCTGGCGTTCCGGTTTCTCCACCGACGATGATCTCACTAACGAAAGCGCTCAAAGAACCGCTCTCCCATTTCTTTGTCCTAGGCGCGGCGATCTTCGCGATCCATGCGTGGCGGCGGGGTGGTGATACCGATGGCAAGGTGGAAAGCGCCAGACGCATCGAGGTGAATTCCGCAGCGATCACATGGCTGCGCGAGGGTTTTACGCGGCAGTGGCATCGGGCGCCGGATGCGGAGGAGCTGCGTGGATTGGTGAACGATCACTTGCGCGAAGAGGTCCTTTATCGCGAGGCGCTGGCAATGGGGCTGGATCGCGACGACTCCATCGTGCGCCGGCGCATGGCCCAGAAGATGGAGTTTCTCACCCAGGACATCGCCGGTGTGGTGGAACCGGACAACGCGGCGCTGCGGAAGTTTTTCGAGCAAAATGCCGTGCGCTACGCGAAGGCGGCGCGGGTGAGTTTCCGCCACGTTTTTTTCAGCAAGGAACGGCGCGGGGTGAAGCTGGATGCGGATGCGGGCGAGGCGCTGGCGGCGCTCGGGAACGGCGCGAGTGACGAGTCGATGGGCGATCCGTTTTTGCGCGAGTATGAATTCAAGGACGCCAGCGCGGACGAGATCGCGACGGCGCTTGGGCGCGAGTTTGCGGAGAAGGTGGCGGCGATGCCGGCGGGCGAATGGCGCGGGCCGGTGGCGTCGAGCTATGGGGTGCATTTGGTGCGAGTGAGCGGGCGGGCGGAGCCGCAGCCCGTGGCCTTCGAGGCGGTGCGCGATGCGGTGGCGCGCGATTTTTCCGATGAACGGCGGCGCACAACGGACCGGGATTTTTTCGAACGGCTGAAGGCGCAGTATCGCATCACCGTGGACGAAGCGGCGCTCAGGGGCGCGGCCGCACCACCCACCAAGACGGCGACGCGATGAAACGCTGGCTCGCCATCTTCGGACTGCTTATCGCGGCGTCGGCGCCGGCCCACGAAATGCGGCCTGCTTTCCTCGAGCTAACCGAGCGCGCGCCGGGCGAGTTCGATGTGCTTTGGAAAGTGCCGGCGATGGGCGGGGCGCCGCTGGCGGGCGAGGAACTGCCGCACCCGCAGCCTTCGCTGACCGACGATCCGAACGCGCCGAAGACGATGCCGTGCGGCTGCCCGGTGCCGACGGCGGCGGAGCTTTCGCGCGGCGTGCTGCCGATTCATCCTTCTCTGCCAAAGAACGCGGTGATGCTGTCGCTGCCGCGCGTCGAGCGCATCTTCGGCGCGGAGATCAAACGTTGGACGATCGCGACGGGGTCGCGCGGACTCGATGGTTGGGAGGTCACCGTCCACGGCTTGCAGACGACGATGACGGACGCGCTCGTGCGCATCGCGTTCGCCGATGGGCGCGTCGTCTCGCGGCTGCTGCGGCCCACGGCGCCCTCCTTCGTCTTTGGGAAAGAAGACGCCGGCCCGGCGGTGGGCGGCTACCTGTTGCTCGGCGTCGAGCACATCCTCTTCGGGATCGACCATCTGCTTTTCGTCCTCGCGCTCGTGCTCATCGTGCGCGGCGTGGGGCTGCTCGTGAAGACGATCACGGCGTTCACCATCGCGCACAGCATCACGCTCGCGCTGGCGACGCTCGGCTTCGTGCACGTGCCGTCCGCGCCGGTCGAGGCGGTCATCGCGCTGAGCATCGTTTTCGTCGCGGCGGAAATCCTGCGCTCGCGTCGCGGCCAGCGCGGACTGACGGAACGCGCGCCGTGGCTCGTGGCGTTCACGTTCGGACTGCTGCACGGCTTCGGCTTTGCGGGCGCCCTCGCGCAGGTCGGACTGCCGCCGCACGACATCCCGCTCGCGCTGCTCTTCTTCAATCTCGGCGTCGAAGCCGGTCAGCTCGCGTTCGTCGGCGCCGTGCTCGCGGTCATCGCGCTCATCCGCCGCTCGCATTTTTCCTTCCCGCGCTGGGCGCAACTCGCACCGCCTTACGCCATCGGCAGCGTCGCGATGTTCTGGGTCATCCAGCGCCTCGGTGCCCTTTGAATTTTCCCCGCCCCTAGTCAGCAAAACCAACACTATGAAAACACAGGATCGTATCAGCATCGCCGCGCTGGCCTTTGTCGGTTTTTCGTTCGCATCACTCACCGCGCAGGAGGCCGCACCCGCATCCGACGCGGGATCGCTCAGCAAGGAAGACGCCGACGCGGCGCACAAGAAGCAGCCTTACTCGCCCTATGCGGATCGCAAGTTCCCCACGCGCCCGTTCTTCGGCGACACACATCTGCACACGGGATTTTCGGCGGATGCGGGCGCGTTTGGCTGCCGGCTGAGTCCGCGCGATGCGTATCGTTTCGCCCGGGGCGAGCAGGTCATGGCTTCGAGCGGCCAGCCCGCGAAGCTCTCGCGTCCGCTCGATTTCCTCGTCGTCGCCGACCACTCGGATCAAATGGGCTTCTTCCCCGACCTCTTTGCGGGCAAGGCCGAGATCCTGGCCGACCCGACGGGGCGCAAGTGGTATGACATGGTCCAGTCCGGCCAGGGCGGCGCGGCGGCGATGCAAATCATCGGCCAGTTTGCGCAGGGTACTTTTCCCAAGGCGCTCGTCTATGCGCCCGGCACGCGCGCCTTCAAAGGCGCGTGGCAGGAGACCATCGCGGCGGCGGAAGCCTTCAACGAGCCGGGCCGCTTCACCGCCTTCATCGGCTACGAGTGGACCTCGCTCGACAAGGGCAACAACCTCCATCGCAACGTCATCTTCCGCGACAACGGAGACAAGGCCAGCCAAGTCGAGCCTTACACCTGCGTCCCGCCGCTCGGGAGCAACAACCCCGTCGAGCTGTGGAAATGGATGGACGCTTACGAAAAGAAAACCGGCGGCAGCGTGCTGGCCATTGCGCACAACGGTAACCTGAGCAACGGCACCATGTTCCCCATCGTCGAGGCTTTCGGCAAAGCCATCGACCGCGAGTATGCCGAGCAGCGCGCCAAGTGGGAGCGGCTCTATGAGGTGACGCAAACCAAGGGCGACGGCGAGGCCCATCCCTTCCTCTCGCCGAACGACGAGTTCGCCGACTACGAACTCTGGGACAAGGGCAACCTCGACGGCAGCGCGGCCAAGAAAAACGAGATGCTCGAAGGCGAGTATGCCCGCTCGGCGCTGAAGCTTGGACTGAAGCTCGAAGTCAAGTTCGGCACGAACCCCTACAAGTTCGGCATGGTCGGCAGCACCGACGCACACACGGGACTCGTGTCCATCGAGGAGGACAATTTCTTCGGCAAAACCACGCCGCAGGAACCCAGCCCGCATCGCATGACCGCCACCTTTCTGAACAACCCGAAGGCCGGGGTGAAGATCATGGACTGGGAAGTCTGCTCCGCTGGCTACGCCGCCGTCTGGGCCGAGGAAAACACGCGCGCCTCGATCTGGGACGCGATGCAGCGCAAGGAGACCTACGCCACCACCGGCTCGCGCCTCGTCGTGCGCTTCTTCGGGGGGTGGGACTTTGAGAAAGCCGACTCCGACACACGCAGCCCCGCCGTCACCGGTTACACGAAAGGCGTCCCGATGGGCGGCGACCTCAGCAACGCGCCCGCCGGCAAAGCGCCGAGCTTCCTCGTCGCCGCGATGAAAGACCCGCTCAGCGGGAATCTCGACCGCATCCAGATCATAAAAGGCTGGCTCGATGCGAAGGGTGAGTTGCAGGAGAAAGTCTATGACGTGGTCTGGAGCGGCGACCGCAAACCCGACGCGAAAGGCAAACTCCCGAGCGTGGGCAGCACCGTGGACATCGAGAACGCAACCTGGACCAACACCATCGGCGCATCGGAACTCATCACCGTCTGGAAAGACCCGGACTTCGACGCCAAACTCAAAGCCTTCTACTACGTCCGCGTCCTCGAAATCCCGACCCCGCGCTGGACGGCGTATGACGCCAAGCGCTTCGGCGTGAAGCCGCTCCCCGGCACGCGCATGACCATCGTCGAGCGCGCCTACACCTCGCCGATCTGGTTCAACCCGGCAAAGTAAGTCGAAAGCTAACTAACAACCCCAACCAATGAAGACGAAAGCTATCTTATACCTAACCTCCTGCCTGGCTTTGCTGCCACCTGCAGCATCAGCTCATGACGCAGCCTGCGCGGACGCCGATCTACTGCTGGGGCAGATGTCCGCAAAACTTGCCGCCGCGAAAAGTTTCAGCTTCGCGGCCACGCGAGAAATCGATACGGCCTTGCTCGAAGGTCGCGACCTGCCGGAAAAGGCGCGCATCTCCGTCGCGGTCCAGCGCCCGAACAAACTCGCGGCGCACGCGACGAGCAACTTTGGCTCGCGGCGGGTTGTCTTCGACGGACGTACGCTTTCACTGCTCGACGAACGGCCGAATGTTTACGTCAGCGTGCCGATGCGCACCTCGCTGGACGGCCTCGTGGAGGTGCTGGATGCCAAGTATGGCTTCACGCCGCCGCTGGCGGAGTTTGCGCTCAGCAATCCCTACGCGGAATTCCACCAGCAAGCGCAGTCCGTGACCTATCTCGGGCGCGGGAAAGCGACGATGTGCCCGCTCGGAATTTTTGGCGTCGAGTGTCATCGCCTCGCGCTGAAGGGAAAGGTCGCCGACGCAGAGCTTTGGATCGGCGTGGCGGATCAGCTTCCCCGGAAGTTAGTCGCGACCTTCCATCGCAACGGTCAGCCACAAGTGCGCATCGCGTTCTCCTCGTGGAACCTCTCCGCGCCGGTCAGCGCAAACGAGTTCGTCTTCAGCCCGCCGCAGGGTGCGGACAAGATTGAAATGTGGACCACGGCTCAGATGGCATCTGCCCGAGCGAAAGCCGGAGTCAAAAAGAACTAACTCACTTACTCCCATGAAAACTCACTCTCACTTTCTCTGCCTGATTATACTCGCGATCCTGCTTGCCGGAACCAGCGCGGCTCAAGCGCAACGCCGCGCCTACGGCGTGAGCGGCGACCGTGGCAGCGCCGTGGCCACCCGGCGCGGGGTCGCCTGGTCAGGCGAACACAGTTCTGGCGCAGTCACGCGGCGTGGCGCGGCGGTCGCCACCGACAATGGCGTCGCGGTCGCAAACCGCCGGAACGTCGCCGTCGCCAATGACAATGGTGTCACGGTGGCGAGGAGGACGGTTGCGCCGGTTGCGGTCGTGGCACCGCGGCCCGTCGTCGTGGCGCCGTTGCCCCGCGGCTATATCCGCGTCGTCCCTGCCGGTTATACCCGCGTGGTCTATGGCGGCTACCATTGCTACTATGTCGGCGGGGTCTATTACCGCACGGTCTTTTACGAAGGCGAGACGGTCTATGTGATCGTGCATTGATCCGCCCGGCGATCACCCGCTAAGAAACCAAAATTGCGCACTCGGCGCGTATTGCTCATTCACCTCCCTACTACACCAAATCCATGTCCAAACATTTCACTACCGTAATCCTCGCCGGCCTCGCGCTCGGCGCCTCCACCTTCGCGGGCGAGAACGATAAAAAGGTCGTTGTTCCACCGACCCCGCTTGACGACTCCTGGCACTTCTCGCTGGCGCTGCCCGGCTGGATCCCGTGGCTGCAAGGAGACACTGGTTTACACGGCGTCACCTCGCACGTGGACCTCGGGCCGGACGACATCATCCCAAAGATCGACATGGTCGCGGATGTCCGCGCGGAGGCGCACAAGGGCCGCTGGAGCGTGCTGGGCGAGTTCCTTTACATGAGCCTCTCCGACGGCATCGGCACCAATACCGTGGTGAAGAAACTCGATGTTCAGGTGGACCAGACCATGGCCGACCTCGGCGTGGCCTGGCGTGTCGTCGAAACCGAGCGCGGCTACCTCGATGTCGTCGGCGGCGTGCGATATACGAACTATTACCAAAAGCTCGCCCTCCAGCCGAACGACGAGCGGATCGGCGAAGTCGTGGACGGGCTCGTGGCCGCGGCGGGCAACCGGTTGCGGCCCTTGGTCGCGAGGGCACTCACCGCCCTGGCGGGCAAGGACCCGTCGCTGGCGATCGCCCCGCTCGATGGTGGCGAAGCGGTGCGTCTCGCCGCCGCGATTGCGAAGGTGAAAGG
>JBAVML010000522.1:0-11541 GCA_049690035.1 Chthoniobacteraceae bacterium
CGGCTCGCCGCGGGCATCGAGGGCGCGACGGCATCGAAGATCGACCGCGAGGACGTCACCAAACGGGTGACGATTTCCAACCGTGCGGTGGTGCGAGCGCGCCAGGCCGCGGCGCTGCATCGGCTCCACGAGGCGTCGAAGATCATCGAAGAGGGACTGCAGGCGGAGCCGGCGCGACCGGAATTGAAAGCGCTCCAAGGACCGGTGCAGAAAGATCTCGCCGAGGCCACCCAGCGCTTCCAGGACGCGGACAAGATGCGTCACTTCAACAAAGGCGAAGTCCACGCGCTGACGGCGATCGAGCACGGGCTGAAGCTGTGCGCGGATCTCCCGCAATTAATCGCGCTGAAGAAAGAAATGAGCACGGCCTTTGAGGAACGCACGTCGCCGCCCGTCACGCCGGCCTTCCTCGCGGCGGCGAAGGTGAGCACGCCCGCGCCGGCGCTCACCGAAGGGCACAAGCTCTACACCACGCGCTGCACGGAGTGCCACGACCTGGAACTGGTCGATTCTCGCGGCATGAGCGGCTGGCAGAAGACCGTCGCCGGAATGTCGCGCCGCGCGGGCCTCACCGACGCGCAGCAGGCGCGCATCCTCGACTACCTCGCCGCCGCGCAGATCAGTGTGGCTGCGATGGAATCGAAATAACAAACCTATCACCTCCCCTCCCGTGCTCCGCCTCCCACTGCCCGCTCTCGCTGTTGCCATGTCGCTCACCGCTCACGCCTTCGATTTTCCACCCGCGGAACAATTGCCCGCGCACCCGGCGCCCCCCGATCCGTTCGTGACGCTCGACGGCTCGCGCGTGACGACCAAAGAAGAGTGGCGCAGCAAACGCGCGCCGGAGCTGCGCGCGCTCTTCCAGCACTACATGTATGGCCGGCAACCCGCCGCCGTTCGCGTGGAGGGAAAACTCCTGCGCACCGACCCGGCGGCGTTTGGCGGCAAGGCGACGATGAAGGAAGTGTCGGTCAACATCGGGCATGGCGAACCGGTGCACCTCATGATCGTCGTGCCGAACAAACGCGAGAAAGCAGCGCCGTGTTTCCTGGGCCTGAACTTCTCCGGCAACTACTCGCTGGTCGCCGATCCACTCGTGCAGATGCCGCGCGGCTGGGTCCTGGATAAATATGCCGGTGCTCCCGGCAACCGCGCGGGAGAAGCCGCGCGCGGCAAACAAATCGACGCGTGGGCGATCGAGCAGTCGATCGATCGCGGCTACGCGGTCGCCACGTTTTTCAGCGGCGACGTGGTCGCGGACAAAGCGGAGATCGCGTTGGAACAGATGAAGGCTTTTCTGCCGCCGGGCATGGCCGCGGACGCCGCGGATGCGCCGGCGACGCTGATGATCTGGGCATGGACGTTTTCGCGGATGGTCGATTACCTGGAGACGGATAAAGACATCGACGCGCGGCGGATCGCCGTGGTCGGGCACTCGCGCAATGGCAAGACGGCGCTGGTCGCTGCGGCCTTCGACGAGCGCATCGCGATGGCGATCCCGAGCCAGGCGGGTTGCGGCGGCACCGCGCCGAATCGCGTGGCCCCGGAACTTTCCGCGCCCCAGGCGAACGGCCGGCCGACGGTGGAAACGGTGGCCGTGATCAACAAATCGTTCGCGCATTGGTTTTGCGGCAATTTCAAGCCCTTCGGCGCCGCGCCGGAAAAGCTGCCTTTCGATCAGCACGAATTGATCGCGCTCTGCGCACCGCGGCCGGTCCTGATCTCCTGCGCGGTCGGGGATGTGTGGTCGAATCCGCCGGGGCAGTTCGCGATGCTCAAGGCGGCGGATCCGGTGTATCAGCTCGTGGCCGGCGACGGCCTCGGCGCGGCGACGCCGCCGGAAACCGGCAAGCTGCTCGCCTCGCGGCTCGGCTACTACATTCGCCCCGGCGAGCACTCGATGACGAGGGAGGACTGGAAAGTCTGGCTCGACTACGCGGACAAGTGGCTCCGCTGAGCCCGGCGCTTTTGCCGCCAAGACCGGGCGAGCGCCAGGAGAGCGAGCCCGCTGCAGAGATGCGGCAGCCAGTCGCCGTGGCGGGTGTAGAACGTCATCCGGTTTGCCGTGGGTACCGCGAGCTGGCCCGCGACAAAGCCTTCTTCGAACGGCTTTAGAAAAGGGATCACGGTGGCGGGGAAGAAAGTGCGCGCGGGTCGGTCGAAGCGCGCGAGCCGGCCGAACGGATCGACCGAACCGGTAAGGCCCGTGTTGCCGCAGCGCATCAGGGGGCGGCGCGTTTCCACGGCGCGGAAGAGCGCGTTCGCGAGGTGTTGCTCGGCCGCGGGCGAGTCGGCGAACCACCCGTCGTTGGTCACGTTGACGAGCAGTTGCGCGCCTCTCGCGACGAAGGTGCGGGTGAGGTCGCCGACCGTGTCTTCAAAGCAGACGAGCGCGGCGAAATCGATCGCGGGATCGGGCAGATGCAGCAGCGTGAACTCCCGGCCCGGCGTGAAATCCCCGGGCACCATCTGCCCGGCGAGCGGCGAGAAAATCGGACGCAGCGGAAGATATTCGCCGAAGGGAACAAGGTGCATTTTGCGATAAACCTGCACCTTCTGCCCGGCCTCGGTGAAGAGCGCGGCGATGTTGTAGTCCTCGTCTTTTTCCGGGTCGAAGTCGATCGAGCCGAGGAGCAGCCCGAAGCCATCGCGCTTCGCCTGTGCGAGCACGAAGCGATAGGTGTCTTCATCGCCGAAGAGCGGGTGCGGAGTCGTGGCCTCCGGCCAGATCAGGAGCTGCGGCTTCGCCTGCGAGAGCAGCGCCAGCGAAGTCAGGCGGCCGAGCGTCTCGAGCACCTTGCTTTCGAACTGTGGGTTGAATTTTTCGACCTGCGGGATGTTCGCCTGAATCGCGGTGACGCGCAGCGGGACGACGGGGCCGGCGTCATTCATGATCAGCGTGCGCACGCCGTAGGAAAACACGGCGACGACGACGCCAATGCTCAGGCTGAACTCCCAGCGAATGCGGCGCAGAAAGGTGGGACCGAATTCGCCGACGATCCGCCGCACGACGATCACCGCCATAAGATTTACGTAGGCGACGAGCCACGTGAGACCCCAGAGGCCGGTGAGGTCGGCGATCTGGATCATCGCGAGGTCGCGGTGCAGCGCGACGCCGAGCCCATTCCAGCCGAAGCCGCCAAAGAGCCAGCCGCGGGTCCATTCGAGCGCCACCCACGCGCTGGCGCCGATCGCGCCGGTGGCGAGATTACGCCAGGAGTTGGGGAATTTTCGCGCGTCACCTTCCGGCACGATCACTTCCAGAAACCAAGTCCATACGCCGACGTAGAGTGCCAAGACGAACGCGAGCAGCACCGGCAGCAGGAGCAGCACGGGACTCGAGTAGAGCTTCGCGAGACTGCCGAGCCAATGGAAGGTGCTGGCAAAAAAAATCAGGCCCGCGAGGTATCCCGGACCCACGCTCGCCAGCGCGCGGCGCCACCATGATTTGGCGACAGACGCGGGGCGAAACCAAGTCGCGCAGAGCAACGGCGTCAACGCGCTCCAAACCAGCCAGCCTTGCTCAAAACGGGGGTAACAAATCGTCAGCAGGACGCCGCTCGCGGCAGCGGCGAGCCATGGCCACCAGCGTTGCCAAAGCGCCAGCCGGGGCTGCGCGGCCTGCGGGCTCCGCGGGGCCTCTCCTTTCGCCGGAGAGGAGGCGGGAATCAGCGACACGCAGCGGGGATTCGTCGGTCCGGCAGCGGGCGCTACTCGCGGCGCACGCGCTTGCTCTTGGGCTTGGCCTGCTGGGGATTCAGCGCTTCGCGCAGATCCTTCGCGTATCCCGAGTTCACGTGAAGCGTGGCGCGTTTCAGCTCTTCGACGTCGTAGAAAGTCCCGGGATCGGCCTCCACATAACCGATTTGGATCAGGCCTTTCAAGGTGTCGATCAGTTCCGCCGCTTCCAGCTCCGGGCAGCGTTTCATGAGTTCGTCGCCGCTCACGTCGGAGCCGGAGAGACCGATGGCTTTGATGACGGAGACTTCGCCGCCGTCGAGATTGAGTTCTCTATCGCTCATGCTGGGGATGGGTGTTCAGGTTCCGAGGCGGACTCCCACGTCCTGCTGAATCCAGTTCCACAGCAGTTCGAGAGAGGCGCGCACTTCATTCTTGATCGTGTCCAACTCCGCCGGCGTAAAGGCTTTTCCAGATTCCGGCGCGCGGCGGGCGAACATGTAGAACTTGATCTTCGGCTCCGTGCCCGAGGGTCGCACCGCGATGCGGCGGCCATCGGCGAGGTTCATCATCAGCATTTTTTCCTTGGGAATGGGGTCGCCTTCGACATCCGTGAAATCCTGCACGGCGAAGTTGCGTGTCGCGGTGACCGGGACGCTCTCGACGTCGGTCGGCGGCATCGAGGCGTAGGATTCCACGAGGCGCTGGATCTTCGCCGCGCCGTCGGCGCCCTCGAAGGTGAGCGAACCATTTTTCTCCAGATAGAAGCCGTATTCGGAGTAAATCTCGTCGAGCAATTGATCGAGCGTGAGCCCGCGCGATTTTGCGAAGGCGGCCACTTCCGCGAAGACGACGACGGCGCCGTTGCCGTCCTTGTCGCGCACGAAATCCGCCGCACTGTAGCCGTAGCTTTCCTCGCCGCCGCAGACGTAGAAGCTCGACTGGGCGAGCCGCGCCGCCCGCGTTTCGCTCTCGGGCATGGCGCGGTAACGTTCGCGGATTTCCGGTGGCAGCGCCTTCTCATACTTCCCGAGTTTTTCGCCGATGTATTTGAACCCGGTGAGCGTCTCGACGCAGCGGAGCCCATGTTTTTCGGCGATCGCTTTTTGCAGATCGGTCGTCACGAGCGTTTTCACGATGACGCACCGCGCGGCGTTCGCCGGGGTAATCACGCCTTGTTCGATGAGCCGCTTCACGCGGTAGGCCGCCATCAGCGAACCGATCTGGTTTCCAGTGAGCAGCTCCATTTCTCCGGCGGCATTGCGGACCGCGACGCCCATGCGGTCGCAATCCGGGTCGGTGGCGATCACCAGGTCCGCGCCTTCGGCTTTTGCCAGCGCGATGCCTTTGGCGAGCGCTTCGGCGTTCTCCGGGTTGGGCGACTTCACGGTCGGGAAGCGGCCGTCGAATTCCTCCTGCTCGGCGACAGTGAGGTATTTGAAGCCGAGCCGGTCGAGCATCGGCTTGGTGATCACGCCGCCGGTGCCGTGGATGGAGGTGAAGACGATCTTCAATCCGCTGCGGGCCGCGGCGGCCACCATCTCGCGATCGAGGACCAGCGTCTCGAGCCGGGCCATGTAGGCTTCGTCGATCTCCTGGCCAAGATGGATGAGCTGGCCCTGTTTGTCCGCGGGCAGCGACTCGTAAACGTCGGACTCGACGACATTGACCTTCGCGATGATCCCGCTCGCGTGCGGCTCCACCACCTGCGCTCCATCGTCGAAGTAAACCTTGTAGCCGTTGTCGTGCGGCGGGTTGTGCGAGGCGGTGATGACGATACCCGCGGTGGCATCCGTGTAGCGCACCGCGAAGGAAAGCTGCGGCGTCGAGCGCGGTCCCGCGAAGAGCCCGGCATCGCAGCCGAGATCCGTGGCCACCTTCGCCGCCAGCTCGGCGAAGTCGCGCGAGAAATGCCGCGTGTCATGCGCGATGACGATCTTTGGACGGCCGGGCAGTTTGTTCTTCGCGAACCACTCCTTGCAGTAGGCGACCAGCCCCTGGGTCGCGCGGCTGATGTTGAAAAAGTTCATCGCATTCGTGCCCACACACGGCCATTGCGGGCGGTCGAGCGCCTGCGGCATGCCCTGCTCGCCAGCGGTCACGATCTTGCCGATGGTGCGCCCGCGCAGGCCGCCGGTGCCGAAGGCGAGCGTCTTGAAAAAGCGGTCGTTAAGCTCGTCCCACGCGCCGGCTTCCACGAGATCCGCGATGCTCTGCTGCACCACCATCGCGTCGCTGCGCATGAGCATCTGGTGAATGTTGGTCGCGCTGCTCTGGAGCAGAGAACCAGCCTGGACGGCGGAATGAAGAAGGGAGCTGAGATCGTTCATGGCGCGGAAATGATAGGAACGCACGGCGCGAGCGCGAGCGCCAAGTTGCCGCTCCGGACTTTCACGGGCGGTTCGCTCGGGCGGGGCCGGCGACGACATTTTTCGGCGGTGCGCTTTTCATCTCGAACTCCGGCGGGGACGCCGCCACTAACCTGGCTGCGGCCGGTCGAGGTCGTCCCCTTCCGCGCCTTCGAACTCGGTGAAGTGATCCGGCCTCAGCGGCTCGCTCACGCGATATTCCTCTCCGAACCACTTGCCGAGATCGACGAGCTTGCAGCGGTCGCTGCAGAAGGGCCCAAGCGGTGCGGCGGCGAGTTCAGTTTCGCGGCCGCAGATCGGGCAGTGGGCGGGTTTGCGTTCAGGCATCGACAAAAAAAACTGCGCGCCCGCGGATCAACGCGCAACTTTCACCCCGCTCAGCGGGTAGGTGGCGACAGCGTCCCAGGCGAGCTGCTCGAGGAGCTGGTTGAGTTCCTCGGCGTACGGGTTGTCCTTGAGCTCCGCCGGCACGGGCAGGCCCACCGGGCTGCGCTGGTAGATGCTGGCGAAGTGGCAATAGGTGACAAGGACGGCGAGCGGAGATTGCGGGTGCCCGAGGTCGTCGCGAAAGAGATCCGTCTGTTGGGTGAGGCCAGGGGCGACGCCGTTGGCGACGCGCTCGCGCAGGGCGAAGATGGCGTCGAACGCGGGGACGATAAAGACGGCTTCGTGCCCGACCGAAGCGTTCAACGTTCGCACCTGAGCTTCGAGCCCATCGACCCACTGCGCGCGGAAGGCATCGCGGAGCTGGTGCAGGCTTTCGACCGTCGCTTCGTTGCGCTGGGCGTTGTGGAACTGCCGGTCCAGCACGCCGTCGCGCGGCGGCCAGGAGGCCTGCACGTAGATGCGAAGGTTTGGATTCTTCTCCAGTCCGAGGTGGGTGAAGTTATCGATGCCAGGGTCGGGCAGGAGCAGGTGGGGCGAGAGGGTGAGCACATCCACGCGCCCTTCGCGCAGAGCGGCCTTGGCCTTGTTCTGCGCGTCGGGGAGATTCCAATGCTGAATCACCTGCGAACCGCCGATCATCTGCTGGCCGGCTGGCGTGAACGGAAGCCCCGCCGCCAGCGCCATCGGCGGGAGGAGCTTCGCGGTGTAAATCATGAAGCTGTGCGCGCAGACGAAGACGCGCTCGCCAGCCGGCGGGATGATGTTTTCGGCGCGAAGCCCGCCCGGCAGCAGGCAGAGCAGGGCGAGGAGGAAAGCAGGAAGGCGTTTCATGGCTCAATCAGTTACCACGGTGCGCGACCCAGCGCACGGCCTGCTCGATGAAGCCTTCCATTCCTGCGGTCTGTTCCGGATGCGGGCTCGAGGTAATGACGCGCCCCTTGCCGCATTTGGCCCGGACGATGGCTGGCGTGTTGATCATCGCGCCCGCCGGCGATTCGTTCTCGGCCAGCTCGGTGCGGAAGTGCGCGAGTGGCTCGTAGGCGGGCAAGTCCTCGCGGGAGTCGGGCGTGATGATGGGGCCGTTGGCGTAGCGGATGCCGCGCTTCTCGGCGGTGAAGCCCACGGTCTCGCTGGCGATCGGGGTCGCTTCGATCTGCACCTCGCCGACGCCGCGCCGCCATTTCGGCGAGACGGTCTTCGCATTGAGCACGCCGATTCCCCAGCTAAAGCCGCTGCACGCCAGGTACGCCCCGGCGCAAATCCCCACGTAGCCACCGCCGCCCCGCACGAACTGCCGCACTTCCTCGCGTCCCTTTTCCGTCACCGCATCCGCCTCGGCGTGGCCGCTGCCGCCGGTGAAGACGACGACGTCGAAGTCCTTCAGCAGGCCGCTCGCGAGGTCGGCGCCCTTGACCTTGGTGACCTTGATGTCCGCAGCCTTGCCGAGCTGCTCGGTCACGGAAGGCACGCCCTTGCCCGCGGCGCCTTTGTCATCATAGAGCGCCACACGGATGGGCTGGGGCTCAGCCGCGCTGGCGGCGACCGCCAGCAGCGCGAGGGCGGCGAGATGGTGAAGATAGCTCATCGGTGCCGGGCCAGGTCGCGGCTCGCTATTCGGCTTTCTTCGCCGCCTTCCTCGCGGCTTTTTCACCGGCCTCGGGTCCGAGGTTGGCCTTGTTGTTGATTGTCGGCATTGCCTTCGCCAGATCGGTCTTGATCGAGGCGTAGTGCTCATCCTTGGCGAGGTTCGTCCACTCCAGCGGGTCGGTCTGTTCGTTGTAGAGCTCCTCGTCGCCGTTCGCGTAGCGGATGTAACGCCACTGCGCCGTGCGGACCGCGTGGTTTTGAAAGCCATGCGTCGTCTGCGCGGGCCGATCCCACGCCATCTTGGGATTCTCCAGCAGCGGGCGGATGCTCACGCCTTCGACATGCTTCGGGATCGGGATGCCGGCGAGGTCGCAGAGGGTCGGATAGATATTCATGTAGTCCGTCATCCGCTCGCACACGCTGCCCGCCTTGGTCAGCCCGGGGACGACCATCAGGAAAGGCGCGTGCGTCGCTTCCTCCCAGAGCGCGAACTTCCGCCAGTGCTCCTTTTCGCCGAGATGCCAGCCATGATCGCTCCACAAGCAGATGATCGTGTTGTCCTTGTAGGCGCTCTGGTCGAAGCCATCCATCAGCCGTCCGACCATCGCGTCGCAGAAGGTGATCGCGGCGAGATAGCCCTGCACCGCGTCTTTCCAGCGCCCGGATTTCAAGATGGCCGCGTGATCTCCCTGCGGCTTCGCCATGGCCACGCCCGCGGGCGGGATGTCGTCTAGATCGTGTTCCAGCACTTTCGGGAGCTGGATCCGATCGAGCGGATACATGTCGTAATACTTCTTCGGCACGTCCCACGGCATGTGTGGCTTGTGAAGGCCGCAGGCGAGGAAGAGCGGCTTGTCGTGCGGTGCGGCGAGTTGCTTGAGGCAATACGAGACGCTGGCGTAATCAACCATGTCCTTGTCCTCGCAGTTGAGCGGCTTGAATTTGATGCCGCCGACGCCGTCGTCGGTCGCATCGCTGCCCGTGGCTTTCATCGCCTTCTTGTTTTTGCCCTTGCCGGGATTCTCCACGTCGTCCGCCTCCATCGCGCCCGCCACAAGGTAGTCATCCCAATCGGTCGGCCGACGATACGACTCGTGGTAGATCTTCCCGGCGCCCGCCGCGTAGTAGCCATTCGCGCGAAGATGCAGCGGGAGCGTGGTCACATCGGGGATGACCTTCCGCCAGTCCGTGCCGTTGTCGTAAACACCCGTGGTGGATGGCCGCAGCCCCGACATCAGCGCGGTGCGCGAGGGATTGCACACCGGCGCCGCGCAGTAGCTGTGGGTGAAGATGACGCCACGGGCGGCGAGTCGGTCGAGGTTCGGCGTCTTGACTTGCTCGTAGCCGAGATAGTGGACCCAGTCGCGCAGGTCATCGATGGCGATGAAGAGAATGTTCGGCTTGGCCGGTGGCGCGGCTGCGGAAACGCTCCCCCGACTCAGGGACGCGACGAGGAGAAAGGCTATCAGGTGGGTGATCGTGGGGAGTTTCATGTTCAAATGCATGACGTTCGGGGAACAGGCGCGTGCGGGTGAGTGCCTGAGAAAGAACAGCGCGAACGAGTTGCTTTGGGACAATCACCGACGCGCGCCCCGCAGATCAAGGAGAAGGGCGCGTCCGTCGGCGGTTTGGTTTTTCAGCAGGCGTCGCGGCTGGGCGCACATAACGGCTATGTCTCTTCCCGATATTCCGTATGCTGCGGCATGGAAACGAATTCCCCCGCGGTGTCCCCTGAAAGCGAGGAAGCACTTTCCGCCTCGGCCTACCGGCGTCGCTACGGCCGCAGCTTGATGGTGCTCAGAAAGTTGAAGGGCGAAGTCCCCGAGGCGAGTGAACTCTGCCGGTTGGCTTCCGTGGACACCGTCGCGCCAGGGCTTTGGATCACCGCCCGCTTCCTGGATGGCTCCACCCGCGGATTCAGGCCCGAAATGATCCGGGAGTCCGATCCCTCCGCAGAAGCCGTTTGATCGTGAGTCGTTGACGCCAGGGCGCCTTACTTCTCCACCCGGATTTGGCTCGGGGAGGTTACGATCACCTGCGGCGCATTCTTATAGATCGCGACCTTGCCGCTCAGCTCGATCGTCTTCCCTTCCAGCATCGCCGCGAGCTCTCCGCCGAGCGCTGCGGCGATCGCCGGATAGTGGTCCTGCTTCACGATGCCGACAAAGCCGCCCCGGGGGGCTCCCGCGAAGTCGATGAAATAAACGGAGTTTGTCTTCGTATTCGCCACTTTCTGGACGCGGCCCTTGACCACCACCGGCTTGCCTTCAGCCGCGATCAGCCCCGCCGTATCCGCGACCTCGAGCGCCACCGGCGCCGGAGCGGGCATGTTCGCGGCGGCGACCCTCGCGCGCTCCAGCAGCTCGATGCCGGGTGCGGGATCGATGCGGGGCTGAAAATCAGCCTTGGAGAGTTCCACATCGAGCACCACCGGATTGTGATCGCTCACCCCAGCGTAGGATTTCACCGCCGCTACAGGGCTCCCCAAGCCCGCGGTGAAAATATGGTCAAAGCAGTTGTCGGCGAATCCATTCTTGGCCGGGATCGTGGTGCGATCCGCAAACGGCACCCCTTCGTGCGTCCAGTGATAACCCGCCTTGATCAATCCCGGAAGCGCTTGGTCCTCCTTAAACTTCGGATCGTCCAGCGAGGTGTTCATGTCTCCGCCGAAGACCACCGCACACGGCCCGCGCTGGCCATAAAGGGTGAGCATCTCCTGCGCATGCTTCAGCAGTTGCTTTGTGGCCTCCTGCCGCATCGCGATGTCCTCGGTCAGCCCGCCCAAATTGCTCTTCAAATGCAGCGCGTAGGTCAGCAGGAAGCGATGATCGGGCAGTTCCACCGCCGCAAATGAATAGCCACGCGGCGGTGCCGCCTCTTCGACCTTCCACGCTTCGGACCACGTGGAGTCGGCGGTGAACCGGCTGGCCACCACCTGATTCTGGGGGCGGGGCTGGAACGCGCTAACCACATGCACCTCCATGCCCGGCACCGCCTTGCACAATTCCGCCGCGCTTTCCCAATCCCGGATTTCCTCCAGCAGCAGCACATCGGGCTTCAGCTCGTCCAGCGCCGCCTTCGCCACGGCCATCTGCTCGGCCTCCGCGTCCGGCGTCGGATTCGGCTTATGTCCTGGAAACCATTCGAGATTCCAGGCGACGATCCGCAGCCGCGCCGGCCCGGCCGCCTTCGGCTGTTCCTTGGCCGGCGGCGGTGTCGTCGCGGCGGCCACCACGGGTGTCTGGACCGGGATCGAGACCTCCGGCTCCGCGTCTTTTTGCACGGTGGGCTTCGGGCTGCAGCCCACGGGGACGAGCGCGAGGAGAAAAAGAGCGGCAAGGAATCCGCGCGTCTGGTGAATCATGGCACGGCGTCTCTACGCCCCGCCTGCCAAAGATCAAGGCAGGTTGCTCCGGAGGTGAGGGTTCGCGCGGCGCTGGAAGGTAGCGCGGCCCGGTGGCTTGACCGTTTTCCTGGCGTGGCTCAATCTCACAGCATGCTCGTTTCCCTTGGCGAGGCC
>JBAVML010000523.1:0-16040 GCA_049690035.1 Chthoniobacteraceae bacterium
GCTGTGGATCGGCATCGACATCACGCACCTCGTCATTTCGCTGATCGAGAAGCGGCTGAAGGATGCCTTTTCCGACAAGGCGAAGCAGCCCGGAGGGCTGGCGGAAATTAGCCGGGGGTCGTGCGAAGCGAACACCCCCGGAACCGCATTCAGATCGGTGTGCGCCCCGGCAGGGGCGCGGGAGACCGGAGGTATATTCCAGCACCCCTGCCGGGGTGCGCGCATTTGCGGGCTAGTAACCCCGGGTTTCACCCGGGGCTAATATCCTTCAGCCCTCCGGGCTGCTGAGGGCGACGGCGTGAAGTATTTCCACGACGCGGACGGCAAGGGCGCGCGCGAGGCGATCGTGAGCGTGAAGAGCGGCAAGCTGAAGGCGGACGGCGTGCGGGTTCTGGGCACGAAGGGGGGAAACCGCCGACGCGGACGTGCCTCCGCGAGAAATTTCGCCTTTCCCCGTGCGTGCGGCGGCGTCATCCTCCGCGGCAACCTTCAACCCAAAAACAGGAGCACACACACCTATGGGACTCATGGACTTCATCAAAGGCGAGTTGATCGAGATTATCGATTGGACCGATGATTCGCGCGACACGCTCAGCTACCGCTGGCCCGACGACGACAAGGAAATCAAGAACGGCGCCCAGCTCATCGTGCGCGAATCTCAGGTCGCGCAGTTCGTCTATCTCGGGCAGTTCGGCGACACTTTCCCGCCGGGCAAACACACCCTGGCGACGGAGAACATCCCGATCCTCACCACTCTCAAGGGCTGGAAATACGGCTTCAACACGCCGTTCAAGGCGGACGTTTATTACGTCACCACCCGCGTTTTCACCGGGAATAAATGGGGCACCTCGAATCCCGTGATGATGCGCGATGCGGACTTCGGCATCGTGCGCGTGCGCGCCTTCGGCATTTACGATTTCAAGATCGTCGAGCCGAAGCTCTTCCTCAAAGAAGTCGCCGGCAGCGACCAGCATTTCCGGCTCGATGAATTTGCCGACACCATGCGCTCGCGGATCATCTCGCTCTTCAGCGAAGCGATCGCCGAGGCGAAGATCCCGGTGCTCGACGTGGCCACGCGCTACAGCGAACTCGGCGCGGCGCTGCTCCCGCTGATCAATCCGGTGACGACGACGAAGTACGGCATCGAGTTCACCAGCTTCGTGGTGGAAAATGTGAGCGTGCCGCCGGAAGTGGAGCAGGCGATCGACAAACGTTCGTCGATGGCCGCGGTGGGCAATCTCAACGACTACGTGAAGTTCCAGATGGCCCAGGGCATGGGCACCGGGCAGGGCGGGGGAGCCGGTGGCTTCGCCAGCGAGATGGCGGTCGGGATGGCCATGGCCCAGCAGATGATGGCGCAGCAGGGCGGCGTCCTCGGCCCGCAAGCGACACCGCCCGCCGGTGGTCCGCCACCGCTGCCGACCCAGGCCGCCGCAGCTCCCGCGGCTGCTGCTTCCGGGATTCCCGATCTGATGAGCCCCGCCGATGCGGCGAAGGTGCTCGGCGTGAGCGAAGCCGATGTGCTGGCGACGCTGGAGGCCGGTGATCTGAAGGGGAAGAAGATCGGCTCGACCTGGCGCATCACGAAGACTGCGATCGACGATTTCCTCAAGAGCTGACGCGCCTGCGGCCCCACCGGTCCCATGTCACAAAACCCTGCGACTGAGAACGATTCCAGCTTTGGGAGCAGCGCCGTGACGACCGAACCCGCGATTGAAGTTCCCCGGAAAGTGCGCCCGAAGTTTTCGTGGGGCCGCCTCGTCGTGCTCTTCGTGATGGTGGCCACGGGCTGGGGGCTCGGTCGCATGATGACGCCGCCGGAGGTGATGCTGGTCGAGCCGCGCGACGAAGATCTCGTGGTGCTCAATGGCTGCGTCATTTCCGCCTGCAGCTACATGGCCACGGTGCGCGCTGTGCATCGGCTCGAGGGCAGCTTTTGGTCGCGCGTGATGCTCGTGAAGTATAACAACAGCGACGCTGGCCACGCCTACTGCGTGTGGCAGACCGATGGCCACATCTTCGGCTACGATCGCAACGGCGGCTCCTTCCCCATCCCGGGCAACACGCGCGACCCGAAGGAGATCGCGCAATCGCTGGCCATCGGCCTCGAGCGGGTGACGAAAAAACAGATGCTGGTCAGCCGCGCCGAGTTCATCGAGCCGAAGCACGCGAAGCTGTACGCCTACTGAGCGGGCCGGGCGCTGACGTTTTCACCCGCATGGCCGAGAGCGAGATTGCCGCGAAGTCGAAATATTCCTGCCCCGCCTGCGGCGCGGAGGCGGTGTGGAATCCCGCGAAGAAAGCGCTGGTCTGTCCGTTCTGCGGCGCCGTTTCGCCGTGTGAACTGAAGACCGATGGCTCCGGCATCACCGAAAACGATCTCGCGCTCGCGCTGCGCAATCTCGGCCAGGAGCAGCGCGGCTGGAAGGCGGAGAAGAAGTCGGTGAAATGCCAGAGCTGCCAGGCGATCACCGTCTTCGACCCGACGCGCGTCGGCCAGCGCTGCGACTTCTGCGGATCCTCGTCGCTCATTCCCGTGGACGAAATCACCGCGCCGATCCGCCCCGAGAGTCTGCTCGAGTTCAAGATCCCGGAAACCGAGGTCCGCGACAAGGTGCGCGAGTGGTACGGCAATCGGTGGTTCGCGCCCAACGCGCTCAAAGGTCGCGCGCTCACCGATCGCGTCCACGGCCTTTACCTTCCCTACTGGACCTTCGACGCGCAGGTCCACGCCGATTGGACCGCGGAAAGCGGATACTACTACTACGAGACGGAAAGCTACACTGACTCGCAGGGCCGGAGCCAGACCCGCCAGGTCCAACGGACGCGCTGGCAATCGAGCGCCGGCTCGGTGGACCATTTCTTCGACGACGAACTCGTGCCGGCGTCCAAGGGCGTTACTGCCGAACTGCTGCGCAAGATCGAGCCCTTCCCCACCACCACCGATCTCAAGCCCTATGAGCCCGGCTTCCTCAGCGGCTGGGTGGTGGAGCAGTACCAGATCGACCTCGTCGCCGCCGCCGAGCACGCGCGGCAGACCATGGAGCAGAAGATCACGGCGATCTGCGACAGCGAGGTCCCCGGCGACACGCATCGCGGGCTCGACGTGGCGGCGGATTTTTCCGCGCAGACCTTCAAGCACGTCCTCGTTCCCGTCTGGGTGCTCTCCTACACCTACGGCTCGCAGATTTTCCAGGTCGTCGTCAACGGCTACACCGGCGCGATCGCGGGCAAACATCCGCTGAGCTGGATCAAGATCGCTCTTACCGTGCTCGCGGTGCTCATCGCGATCATCATCATCGCCTCGATCGCCGGCCACGCGCAGTCGCGGTAGATCCGTCGATCTGTGAGCGGGGACTTTCCTCGCCGCGCCCCAGGCGTTAATTCCTCTCCGATGCATTCCCTCATCGCCCAAGTCCGCGCTGGCGGCCATTTGACCGCGGAGCAGATCGCGACCGCCGTCGCGCATCTCACCGCTGCGGAGTGGGAAGATGAGGTGAAAGCCGAGTTGCTGCGCGCACTGCGGGACAAGGGCGAGACCGTGGAGGAAATCGCGGCCTTCGCGCGGGCGTTGCTCTCTCTCGCCGTCGATCCCGGTCTTGATTTGGCGCGGCTGCCGGGGCCGGTCATCGACGTCTGCGGAACGGGCGGCGATCGCATGGAACTCTTCAATATTTCCACCACCAGCATGTTCGTCCTCGCCGCCGGCGGCGCCGTGGTGGTGAAGCACGGCAATCGCGCGATCACCTCGAAATGCGGTGGCGCCGACGTGCTCGAGCAGCTCGGCGTGAAGATCGATCTGCCGCCTGCGCCGCTCCGGCGCTGCGTGGAAACGATCGGCCTCGGCTTCATCTTCGCGCCGGCCTATCACCCCGCGTTCAAGGCCATCTCGCCGGTCCGCAAGCTCCTCGCGTCGCAAGGCATTCCCACGGTCTTCAACCTCCTCGGTCCGCTGCTCAATCCCGCGCGTCCATCGTTTCAACTCGTGGGCATCTTCGACCGTACGCTGCTGCCGAAATACGCCGAGGTGCTGCGCGCGCTCGGTCGCGAGCGCGCCTGGGCCGTGCATGGCGATGGCATGGACGAACTCGCCACCACCGGCCCGAGCGAAGTCCACGACGTGACGCCGGCCGGGATTCGGTTCTTCGAGGTGGACGCCGCGCTGCTCGGGATCGCGCCTGCGTGGCTCGAAGACCTGCGCGGAGCCGATGGCGCGGGCAATGCGCAAATCCTCACCGGCATTCTAGACGGCTCGCTCCGCGGCGCACCGCGCGACATCGTCGCGCTGAATGCCGCCGCGGGCTTCGTCGTCGCGGGAATTTCTCCCGATCTCTCCTCGGGCCTCATCCTCGCGCACGAGCAGATCGATTCCGGCGCCGCACTGGCCAAGCTGCACGCGCTGCAGCGTTTCACGGCCGGCGCGTGAGCCGCGGCTACTGGTCCCCGCGCTGGAGCGAGATGACCGGGCAGTAGAGTTGTTCGGGGCCACGCGTCCACCACGCGTCGTCACCCCAGTGGGTGAAATGATATTCGCAAACCACCGCGCGGACGTAGCGCGGCGGGTGGCTCGGAAAGGGATTCCATTCCAAGAGCGCGAGCACCTCTGGCGAACCTTCGAGCAAGCGCACGAGGAAGCGGATGAACCACGGATTGTGCTGATAGTCGCTGAGCGCGGCGAACCACATCTGCCAATCCAGCCGCGGCTGATGGGGCGCGACCAGGGCTGGCGGAGTGCGGACGTTGCCGGGCTTCCAGCGGAAGCGATAGGCCTGCCAGTTCACGCCGTCGTCACTTCCTTCCACAAAAATCTCCGGGCGCGTCGTCGTCATCACCGCGAAGAGTCCGTAGCCGTTGAAGCTCATCAGCGGCGCGAGCGAATCGCGCAGACTGGAAACTGGCTCCGGCCAGCGCCAGCCCGTGCGAAAGGCATCGACGAGCGGCATGAAGGTCACGATGAAAATCACGCCCGCGACCGGACCGAAAAGCCGTAGCGGCCACGCGGATTCCGTGCGCGGCTCATGGCTCGCGGCAAAGCGCTCGCGCCAGCGCCGTGGCCACACCGCGTCGTCGAAGAGCGTCAGACACAGTGCAATGGTGAGCAGATTGAAGAAAGCGTAGTTCCCCGTCGCCATGATGCAGAGCTGGAGCGCGATGAGCGCGACCGCACCCGCGTGCCGCCACCGGCGCGGCGCGAGGATGAAAAACGGCGCGAGGAGCTCGATCGCGAACATGCTTGCTTCCATCGCGCGGAGCAGCCCGCGCGGGAACTGGTGTATATACCACGCGGTCCCGAGCGGCAGCGGCTGCGTCTCGAAGTGAAAGCGCAGCGCGGTGAGCGAGCGCCACGTTTCATCGCCGCTGGAAAGCTTCACCACCGCCGAGGCAAGCATCAGCCGGAAAAGCAGCCACCACAGAAGCCAGCGCGCCACGCGACTGACCGGCGATTCGCGCGACCAGTCCGGCCGCCACTTCCACGGCAGATAAAAGACTGCGAGCAGCGACGTCTCGAGCAGCAGCGCGTCCCATTGGAAATTGAGGAACGGGCTGCCCACTGCGCAGAGCGAAAGATACAGCGCCCACAGCGCCAGCGAGCACGCGCCCGGCGCGAAGCCCGCGACCAGCGCCGCCGAGATGACGCAACCCGCGACGCAGGCTCCGACGAGGAATCCGTCGCTCGCATTGAACCAAAAAAGCGTCGGCACCGAAGTCCACGCCGAGCCGCCGAGTTGCTCGCGGACGGCGCGCAGAAATTCCGCCGCCGGACTGATCCCCTGCGCGCCGAGCAGCCCTCGCACCTGCAGCCCGAGCGACGCGAAGGCGCAGAAGAAAATCAAACCGAGGGCGACATTGAAAGTCCTGCGCCCTTCGAGGTATCTACCCTCCGGAAGCGGCGCCATCTCGACTGTGTCGGACAGAAGCGCTTGCAGCGTTACTGCTTGCCCCTGGTGTTCGCCCGCTGGTCCGTTTCCGTGGGAGCGCCCATTTGCCTTGGATCGAAACCTTTGGAGTAACGGACCTTCCCTTCTCTTACCTCGTAAGGAGCGCGGTCCAAAGCTGTGCCTTTCAAACTTGAAGTAGATTGCCAATTCTGACGGACAGGTTCCGGGTCACCTTCCAATTCTACGATTTCCGCAGGGCTCATGAATCGATAGCGGAGCGGTTCGTGCCAGCCGATGAAAATAATCGCCGCGCAAACGCCGAGAAAAGCCAACGCATGGATTGTTTTTTCGAGGAGCGTTTCTTCCATGGTACCTAGTGTTGTCGATCGAGGATCGTGGGCCTCTGCATCCAATTCGGCTGCGCGGGTGAGGCGGGGGGCGCCGAAGGCTGACTATTCCCTGGCGAGAGCGGTGCAATTTGGTGGCTGGCAGGACGGGTCTTCAGCTGGTTAGCAGGCGGTTGGCCGGTAATACGTTTCCATTGCTCTTGATACGACTGGGTCCAACCCAACCAGATCAAAACCGTCACAAATAGGATTTCCAGCGGAACCTTCATGGTGAATTCCTATTCGCTAGCAGCGGGGCGCCAGGTTGTCCAACGAACTTGCCGGCTACTGGTTTGCCATTGAAAGGAGTATGCCGAATTCCTCCTCCGTCAGCGGCACCACCGAGATGCGCGAGTTGCGCAGCAGCGCGATATTTTCCAGCGGCTTGCTGGCCTTGATCGCGGCGAGAGTCACCGGGTTTTTCAGCGCCTTCGAGGGCACGAGATCCACGCAGGACCAGTCGCCTTCCGTCGCGGTCGGATCGGCGTACGCCTCCCTCGCCACCTTGGCGATGCCCACGACCTCCTTGCCGGTGACGCTGTGGTAAAAAAGGACGAGGTCGCCGGTGCGCATCGCGCGCAGGTTGTTTCGCGCCTGGAAATTGCGCACCCCCGTCCAAGCGGCGCGTTCGTCTTTCACGAAGGTCTCCCACGCGTAGGACGCAGGCTCGGATTTCACCAGCCAGTGCTGAGGTGCGGCTTTGCTCATGCACCGAGTGAGCCGGAAGCAAAGGACCGCACAAGCACGAAAAAGCTTCCTCTCCTTCGAGCCGGTGCAGGGAGGGGAAAAGGCGAAGGAGATTTGGGAAAAGCGAAGGCGCCCCCGTTTCCGAGGGCGCCTTCCTTGTGGCCGACGTTAAGCCGAATTCTGTCCCTCCGCGGTCGCCCGCGGGTCTGGATGATCATTTCTCTCGGGCCGCTTGCGCGTCCCGCTCCGCTTGCGCGGTAGTGCGACTATTACCCGGGAACTGCCCGGCTTGCGCCGGACGGGTCAGGCGGCCGTTCCCTGTTTTGTCTTGCACCGCATGGGGTTTATCGTGCCCCGGAGCTTGCGCGCCGGGCGGTGGGCTCTTACCCCGCCTTTTCACCCTGACCCGCGGCTGCTCCTCTCGGAGAAAACGCGGGCGGTTTGTTTTCTGTGACACTTTCCGTCGCGCCCGGCTTTCGCCCGGCGCCCCCGCGCATTTTACGCGGCATGCTGCCTGTCTGGTGTTCGGACTTTCCTCTGCCGGGCTCGCGCCCCGCAGCGATCATCTGTCAGCCACTGGATGCAATACTGGCGATCCCTGCCGGCGGCAATGCCGCATAACAGCGCGCTTACGGGATGGTGACCGCGAGAATCCCCTGCGAGTTGTCGCTGAAGGTGGCGAGGACCACGACCTGGCGAGTTTGACTGAAGCTGCGCGCTACTCCCGCGGAGCCGGCGACGGCTTTCAGCGCGGTGAATTTTTTCAGGCGCGTCGTTTGTGGGCCGAAGTGGAATTCCTGATTTTCGCGCAGGAGCAGTCGTAACGTTCCGCCGCTTCCGACGCCCCAGAGCCCGGAGTCGTCCGCGCCCTTTACCCCGCCGGCACCCGTCGCGAGCGAGGCCGAAAGCAGGGGCCCGGTGTCAGGTCCAGCGGGCAGCGCCACATCGGTGAAGGCCTTCCACTTTGCGGTCGGGGCGACATCGGGAGGGGCGTCGCCTTCGCGGGCCAGCAGCGTCCAGTCCTCTTCGTTCCACCACCAGACGCACGCGTCGTTCGTCGCCTTGATTCCGGAGCCCTTGATTGTTCCCTGCACGACGAAGCCCCCGGCGGGTCCCGGCACAGGCGGCAGCAAGGTCGCGACCGTGCCTGAAGCCGTTCCCGGCGCCCGGTCGCTCTTGCGCAGCCGCAGCGCGATCCCATTCGCATCGCCGGAGAAAACGGCGGCCTCATTCGCGGCAATCACACCGGTGCCGCTGAGCTTGGCGAGAAATGCGTAGCCCGTGCCATCGCCGGACGCGCGGACGGTGCCGAAGCTTTTGTAGTAAATCTCGGATGCCAACGGCGCGCCTGGGAATCCATCGGCCGCCTGCCCGGTGATGCGCCCCGGCGCGAGGCTCAGGCCGCTCGCATTCGAGCCGATGAAAAAGCCGCTCGTTTTGTCCGTGAAAGTGGCCTGCGCGGCGTAAACCGCACCGGGATTCAAGCCATCCGCCACCGCGGACCCACCCTGCCCGGTCGAGCCGGACACTACATTGAAGACCGCGAGCGTCCCGATGGTTTTGGCATTCACGATTCCATCGACGCTGAGTGGATCGCCTTCGCGCAGGAGCATTCTCGCCCCGCTGAACGCGCTGGTATTCGACCACTCCCAGAGGCCGAAATCGCTGCCCGCCTTCGCCTTCGGCTCGCCAGTTCCTGACTTGAGCTGCGCGTAGAGCGCGACGACGCCGTTCTGCGCTGTCGCGGTGTGGAGCTTCGCAAATACCGCTCCATTTGCCTGTGGGGCCGGCTCGCCGGTTCGCGCCAGCACGCGGAGTTGTCCGTCGAGCGCGTCGCTCACGAGGGCGGAATTGCTGCCGGCCGCGACGCCACTGCCGGCGATCGTGGCGAGAAAAGCGATGCGCCCCGACGGGCTGAGCACGGGATCTTTGAGATTCGCGAAAGTCAGGTCGGGCTGGCCGGGAACGTTGGCTCCCACGGTGGCGACCGGGAGCGACTCGCCGGACTTGACGATGCTCGCGCCGCCGCCTTTCGAACTCGTCCAGCGAACCAGGCAGGCGGCTTTTCCGGAATCGCAAACCGTGGGCGAGCCAAACGAGAGCAGCAGCGCGCCGGCGGGAACGCCGCTGCCGCTCACGCCTGCGCCGGGCATCGGCTGGCCTTGGGCGAAAAGCAGTGCGATCTGGGGTTCGGTGAACGCAAACGCAGGGGAGGGGACGAGAGCGATGGATTGGACGCTGCCAGCGGCGATGGCGATCGCTCCGGTGAGGCCGGTGGGCACGGTGGCCTCGCCGGAGTAGTTCCGTCCCCATGAGGCGACGCTGCCGTCGAGTTTTAAGACCAACGAATGATACGTCCCCGCGGCGACCGCCGAGATGCCGGTCAGCCCGGCTGGCACTTCGGCCACATCGGGAAGTCCCCAACCCACGACGGTGCCGTCTCCCTTGAGCGCCAGCGTATGGTAGCCGCCGGCGGCGATCTTCACCACGCCGCTCAAGCCGGCGGGCACGGATTTCTGGCCGTACTGATTGCTGCCCCAGACGACGACTGTGCCATCGCTCTTCAGCGCGACGCTGTGTTCGATCCCCGCGGAGATTTCGCGAACGCCGCTGAGTCCCGACGGGATGCTCGATTGGCCCAGCGTGTTTTCGCCCCACGCCACGACCGTGCCGTCCGCCTTCAGGGCCAGCGAGTGGGCGCCGCCGGCGGCAATTTTGACAATCGCGCGCGCGGTGTCGGGCACGGTTGACTGGCCGTTGTCGTTGGCTCCCCACGCGGCCACGGTTCCATCGCTGCGCAAGGCGACGCTGTGTTCCTGGCCCGCGGCGATCGCGATGGCGTTGCTCAAACCCTCCGGAATGCTGACCTGCCCGCGATTGTTCAACCCCCAGCCCACGACCGTGCCGTTTCGCTTCAAGGCGAGTTCGAAATGCTCTCCGGCCGCGGCCTGCACGGTCCCGCCGGTTTCATCGGCGTTGAGCGTCTCGCCGTAGCCGTTGTATCCCCACGCGACGATTTTGCCGTTGCTCCGCAGCGCCAGGGTGCTGCGTCCGCCGGCCGCGATGGCGACGACTCCCCGCAAGCCGCTGGGGACATCCTGCTCGCCGTGCACGCTCCCGCCCCACGCCACCACGCGTCCATTCGAAGTCAGCGCGACAGAGTGCGATTCACCGGCTGCGATCGCGATCACGCCGCTGAGGTCGAAGGGAACTTGCGTTTGTCCCGCCTCGTATTCTCCCCAGGCCTGCACCGTTCCATCGTTCATCAACGCCACGATGTGGCGCGCACCGCCCGCGATGCTGGAGACCCCGGAAACTCCGGGCGGAAGGGCGATGCTCCCCCACGCGACCAGCGTTCCGTCTTCCTTCAGCGCCAGCGAATAGGCATCGCCTGCGGTCACGGCGATCACGTTATTCAAGCCCGCCGGAGGCGTTGCCTGCCCGCGGTCGTTGAAGCCCCAGCCCGCCACGGTTCCATCTTGTCGCAGAGCCAGCGTGTGGCGTCGTCCGGCGGCGACTCCGACGACGTTCGCGAGGCCGGTTGGCACGGTCGTTTGCCCGTCCGCGTTGTAGCCCCAGGCCACCACGGTTCCATCGCCGCGCAGCGCCACGGTATGCAGCCATCCAGCCGCCGCCGCGGAGACCGGGCCAAGGTCAGGCGGGACATTTGCCTGCCCGTAGATATTCGCGCCGCGCACGGTGAGCGCCCCGTCTTGCTTGATCGACAGCGTATGCGCGTAGCCCGCGGCGATTTTGATGATCGGTTGATCGAAGTCGCGGATGTCGAACCTCGGCTGGCCCCAGGTCACCGGGCCGAATTCGAGCGGCTCGCCGCTGGCTCGCGGGATCCACATGGAGGCGACGGCAGCGGCGACTATGAGGAGAAATTTCATCAAAAAAGTGGATTGCTCGGCGACTTCCTAACCCCTGCGAGCGTGACATTTAGCCGTCTCGGGTGCCGGAGAGACGCGGAAGAACGAGCACCCTTTCCCCGCTGTCAACCGGCGCGCTCAGAAAAGAAGTGCGCCCACCGCCCAACACCGCTAGAGCGCAGTCGATGCCCGACTCCCTTCGCTTTCTCGAAAAGCTGCGCACCAGCCTGGCCGACCGCACCTTCGTGAAGCTGACGCTCAGCGAACCGACCGGGAGCGACTCTGATCTCCGCAACGTCTATGGCCGCGTCGTGGAGATCAAAGGCGGGCCGCAGCTCTCGCTCGTCTTCCATCACGCGCGGCGAGACGAGACCAAAAACTTCGACTTCGAGGCCGGCGCCGAACGTGTCGGCGCGCTGCTGGGCTCGGATTTCGCGCGCGCCTATCTTTTCACCACGAACGGCGACTGGCAGTGGCGACCGGGCGCGTTGAAGGCGAGCCGACCGAAGTTCACCGTCGCGCCGTCTCCCGAGCACGATCGGGCGAAGGTGGCGCCGATCGACGCGGCGACACCATTTCTCCGCGCGCTCGGGGTGACGAATGCCGCGGGCGAGCCGCGTCCGGCGATGGCGGATAAACTGCGGCAGATCCAGCGCTTCACCGAACTGCTCGGGCACTTGCTCGACGACTCGCCGCTGCGCGAAAGCCGCGAGCTGCGCGTGCTCGATATGGGCGCGGGCAAAGGCTACCTCACCTTCGCGACTCACGCGTTTCTGCGGTCGCGCGGAATTGCCGCGGAAGTGACGGGCGTGGAGATGCGTGAGGATCTTGTCCAGTTCACGGAAAAGACGGCGCGTGATCTCGGCTGCGACGGGCTGAAATTTGTGCGCGGCACGATCGGGGACTTCAAAGCCGCGGGCGGGAGCGACGTGCTCATCGCGCTTCACGCGTGCGACACGGCGACCGACGATGCGCTCTTCCAGGCGATCACGGCGGGCGCAGCGCTCATCGTCACCGCGCCGTGCTGCCACCAGGAAATCCGCGCGCAGCTCCAGCCGCCGCCGGTCCTGCGCGACGTGCTGCACCACGGCATCCTTGCCGAGCGCGAAGCGGAGATCGTGACCGATGGATTTCGCGCGCTGCTGCTCGAAATCCGCGGCTACAAGGCGAGCGTCTTCGAGTTCATCTCGCCCGAACACACGAGCAAAAATCTCATGCTCGCCGCGCATCGCCGCGCGCAGCCGATCGACGCCGAGCCTTTGCGCAAGCGGCTCCGCGAGCTGTGCGCCTTCTACGGCATCCGCGAACAGCGGCTCGCGAAACTCCTCGGCGAATGATCAAACACTTCACCAAGATCCAACTCGTCGCGCTCAACCGCATGCGCGAGCGCTTCCTCAACGGCACGGCGGGCGCACAAGATTACTGGCGCTTCGAGGAAGATCTCGCGCTTTACGATTCGACCTTCGGCGAACGCATCGGCTGGAAGTGGGACGCCGTCTTGCGCGAACTCGGGCGCCGCGGCTGGGCGCCGCAGAGCGTCCACGCCATCGACTGGGGCTGCGGCACCGGCATCGCGGGCCGGCGCGCGCTGACCGAGTGGCCGCAGCTCAAAACGCTCGCGCTGCACGATCGTTCGCCGCTGGCACTGCGTTATGCGACGGACCGGGCGCGCGAGAGCTTTCCCGGCGTGGAAGTGCACCGCTTTGCCAAAAAATGCGAGCCCAACACGCTGCTGCTCGTCAGCCACGTCGCGAACGAACTCACGCCCGCCGCGCTCGAAGAATTGCTCGCGCTCGCCGCGCAGGCGCGCGACGTCGTCTGGGTGGAAGCCGGCACGCACGCCGACAGCCGCCGGCTCAGCGAGATCCGCGAACGCCTTTTGGCCGGCGGCTTCACCGTCGTCGCGCCCTGCACGCATCAGGCGCGCTGCGGCATGCTGACGCCGGAGAACGAGCGCCACTGGTGCCATCATTTCGCCGGTCCGCCGCCCGAGGCGTTCCAAGACGCACGCTGGGCGGAGTATGGGAAAGAGCTGAGCATCGACCTGCGCAGCCTGCCCTACAGCTTTTTCGTCCTGAGCCGCGCTGCCGCGCCACCCGTGGCCGGCTTTTCCCGTGTGATCGGCGAGGTGCGCGAGGCCAAGGGCTACTGCAAGGTGTTGAGCTGCCAGGCGGAAGGCGTGAGCGAATTCATGCTCCAAAAACGCGACGCGCCGGAGCTGCACCGCGAGCTGCGCAAAGGCCATGAGGCGCCGATCTACCGCTGGACCGTGGACGACGGCAAAATCAAAGGCGGCGAGCCGCTGCCCGTCTCCGGGGTTGAAACACCGCCGGACCATGCCTAGCGTTCGCGCGATGAAAATCTCACCCCTTCACCTGCTCGGCATCGCCGCGCTCGTCCTCGCCCCCCTCACCACTATGGCAGAAACCCCATCCGAAAAAGGCGCCGCCTTCCTCAAGGCAAATGCTTCGAAAGAAGGCGTCAAAACGACCGCCAGCGGTCTCCAGTACAAGATCACCAAGGAAGGCACCGGCAAGAGCCCGAAGCCCACCGACACGGTGAAAGTCCACTACAGGGGCACGCTGCTCGACGGCAAAGAATTCGACAGCTCCTACAAGCGCGGCGAGCCAATCGAGTTCCCGCTCAATCGCGTCATCCCCGGCTGGACCGAGGGCGTGCAGCTCGCGAAAGAAGGCGGCAAGATCGAACTCTACATCCCCTCGAAGCTGGCCTACGGCGAGAACGGCACCCCCGGCGGCCCGATCGGACCAAACGAGACGCTGATCTTCGAGATCGAGCTGATCCAAGTTAAGTAACCCACTTTTCACCGCTCAACGCGCTGAGGCGCAGAGGGAGAATTTCTTCCTCTGCGCCTTCGCTTTTTGCGGATCAGAGCTTCGGCCAGTCGGCCGGCATCCACGCGGGCAGATCCTTGATCGACGCCCGTGCGCTGTCGCTCGTCGGTACGCCCCAAGCCTCAAAGAACGGCC
This sequence comes from Chthoniobacteraceae bacterium, assembly GCA_049690035.1. Classification (GTDB taxonomy): domain Bacteria; phylum Verrucomicrobiota; class Verrucomicrobiia; order Chthoniobacterales; family Chthoniobacteraceae; genus Chthoniobacter. The sequence goes on from JBAVML010000523.1 coordinate 13,815, forward strand.
CGAGATTTTTTCCCGCCGCCTTGGAAAAACGCACCAGCCATTGGTCGCGCTCCTCGTCGTCGTTCTTCGGCTGCTCGGCCTTCGGCAGATCGCGGTATTCGGCGAAGACTTTCTTGTAGGTCTCCCAGCCGAAGCCGGCGCGGAGCTGGTGATACATCGTGAGCGCGAGGAAGGGATCGCTCTTCCAGTGCGGAAACTTGTCGCCCATCGCGAGGTAGGTGCGCAGGCGCTTGTCCACTGCATCGGGCTTCATCGCGTCGTGGCCTTGGCCGGGCGGTTTGCCGCAGAGCGTCTCCATGCAGTAGAGGGAGAAAAGATTGCACGTCACCTCCGTCGTGCCGTCGAAGGTCCAGGTGCCCTGCTGGTGATTGTGACCGAGCTCGTGGAAGTGGCCCCAGCTTCCCTGCTTCATCTCGGCGAGCGAGAGCGACTGCTCCACCGATTTGTCGAGCCACGTCATGATCGGGTAGCCGCTGTGCATGTAGCCGGCGGAGATTTGCACGTCGGGCACGATTCGCTCCGGCCGTTTGCGGTCGCGAGGGATGCTGGCGAGATCGGCCTCGGCGTCGAGCACCTGATCCCAGAATTTCATGAGCGCTTCCGGATCGTCGAGCTGCCGGATCTTTTCCGAAGGCACGGTGAGGATGATTTTCTTCGTCTCGAGTTCCGCCCACGGCGCAGGCGCGTTGCGCAGCTTCGTCTTCCACTCCAGCGCGCTTGTTTTGCCGAGGATGAAGTGAGGCGCTTCCACCGCGCCGTCGATCGTCACCGCGATCACACCGAGCGGGCACTCGCCGGGAACCTCAATGTAAATCAGCCCGCCGAACGGATTCGCCGCCGTCGCCTGCGCCTGCGTGATCGGATCGCGGCGCGAAATCTCCGGCGGACGTTTCCATTCCTCGAGGTGCCAGAGCGCATCGCTGTGGCAGCCGATGCGGATCGCGAGCTTCTTGTCCGCGGCCGCCGGCGGCACTTGCACGCGGATCAATTCGCCCGGCGCCGCGTAGAGTCCGGTGCTGTGCCAGCCGGGGACGCTGGTGTCGATCGAGAGGGCTTTCGCTTTCACCCGCGCCGCCGTCTTCGGCACGGCGCCGGGGAAGACGTCGCCGGCCGGATGCGCGCGGATTTGCTCGGGCGTGGTTTGTTTGAGCAGCTCCAGATTTTGGGTGAAGAGCAGGCGCGCCAGGGCGTCGGTGGCTTTCAGCGGTTTGTCGGCGCGAGGAAAATCATTCCCTGCCGGCAACGTGCGCAGCGCCGCGAGGCGCGGGAGCAGCAGCTTGTCGCTCGCGGGGATGGAACGCATCGCTTGCGAGAGCGAGGCGCCTGCCTGCGCGAGCTGCGCCGCGCCGAGCGTGGCCTTGCCTTGCGATTGCGCGAGCACGGCGTCGAGCGCGGCGCTGGCCGTGAGCAGATCGAGCGCGCCGCCGGTGGTGTAGCCGCTGGGCTTGGTCTTGTCGGGCGTGCCTTCAGCGAAGACGAGACCGGAGGGCGCGAGCAATTGGTTCGCCGGAAAATCCGCGACGAGGCTTTTGCCCGGATGCAGCGAGGACCAGCCCCAGCCGGTCGCCGCGGTCACGAGCCCACCACCCTCGCGCACGAACTTCGCGATCGGCTCCACGTCCTTTTCTCCGATCGCATGCGCATCGACGACGAGCACGCGCACCGCGCCAAGCCTTCCGCTCCAGCCGTCGCCCTCGAGCGCGTCGGCGTTGCATCCACTGCTTTTCAAATGAGCGAGAAGCGCCGCGCTTTTCACCACGGCGACCTTCGGTTTTTGCAAGTCTCCGCCCGCCCAGCGCGCGGCATTGACGAGCAGCCGCGCGGTCTCCGCGTCCTTCAATTCCCCGAGGTAGCCGTTGTGTCCGAAGGCTACGACGCGCCCCTTCTCCCAGTGCGTCGCCGCGACCACCGGCAGCAGCGCGCTCTTCCCTTCCTTCCCGCCGACGAGCGCCAAAGCCGCGGGTCCAAACGCGCACACCGCGCCCGGCACTCCCGGTGCGACGATGCTGGCGACCTCCGCGAGCAGCGCCGCGCGATCCGTGGGGATGGTGCTCACGGGAGTCGGCGCGACGCCCGGCTTGGCCAGCGCCGAAGGCGTGGGCCGCGCCGCGAAGGGCCACGCGGGCTTCGGCGAAGACGACGGAAGCTGCGCGACGGCGCTGGCGCCGATGAGCGAGGCCGCGAGGAAGAAAGCGATGGAGGGGCGCGGGTGGGGGACCATGAGTT
>JBAVML010000524.1:0-8918 GCA_049690035.1 Chthoniobacteraceae bacterium
CCGAGAGCACCGAAGACGAAACCACGCGTCGGCCCGGCCCGCAGCAAAGCGCATCGTGGATCATGCGCACGGCGCTCTGCGTCGAGCCGCGGCACGGGCGGCTGCATGTCTTCATGCCGCCGGTGAAGGACACCGAGGATTATCTCGATCTCGTCGCCGCGCTCGAAGACACCTCGCGCACGCTCGGTCTGCCGATCATCATCGAAGGCGAAGCGCCGCCCCGCGACCCACGGCTCAACGCGCTCAAGGTCACGCCTGATCCCGGCGTGATCGAGGTGAACATGCACCCCGTCGCGACGTGGGACGAACTCACGCACAACACCAAGATCCTCTACGAGGAAGCACGGCAGACGCGGCTCGGCACGGAGAAATTCATGCTCGACGGCCGCCACACCGGCACCGGCGGCGGCAACCATATCGTCATCGGAGGCGTCTCGCCCAAGGATTCGCCGCTGCTGCGCCGGCCCGATCTGCTGCGCTCGCTGCTCGCGTATTGGCACAATCATCCGTCGCTCAGCTACCTCTTCACCGGCCTCTTCATCGGCCCGACTTCGCAGTCGCCGCGCGTCGATGAAGCGCGCAACGACTCGCTCTACGAACTCGAACTCGCGTTCAAACAAATCCCGGATCACGGCAACGTGCCGCCGTGGCTGGTCGATCGCATCTTCCGCAACCTGCTCATCGACGTCACCGGCAACACCCATCGCGCCGAGTTCAGCATCGACAAACTCTTCTCGCCCGACAGCGCCGCCGGCCGCCTCGGTCTCCTCGAACTGCGTTCGTTCGAGATGCCGCCGCACGCCGAGATGAGCCTCGCGCAACACCTTCTCCTGCGCGGCGCCATCGCGCGTTTCTGGAAAGACCCCTACGCCCCGCAGAAGCTCGCCCGCTGGGGCACGGCGCTGCACGATCGCTTCCTGCTCCCGCACTTCGTCTGGCAGGATTTCGAGGATGTCATCGGCGAGTTCGCCGAGCACGGCTATCCGCTCGACCCGGCGTGGTTCGCGCCGCACTTCGAGTTCAAATTCCCGCACATCGGCGGCATCACGCAGCGCGGGGTAAATGTGGACATCCGCACCGCGCTGGAGCCGTGGCACGTGCTCGGCGAAGAGCCCGGCGGCGGCGGCACCGTGCGTTACGTCGATAGCTCGGTCGAGCGCGTGCAGGTGAAAGTAACGGGCCTCGTCGATACGCGCCACGTCGTGACCTGCAATGGCCGCCGCATCCCGCTGCACCCGACCGGCACCGTCGGCGAATACGTCGCCGGTGTCCGCTACCGCGCGTGGCAGCCGCCGACGTGTTTGCAGCCGACCATCCCGGTGCACGCGCCGCTCGTCTTCGACCTCGTGGACACGTGGAACGATCGCAGCCTCGGCGGCTGCACCTACCACGTCTCGCATCCCGGCGGACGCAGCTACGCCACCTTCCCGGTCAACGCCTACGAAGCCGAATCCCGCCGGCTCAACCGCTTCTTCCCGCTCGGCCACACGCCCGGCAAGCTGATCGCACCAGCGCTGGAGGCAAATCGCGAATTTCCGCTCACCCTCGATCTGCGTACGTGACTGGCACGGCGGCGACTCTGCCGATAGCATCACCCGCGTGAAATCCGTCCCAGCCCCACCTCGATGAACGCCGTGACCGATACGGGCTTTGCTCCTCCCGCGGCGGATTTCGTTTCCTCCTACGCGCCGAGTCCGCAGGGCTTCGACGAAATGAAGACCGCGCAAGGATCGGTGCGTCCGCACTGGGCTCCGCTCGTGCGTGGCCTCGCCGCGCTCGGGACCGATGGACTGCGTGAACGCCAGGAGAGTGCGCGCCAGCTCCTGCGCGAACACGGCGTGACCTACAACGTTTACTCCGATGGCGAGAGCGCCGAGCGGACGTGGGATCTCGACCTGCTTCCATTCGTCATCGGCGCTGCGGAGTGGGCGGAACTCGAGGCCGGACTCATCCAGCGCACGCGCCTGCTGAACCTGGTGCTGGCGGACATCTACGGCCCGCAACGCCTGGTTCAGGATGGCCTCATCCCACCCGCGCTGCTGCATGCGAATCCCGGCTTCCTCCGCTGCTGCCACGGCATCCGCCCGCCGCGCGACCTCTTCCTCACCCTGCACGCCGTCGATCTCACGCGGGCGCCGAACGGACGCTGGTGGGTGCTCAGCGATCGCACCCAGGCACCGAGCGGCGTTGGCTATGCGCTGGAAAATCGCGCGATTCTCTCCCGCTTCCTGCCCGATGAATTTCGCGACTCGCAGGTCCAGCGTCTCAGCGGATTTTTCAAGCAGCGCCGCGCCGGTCTGCGTTCCCTCGCGCCCTGGACGAGCGCGCCGAACATCGTCCTGCTCACTTCCGGCCCCTACACGGAAACCTACTTCGAGCACGCCTACCTCGCGCGCTATCTCGGCTATCCGCTGGTGGAAGGCAGCGACCTCACGGTGCGCGACCGGCGCGTTTTTTTGAAGACGCTTGATGGATTGCAACCGGTGGATGTGATCATCCGCCGCGTGGACGACACCTGGTGCGATCCGCTGGAGCTGCGCGGCGACTCCCTCCTCGGCGTGCCCGGGCTCGTGGAAGCCGCGCGCGCCGGCCAGGTGGCGATCTCCAACGCACTCGGCGCCGGTGCGGTCGAGACGACCGCGCTGCTCGCTTTTCTTCCCGCGCTGGCCCGACATCTTCTCGGGGAAAAGCTGCGTATTCCCAATATCGCCACGTGGTGGTGCGGCCAGGATGGCGAACGCAACCACACCCTTATCGCACTCGATTCGCTGGTCGTGAAACGCGCCTTCGTCGGCGGCCACGCCGAGCCGAGTTTTGGCGACCGCATGTCGCCTGCGGATCGGGAGAATCTCGCGGCCCGCATCCGCGCGAACCCGCACGCCTATGTCAGCCAGGAGCGCGTCCCGCTCTCGACCGCACCGGTCTGGAACGGCACCGCGCTGGAGCCGCGCCCGCTCATCCTGCGCTGCTATGTCTGCGCGACACCCGATGGCTTCGCGGTGATGCCCGGCGGTCTCACGCGCGTGTCCCCTTCCGCTGATTCCCCGATCGTTTCGTCGCGTTACGGCGGCGGCAGCAAGGACACGTGGGTGCGCTCATCCTCGCCGGTGGAAACGGCGTTGCCGATGGAAACGAGCGTGCAGCCGGTGAAGCCCGAGCGCGTCACCACGCATGTGCCCAGCCGCCTCGTGGAGAATCTCTTCTGGCTCGGCCGCTACGCGGAGCGCCTCGAAGATACGACCCGGATCTTGCGCACCGCGCTGTCGCGGCTCGCGGGCGAAGGCGGCCCGGTGGAGGAGGAGGAACTGGCCGCGCTCGCCGCGTGGCTGGCGCGCTCGGAATTTTTGCGTCCCGCTTTTTCAGGGCGCGTCGCGGCGGCGGAACTCGCTTCCGAGTTGCGCGAGATCGTGTTTGAACGCAACCGCGTGGGCTCCGTGCGCGATCTCCTCGGGCGCGTCGCCTTCCTCACCTCGAGTGTGCGCGACCGCCTCTCCGGCGACACCTGGCGCATTCTGCACCAGCTCCAGACGGACTTTCCCTCCGCGATGTCGCGCGCCACACCCGGCGCGATCCTGCAGGCGTTGCACCGCATCATTTTCCAGCTCGCCGCCTTCAGCGGGATGGAGATGGAAAACATGGCGCGCGGCCACGCCTGGCGCTTCCTCGACATCGGTCGCCGCCTCGAACGCGCGATCAATCTCGTGACCAACGTGCGCGCCATCCTCGCCATCCACGACGACGCCGCCGCGCTCCCACCGCTGCTCGACTACACCGACAGCACGATGACCTATCGCCGCCGCTACCTCGCGCGCCCCGAGCTGCCGGCCACGCTCGCGCTGCTCCTCACCGACGAGGCAAATCCGCGCTCGCTCGCGTTTCAATTCAAGGCGCTCGGCCGGCACTTCACCGAACTGCCCGGTGCCGGTGAAGGCGGCCCCGAGGAAGCGCAATTCAACGACCTCGCTGCCCTGCTCGTGGAGACCGATGTCTTCGAACTCTCCACCCAAGGCGACGCCGAGCGCGCGCGGCTCGAAGACCGGCTCAAAGACTTGCTTTGCGGCTCGTGGAAGCTTTCCGATCTCCTCTCCGCCGCCTATTTCAGCCACGTCCCGGCACGAGTCAGCTAGCGCCGTGTTTTACGCCGTCACCCACCACACCACCTACCGCTACGGCGCGGACGTTGCCGTCTCGCATCACCTCGCGCGGCTGCATCCGCGCGAGTTGCCGTCGCAGCAGGTTGAGGACTTCCACCTGCAGGTCGAGCCCGCGCCGGTGGTGTCGTCGGAGCGCATCGATTACTACGGAAATCCGACGAGCTTCTTCAGCATCAGCAGCCCGCACGAAAAGCTCGTGGTCACCGCGCGCAGTTGCGTGCGGGTCGCCGCGCCGCTCCTGCCGATCGCCGCGCAGACACCGCCGTGGGAACTGGTGCGCAAACGCTGCGCCAGCGATGTCCTCACGTCGGACAGCGCGGTCGGCGAGTTCCGCTTCGACTCGCCGCACATCGCGCGCAAGGCCGCCTTCGCCGACTTTGCCGCGCCTTCCTTTCCCCGCGAACGTCCGCTGCTCGAAGCGGTGTCCGATTTCACCGCGCGCATCTTCCACGAGTTTAAGTTCGACCCGCGCGCCACCACCGTGGCCACGCCGCTCGACGAAGTGCTGAGCCACCGCCGCGGCGTCTGCCAGGACTTCGCGCATCTCGCCATCGCCGGCCTGCGCTCGCTCGGCCTCCCGGCGCGCTACGTCAGCGGCTACCTCGAGACGCAGCCGCCTCCCGGCCGTCCGCGGCTCATCGGCGCCGACGCCTCGCACGCGTGGTTCTCCGTCTGGTGCCCCGGCCACGGCTGGATCGACGCCGACCCGACGAACAACGTCTTCCCCGGCGACCGCCACATCACCGTCGCCTGGGGACGCGACTTCAGCGACGTGAGCCCGCTGCGCGGCGTCGTGCTCGGCGGACGCGAACACAGCCTCGGCGTCAGCGTGGATGTCACGCGACTTTGAGCCAGTTCGATCATCCTGCGCAGCGCTCAACCCGCATTACTTCCATGAATCCCACCTCGCCGGAACTAACCATTCGCTGCGGCTTTGAGTTAATCTACCAAGCCGCCGGCTGGACCCCGGCCATCCTCAACGCGCAAACGCGCCTCGATCCGTGGCAGCGCCGGGTGGGCGAGCAGATGAGCTTCTTTCCCTCTGTCGCCACTTACGGCTACGAAGATTCGCACGGCAATCTCGTGCAACGCTTCAGCCTGCCGCCCGGGCAGACGACGGTCCGCCACGATACCCTCATCGCCGTGCCGCCGACGACCGATGACCATTGGCTCATCGATCAGCCCGTGCCGGTCTCCGACGTGCCGCCGCAGCTCCTCCGTTACACACTGCCGAGCCGCTACTGCGATTCGGATCGCTTGATGAATTTCGCTCATCGGCAATTCGACAACTACGCCGAAGGCCTGCCCCGCGTGCAGGCCATCTGCGACTGGGTTCACCGGAATATCGAGTATCGCTGGGGCGCCGGCAGCCCCCACACGACCGCGAGCGAAATCCTCGCCCAGGGCTACGGCGTGTGCCGCGACTTCGCGCATCTCGCGGTCGCCCTTTCCCGGTGTTTCAATGTGCCGACGCGCTACGCCACGGGTTACGTCCCCGATGTCGGCCGCCTGGATCCGGGTTCGCCGATGGATTTCCACGCCTACATGCAGGTCTATGTGGGGCACCGCTGGTACACCTTCGACGCGCGCTTCAACGAGCCGCGCATCGGCCGCATCAATATCGCCTGCGGGCTCGACGCGGTGGACGGCGCATTCTCGACACTCTTCGGACCGGCGAATCTTTCCTCATTCTTCGTCTGGGCCTACCAGGTCGATCCCGCGGAGATCATGCTCGGCGGACCCATCGATATGTCGAAGCGCCTCGATGGCACCCCGACGCTGCGGTATCCCCCGCGCGTCTCCTGAGACACAGCGAGCCTCTCGGCAGGACGCTTCTCCGCTGGCACGTGGTCACGACCAGTCACGCGTTGCGCCTCTAGCGAACGTCTTCTAACTCAGCCCCATCCCGCAGCGGTTCGCTCAGGAACTCCGGCGGGTCGCCACGACCTTTGGCTTTTCTTTCTTGGGCTTCTTGACCTCTTTCTTGTGAGCGTTGTTGCCTTTGGCCATATGAAATTTGGGTTGGTGATTTCTGGCGGGAGAATCGTCGGAACGCTGTGCCTTGGCAAAGAATTTCACGCGAGAGATGCGCCCGATCTGCGGAAGACGTCCGTCTAACGGAAGGCCGCGCCAACAGGGACGCGCGGGAGCACATCGCTCCGAGGGGCGCCTACCGCAGCAGCGCCAACCGTAGCGACTCCACCCACCCGGCAAAGCCCTGCAACTCCGCCTGTGTCGGCGGATCGCTGAAGCCACCCGTGTATGGCCCCACCCCGCCCGGGTTCTGCGCCGTGCCGGCGATCGCCGCATTGAGCTGAGCCAGAGACACTTCACCGGTCGGGCCCTGCGGCCCATCCGGTCCCACTGGCCCGGCCGGACCCACCCCGCCCTGGGGCCCTTCCGGCCCCATGGGACCCGCCGGACCTTCCGGCCCCGGAGGACCAGCCGGCACTTGATCGATCAGTGTTTTAAGCCCGTTGAATTGCGAGCGCATTTCACCCGCCACCATCAGCGAGTCGTCCAGCGGAAGAGAGGGATTGAAAGACATATAGTTAGTTAGGGTTTTTGTTCGTATCGGCTGACATCCGAGGCGCTACTCCCAATCCTCTGTCATCCTGAGCTTGGCCGCAGGATCTCCAACTCCGAGGTCCGCTCGTTTAGATAAGTAGTCCTTCGACAAACTCAGCGATGGACAGCATAGGGATCCGGTAGTGCACTCCCGGGAGGCGGGGCGCCGTAGCTGCGTGGAACGGCGGCCCCGCTCAACCGGGAGAGATTACATCACCGGCCGTAGCGCCGGCTCACTCCACGGACCTTCGCCGAGCGCATTCACCGCCGCGATGCGATACCAGCACCGCTGGCCCGGCGTCGCTCCGTTGCCTTCAAACCTGGCTCTCGTCACCGTGCCCATATTCTTCCAGCTCGTCTCCGTGATCGGGTCCGGACTGCATTGCACCATATAGGCATCTGCGTTCGGGTCGCGGTCCCAGCGCACGTCAGAATAGCCGGGGCTGCCGTTGTAGCCCACGCGCACGTTCTGCACTTGTCCCACCGGCTGCGGTGGCGTCGCTTCCGACCGGACAGCGAAGCCCGCACTCTGGATCTTCTCCGCCAGGCCGTCGGTCGCGCTCTCGGTGAAGGCAGCGAGCAAGGTGAGCTTGACGAGCCACGCCTCCAGAGCGTTGTCCCGTTCCGTCATCAGCATGGTCGCCGCCTGCCGGTTTGCTTCATAGGCCGCATTCGCCGCCGTCAGCGCCGCCTGCGCCGCGCTAAACGCCGCGAGGGTCGCCGTGTTGCCCGGCACATTCGGGTTCGCCGTGCTCTTGGTGATGATATCCTGCCCCTTCACGAGTTTATCCGGGATGGGCAGCTTGCTTACATTCATGGCAATGATTGACATACGTTTCTTCCTTTCTGGCTCCGGCGTTGGCGCCGCCCAGCGCAGACCAGTGTCCCATCGACTCGACGGGGCATCCCAATATGCACCTTGGTTAGACATAGTTCCGGGGGCCTTTTTGTTTGTTAGTTACGGAACAGGCTCATCCTGTTCCTGGTATTTCCGACTTAGCCAAGACCGTGCCAACTTCCGGAGAAAAGTTTAGCTAACAGCGGACTCGCCGCTCGGCTGTACAGCCTTTTTGCCCATCGACCGCGAGCTTCGTTGCGGAAAACAATGAAATCCGGTTTGTCGCCGGCTGCGGCGCACCATGCGCGGAAGCGCGGAGGGCGGGCGTGAAATTTGCCGGTGGCGTCAGCCACCGGTTAGAGGTGCTGCGCACGTACCCGTAGACGATGGGGGAACCACGGTTCCCCAAACCCCTCCTCTAGAGGGAACAGATGGTCCCACCCCACAGTCACCCCCGGAAGCCCCCCCAAAAAACCAAGATGCTATAACTAACCTATTGACTTAACCACATGCCTGCAGCGCCCGGTTAGACGCATTTCGCAGTTGCGAAAAGGCGCTGGTCATCGTTTGCGATCCTCCTTTGCCCGTTTCATGGCATCGAGTTCTTCGGTGGAGGGCCGCTTCCGATTGATGATGGCACGTTCAAGGTCGTTTAGTTCGTCGTCCCGAGCGATGCGCTTGACATAACGGAGCAAATCCTTTCGCGGTTCGCTGAGTGGGTCGAGGATTTCGTCGCGTGGAACCAGTTGGAACTGCAATACGAGGGTATCGCATTCGCTGTCAGTTAAGGTGGCGATGCGCGCAACCATTTGCGCACGGCGTCCAGCCAACGGACCGGGGGTAGCTGCAGGCGTGGATACAGGCGACGGCGTCAAAATGGCTACCGGCGTCGCCGGTAGCGGCTCAGAGGTGACATCATTGGATGCCGGATTGAGTGATTGATAATGCCGTCCCGAACAACCTCGCTGCCCTGAACACGCCGTAACGACGATAAGCGGAAGGAGTAGAACCCGTGCGTTCATGTGAGGGCGACCGATGCGTCTAAAACGACCCCAAGCTCACCGACTGCGGAGCGCGGCGCGGTAGCTGCATGGCAGGTAGCAAGGGGGCGGCGGAAGCAGCTAGCGGTTGCGGTCATTCGTGCGAAGCAAGCGACGACGAACAGACAAAAATGCTCCTGTTAGCAGGAGAACGGCAGACGAAGGTTCTGGAACATTGTATGTCACACTCGCATTCACGAGTGCAGTCGTCGCGTCTCCCGACGGTGAGGCAAAGGTTGCGGTTGGCGCGGTGATGGGAGTGACGCCGGTGTTGTTGGCGATGAGGCGTAAAGTATTGAGTCCCGTTACGAAGCCGGT
>JBAVML010000525.1:0-12718 GCA_049690035.1 Chthoniobacteraceae bacterium
GCAGGAGCCGGCGCGGGCACCGCGGATGGCGGATTGGCTGAGGGCGGCGGTGGCGTGGTCGGCGGGGGCGGAGCCGTCGGCGCTGCGGCGGGCGCGGGCTCTGGAGTCAACGATGCGAAGCGGATGGTATCGGCACCTTGCGGCGCGGAAGGCAGCGCGGGCGGTGGAGGCTCAGTCGCGTTTGGATCGATCACCGGCATTGGCAGCGGCGGTTCGACTTTCACCTGCGAAGGCGCGGGCTTCTTGGCGGCGAGTTCTTTCGCGGTCGCGCCGAGAACGCTCGCAACCGGAACCCGGACGATGCCTTTCGCCTTGTCCACCCAGGCTTCCGTGGTGAGCGCGTCGGTGGCTTCCTTTTCGAGTTTGGCGCGCACCGCGATGCGGTTCTCTGCGCGCTTCTGGTCGAGGTCGCTCGGACGTGGCCCCGCGGCGATCGAGAAAATGAAAAGCGCAGCGACGATGAGGACGGCCAGGAGGCTGCCGCAGAAAACGAGGAAACTGTTCGGAGTGCGGGTAGCCATCTCAGTTGGTCAGTTTGATCGAACCGGCGAGACGCGGGTCGCGGGTCGGGAAGAGGTAGGAGTTGCCGATGTTCTTCAAGAAGAGCCAGCCGAGTGTGCCGGCGATGCCGATCAGCGACGTGAGGTCGAGGATGCTTGGCGCCCAGCCCGTCTTGTGCAGCGACGGCAGCACGATCACATACACGTCGAGAAGCTGCATGGTAAGCACCCACACCGCGACGAAGTTGATCAGCTTCGTTTTCTTGGTCGCCTGAAAGAGCAGCACCGGGAACGGCAGGAAGAACCGGCCGATCACCAGGAACTGGCTGAAGTACCACCAGCTTTCCGTATTGCGAATGCGGAAGTAGATCGTCTCCTCCGGGATGTTCGCATACCAGATGAGCATGTACTGGCTGAAGCCGATGTAGGCCCAGAAAATGGTGAAGGCCAACATGAACTTACCCATGATGTGGTAATGCTCATCGTTGACGACCTTGAGATAGCCCTTCGATTTCAGCGCCGTGACGATGAGCACGATCAGTGACATCGAGCTACCCGCGGCACCGGCGAACAGATAGACACCCCACATCGTCGAGAACCAGTGGTAGTCGAGGCCCATCAGCCAGTCCACGCCGGCGAAGGTGATGCACAGCGCGAGCGCCGGAATGCCGCCGATGCCGAACTTGCGCATCAGGTAGGTATGCCGCGGCGCGCCGTCCTTGTCCTGTGAAGTGGAGAGCTTCCACTGGCTCCAGCCGATCCATCCGAGCAGCACAAAATAAGCGATCATCCGCACGTAGAAGAAGCCGTGCGAGAGATACGGCTGCTTGGCGTCGAGGAGCGGATCCACGCCGGGCGCGACATCCCACCATTTCCACAGGAACGGCGCGCAGAAGAGCAGCGGGATGAAGAACAGGAAAAAATATGGCAGCAGGCGTGCGAGATTTTCCATCTGCCGGCGCACCACCACCGACCACTCCGCATCGGTCGCATGATGCAGGCACGTCCAGAAAAGCGCGCCGATCGCGATGGTGAAGCAGTAGGTGAAACCGAACAGCCACGAGAAAGCGAACTGCTCGCGGGCGGCAAAGAAACCGATCAGGCTGCCGACGATTCCGATCACCGCCGCGACGAGGAAAATCGTCTGCAGACTGCCCGCGCTTTTCGGGTCAAACGTCTCCGCTTGCAGAGGTGTGTCGTGGGAGTGGTCGCTCATGGCTTCGCTTGAAGTTCCTTCTGCTTCTCCGCCGGGAGGTCGGCGAGCTTGAATGCCTGGCTCTTTTGCAGCGCCCGGAGATAGCCGAGAATGGCCCAGCGATCTTCGACGGCGACGTTCGGTCCGTAGGCGCCCATGGTATTTTTGCCGTTGGTGATCGTGGAGAAAATCTGGCCGTCGGGCATCACGCGGATGCGCTCGTCCATCAGGTTCGCGATGGCGACCATGCCGAACTGTCCGATGACGCCGTTGCCAGCGCCGGTCTTGCCGTGGCACGGCGAGCAGTTGATGTCGAAGCGCTGATGGCCGCGCTGGAGAAACGCTTCATCGACCTTCACCTGCGTCGGGAAACCGTCGCCGTAAACGTCGCCGAATTTACCCGTGTTGAAGTAGTCAGGCTGGTTAGTGAAGCCCGAGGGGTTGAAGGTGGCGTTGCGCGCCGGGGCTTGGAAATAGGAGCCCTTCAGCTCGTAGCCGATCGGCACGGTGCCTTCGACCGGCTTGCGCGCGGCGCGGCCGTCCGCGAAGAAACCGCTCGGGTGCTGCGGCTGGTATTTCGGCTGGTGATCCATGTCCGGGAAAATCTCGATCGGCGGATGCGTCATCTTCGTCCCGCGCACACCGGCGAAAAGCACGACGACGAGGCCGCCAAAAATAAAGAGGGCGAAAAAGTAACGGAGCATGATCAGTCGTGAATCAAGGTGACGTGCTGGCCGCCGATGCCCTCGAGCAGCTCGCGCGTCTTGCTTTCGGAGAACTTCGGATCACGCGCTTCGACCACGATGAAGAAGCCGTTGTCGGTGACCTTCTTGAAGCGTTCCCAGTTGAAGACCGGGTGATACCACTTCGGCAGTTGGTTGAAGATCAGCAGCGAGAAGACGGTCGTGAACGCGGAGAAAAGCACGGTCAATTCAAAGAAGATCGGGAAGAACGCAGGCAGCGTGCGCCAGTCGTACGGCTTGCCGTGGACGATCAATGGGTAAATGCCGAACGACGGAATGCAGCAGAGCAGCACTGCGGTGAGCAGGCCCGTCGCGCCGCCGATGAAGACCGGCGCAGAGAGCCACGACTTGCCAAGGCCCATGGCCTTGTCCATGCCGTGAACCGGGAAGGGCGTATGCACATCCCACTTGGTGAATCCGGAGTCGCGGATTTTTTCGGCCGCGTGAATGAGCGATGCCGCGCTGTCGAATTCAGCTCCGAGACCGTAAACTTTGCGATATTCAGCCATCTTAGTGAGCGCCCTCCTTGGCGGTGGCAGCTGGCGTTTCCGGATGCGGATGGTGATGCGGATCGGCTTCCGGCGTGACGATCTTGATTTCGCTCATCGCGATCATGGGCAGGAAACGCATGAAGAGTAGGAAGAGCGAGAGAAAGATGCCGAACGTGCCGATGAAGGTCCAAATCTCGACCCAAGACGGCGAGTAATGCCCCCACGAACTCGGAAGGAAATCCTGAGCGAGCGAGGTGACGATGATCACGAAACGCTCGAACCACATGCCGATGTTCACAAACTGGCAGACGATAAAGACGACGATGTAGTTGGACCGCATCGACTTCATCCAGAAGATCTGCGGCGAGATGACGTTGCAGAACATCATGCAGTAGTAGGCCCAAGAGTACCAACCGCTGTTGTGGTAGCCGATCCGAGCGCGGAAAAAGGTGAAGCCTTCGAACGGATTGGAGCTATACCACGCGATGAACAGCTCCATCAGGTAGGCGTAGCCGACGATCGAGCCGGTGAGCAGGATGATCTTCGCCATCTTGTCCACGTGCTGCCGCGTGATCATGTCATCCAGCTTCGGATAACACAGACGCGCCGGAAGCATAATGGTCAGCACCATCGCAAAACCGCCGAAGATTGCGCCGGCAACGAAGTAAGGCGGAAAGATCGTCGTGTGCCAGCCGGGCATGATCGACGTCGCGAAGTCGAAGGACACGACCGAGTGTACGGAGAGCACGAGCGGGGTGGAGAGACCGGCCAGGATGAGATAGGCCATCTCGTAGTGGCGCCACTGGCGATTTCCGCCACGCCAGCCGAGGGCAAAGATGCCGTAAATATACTTAGCGACGCGAGACTTGGCCCGATCGCGCAAGGTGCCTAAGTCGGGCACGAGACCGACGTACCAGAAGAGCACGGAAACCGTGAAGTAGGTCGAAACTGCGAAGACGTCCCAGAGCAGTGGTGAACGGAAGTTCGGCCAGATGCCATTCGCATTGGGCACCGGCGCGAGGAACCACGCCATCCACACGCGACCGACGTGGATGCCGGGGAAGATACCGGCGCAGACGACCGCGAAGAGCGTCATCGCTTCCGCCGCGCGGTTAATCGAGGTGCGCCACTTCTGTCTAGTTAGAAATAGGATCGCCGAGATGAGCGTGCCGGCGTGACCGATGCCGATCCAGAACACGAAATTGGTGATGTCCCACGCCCAACCAGCCGGCGAGTTTTCGCCCCAGACGCCGACGCCGTTCGAGATCTGGTAGCCGATACAAATCAAGCCGAACAACGCGATCGGCACAGTGATGAGGAATCCGAGCCACCACCAGAGCGGCGTGCGTCCTTCCACGATCTCGGAAACCGAGTCGCTGATCCACGGCAGCTTGCGGTCATTGGTAACGAGCGGGACGCGCTCGAGTTCCTTCGGCGTAACTAGGGAAATTGCGGCGTCGGACATTAGCTATGGGCTCCGGGTTGAGCAGCGCCTTCGTGCTTCTCGCTGTGGCCGTGGTGGGACTTCATCGCTGCGCCGATCTTTTCGGCACCGGGCATCTTCATGTTGGGATTGCGAATGCGCGCGAGGTAGGTGACGCGGGAGTTGACGTTCAAGTATTCCAGCAACCGGTAGCCGCGCTCGCTGGCGCGAATCTTCGAAACCGAACTCTCCGGATTGTTGATGTCGCCGAAGGTAATCGCACCGGTCGGGCAAACCTGCGCACAGGCGCTAGTGAAGGCATCGGCGGGAATGCGCACGTCGCCGGAATCGCGGACGGCAACCTTGGTCGCGATCTTCGCTTCCTGGATGCGCTGCACGCAGAAGGTGCACTTCTCCATGACACCACGCATGCGCACGGTGACGTTCGGGTTCTTCTGCAGCTTCAGCGAATCCTCCATCCCCTTCTCGCTGAGCAGATTCCATTTCCGGAGTTCCGGGAGTTTGCGCTGATTGTAATCGAAGAAGTTGAAGCGGCGCACCTTGAACGGGCAGTTGTTCGCGCAGTACCGCGTGCCGATGCAGCGATTGTAAGCCATCACGTTGAGTCCGTCCTCGCTGTGAACCGTGGCGTTGACCGGGCAGACGGTTTCGCAGGGCGCGTTTTCGCAGTGCTGACACATCATCGGCTGCGACACGAGTTCCGGATCGTCGAGGTCGGCGTCGCCTTCGCTCGCGAAATAACGATCGGTGCGAATCCAGTGCATTTCGCGGCCGTCGATGACCTGACGCTTGCCGACGATCGGGATGTTATTTTCCGCCTGGCAGGCGACCATGCACGCGGAGCAACCGGTGCAGACATTGAGATCGACGGTCATGCCCCAAGCGTGCGGGTCGATGCTCTCCGGCTTGTTTAGCGGCGGGTTGGTGTAAAGCGAGACGTTCTTCTCACCGTGGGCGTCCATGCCCATCTTCTTGAAGTATTCCTTGTTCTCGCGGTTGTCCTTGTATTCGCCGAGCGTGGCTTCGCGGGTGAGATCGGCGCCGCGGCCTTCGAGCACGCCGTGCTCTTGGGTGACCGCGAGCTGGTAATCCTTGCCGGTGACGCGCACGCCGGCGCCGACGGCAAAGTAAGGAGTCGCGGTGGTGCGCAGCTTGTAGGCATCGAAGCCGACGCTCGTGCCCACGCGTCCAGTGCGAGTGCGACCGTAGCCGAGTGCGACGGAGACCGAATTGTCCGCGTGACCGGGCGAGATGAGCGCCGGGAGTTCGAGAATGTTATTACCGATCTTCACCTCGATGGTGGCGACCGTCATGTGCCGGTCGGGAGCCGCGACACCGAGCTTCTTTGCCGTCGCAGGGCTGATCAGCGCCGCGTTATCCCAAGTCAGTTTGCTGATCGGGTCGGGGATTTCCTGGAGCCAGCCGTTGTTATTGAATCGGCCGTCGTCCACTTTCGGGCACGCAATGAAAACGATCTCGTAGGTGTTGTCGCCGGTCGCCGCGGGCGCGGGAACCGGACTCACAAATTGCGTCGCCGCGGCGGCGTTGAAAGTCAGCGCCTGGGGCAGCGCTGCGCTGGCTTCGAGGAAGCCGTCGTGGAGGAACTTTGCCCACGCCGTCGTGAGATCCGCGGGCTTTGCGATCGCTTTGAAAGTCTCCTGAACCAGCTCCGGGCCAGCGGGCTTCGCGAGGCCGGCGAACTTCGCCAGCACATCGTTCTCAGACCACGCGCCGTAGAGCGGCAGGATCATCGGCTGCACCGAGACGTAGCTGCCATCGGCGGCGCGGCCGTCGCCCCAGCTCTCGAGATAATGCGCAAGCGGCGCGTGCCAGGTGGCGCCGAGCGACGTTTCGTCTTCGTAAAATCCAACGCGCACGACCGTCGGAACCGAGGCCTGAAGTTTCTCCCACTCGAGATCGGCAGGCGCGTTGTAAGCGGGATTGCCACCGACGATCACGAGCGCCTTGACTGACTTGTCGGCAATTTGCTTCGCGAGCTGAGGCAGGTTCTGCGACGCGGTCGCCGCGACCTTCCGACCGACCAGTGTCTTGCCGAGATTGCCGAGTGCCGCGTTCATCGCCGCGGCGATGAACTGGACTGCTGCCGGCTGACGCGGTCCGGCGAGCACGAGGCTCTTGCCCTTGTTCGCGACGAGGTCTTCGGCGGAATATTTAACCCAATCCGGATTGATCTTCGCTGCCGGAACTTTCGCAGCCTTGGCGATACCGTCCAGCGCGGCGTCCTTGGTCACCGACGCGATTTCGGTCGCCAGCGCGACGGCGAAGGCGCCCACCTGGCTCGCCGGCAAACGCAGACGATGATCGGCAATGCCGCCGGTCACCGTGTAACGATTCTCGACGGCGTAGAGCCGGTTCATCTTCGAATCCGGCCCCGTCACCGCACGGCGCGAACTGAACGCGCGGCTCGTCGCCACGTCACCATCGGTGCCGAGGAAATCGTGGTCGAGCGTGAGGATCACGTCCGCCTTCTCGATCGCCGGAACAGCTTCGATGCCGGGACCAAACACGCCCGCGGCTTCCGCGCCGAGCGGCTCGTAAACCGTCCATGTCGCCTTGGGAAATTTCTTCGCGATCAGCCCGCGCAGCCGCTCGCGGCTCGGAGTCGAAACGTCTTCGAGCAGGAAGGCGAGGCCGGTGCCGTCGCCCGCGCCCTTGATCAGGTCATCGAGACCTTTTTCAAAGGCCGCAGAGTCGGACAACTCGCCCTTGGACAGAAAATAGCGGGAGCGATCTGGATCGTAGAGATCGAGGATCGACGCCTGCGTCAGCAGATCGGTCGCGCCTTTGCTGACCGGATGCGCCGGATTGCCCTCGATCTTCGTCGGCCGACCATCGTGCGTCTGCACCACGAGCGGAGCGGCGCCCTTGCGGGTCGGAAAGGCGGTGGCAAAAAAGAGCGCTTTGCCGGGAATCGACCATTCGACGCCGCGCGTGAACGGCACGAGATGCTTTTCCGGCCGGCGGCAGCCCGCGAAGCTCAGACCGGCAAGCGCCATCGAGGCGCCCATGAGCTGAAGAAAATTACGGCGCGTCGTTTCGCCACCGTTGAATTCCGCCGCCCCTTGCGGGAACTCGCGTTCTAGCCAGCCCTTGAATTCCGGCGTGCCGGAAAGCTGCCCGAGCGAGCGCCAATACTTTTTGCCGGTGGCCGGCTCTGCGGGGTGTTGGAGAATTCGTTTCATCGATGGCAGCCGGCGCAATTCTTGTCGGGCGGATTGATGTGCCACTGGTCCTTGAGCACCTTGCCCTGCTCCTGCTGGGCTTCCGCGATGGACTGGTCAGACTTCGGAGTCGGCTGCCAGTTTAGATTGGTGATTTGGTCGAGCGGCCGCAGCGCATTTTCGGGATTGCGGTGACACTCCAGGCACCACTTCATCGAGTGCGACTCGGCGTGATACACGATCGGCATCTCGTTGACCTTGCCGTGGCAGCTCACGCAGGAGACGCCGCGGTTCACGTGCGCCGAGTGGTTGAAATAAACGTAGTCCGGCGTCTTGTGGATCTGCACCCACTCGATCGCCTTGCCGGTCGCCCACGATTCGCGCAGCGGCGCGAGCTTCGGGTTATCCTTTTGCACCTGCGTGTGGCAGTTCATGCAGACCTGCGTCGTCGGCACATTCGAGTGCGCGGCCACTTCCACGAAGCTGTGGCAGTAGCGGCAATCCATCCCGAGTTGGGAGGCGTGAATATCGTGCGGAAACGGGATCGGCTGATTGGGCTGATAGCCGACGCGGGTGTATTTCGGCGTGAAGTAGTACCACATCGCACCCGACACCGCAGGCCCGAGGATGAGCACGCAAAGGACGATTTTGAGAGGGAGCAGGTTGCTGCCGCGCGGGAAGATATTCGCCATGCTAGAGCGTTTCGGAGCTGCGGAGGTTCAGAAAAATGGCGATGAACATCGAAGGTAAAATCGAGGTGGCGGTCACTAAATGATTTCCGGCAAAACGATGCAAGCGTTGTTTGTGAAAAATTTCACAAGCGGGAACGTTTGGTCAAATTAAATCGGGCGAAACGTTCTGCCTGCGGCGTCAGCGGGGCGGGAGCTTTTGAGTTTCGGGGCGGCCTTGCAAGAGCAAAAGTTCGCTCCCGTCGCGCGCTTTAATCGCCTGTGCCACAACGAGGTCCGGGCGCTTTTCGGCGAAGGAACGCCGCTCCTTCCCCCGCGCGAGAACCCACGGCGCGCCGGGTGGAATTTCGTCGCGCGAGAGCGCATAGCGATACGGCGTGCGGAGGTAAAAGATCGGCGCGAAGTAACCGGGATCGTGAATGATCAGCCGTTCACCGGGCGGGATCGCAGCGTCGATCGCGGCGGCCACCGGACGCAGGTCGTCGCGGGCGTTGATCCAAGGAACTGCTGCGATGGCGTAGAGCGAGGCGCCGATCGCGAAGATGGCGCCGGAGGCAGCCACGAGCCCGCCGATCCGGAGCGAAATCGCCCGGCGGGCGAGAACGAACGCCGCCAGGGCGAGCAGCGGCGAACAAAGGAGCGCGGCACGAATCGGCGCGACTCCGCCGGGCTCCGGTTGGCTCGCGCTGACAACGAAGGGCGCGGCCACGCACGCGAGAATGAGCACCACGGCAAGGATGCGATTCGCGAGATGCCAGCGACGGAGGACGCGGGATCCATCGGCCATTCCAGCCAGCGCGATGGCGAACAACACGGCAATCGGCGCGCCGAGCGGAAGGACATAGCGCGGCAAGGCGCCGGGGATGAGAAGGACGACGAAAAAGCACGAACCGGTCGCCCAAGCCAGCGCGCGAGACACCGAAGGGGCGGCAGAATCACCTTCCGCGCTCGCCTCGTCAGCGCCATCCCTCTTTCGCCGAAGAGACGTGACCAGCACCGGCGTGAAGATCAGCCACGGAAGCTGATCCGAAAGTCCGCGCGGGAAGTTGAGGAAGTAGTTACCCGCGTTGAATTCGCTGTCCGTGAAGCGATCGATCCCCTGCCGTTTCCACACGGCGGCGGCATCTTTCGCCTCGGGCGTTTTGAAATAGGGAATCGCCCACGCCACGAACAGCCCGGCACAAACCGCGAGCCCGGCGAACTGCGCGGGATGCAGCAGATCACGCCATCGCTTCGCGAAGCCGAGCACCGTGAGCACGATGGCGTAGAAGAAGAGGAGGTGAAACGACGGTCCTTTCGCGAGCGACGCGAGCCCGAGGAAAATCCCGGGCACCACCCACACGAGCCACGGCGACTTCCCGCGCCACCACCACGCCAGCCAGCAGACAATCGCGATGCCCGAGAGCGGCGCGTAGATTCCTTCAATCTCCGCGCCGGCGAACCGCGCCTTGGCCAGCAGACCGCTCTGCGTCATCGCCATCACGGCCGCGACGAGCGCCGTCTCCGCATTCATCCAGCCGCGCCCGCTCGTGCCGACGATGGTCAGCGCCAGCGCGAGCACGCAGAGCGCCGAGGGCATCCGCGCGGTCCACTCATTGCGCACGCCGGTCAGCTTG
This sequence comes from Chthoniobacteraceae bacterium, assembly GCA_049690035.1. Classification (GTDB taxonomy): domain Bacteria; phylum Verrucomicrobiota; class Verrucomicrobiia; order Chthoniobacterales; family Chthoniobacteraceae; genus Chthoniobacter. Next base: position 9,861 of record JBAVML010000525.1, read on the forward strand.
AATGCGACCGCGATCGCCCAGTTCACCAGTGGCGGCTTGCGCAGAAAAGGTTTGCCGCCCACGTAGGGCACCAGCCAGTTGCCCGTCTCCAGCATGGTGATCGCGGGGAGAATGCGCCGGCCTTCCTCGCCCTTCAATTCCGTCGAGCCGAGGCCCGGCAGATAGATTCCCGCCCAGAGCACGAGCACGAGGAGCGAAGCTTGGAGACGGGTCATCGCGCGGTTTCTCGCGGATGCACTGCGGGATGGCAACGGAGATTCACCGCGGAGGAGCAGCGGCGCGGAGATCATGAGAAATGGTTTCGCTCTTCCGCGCCGCCGCCTCTCTGCGGTGGAGCTAAGAAACCTGCGCGGTGTGGCTCAACTCCGCACTCGCCGCCGCCCCGAGCCGCGAGTAAATCGATCGCCCGCTTCCCCAAAACCATGCTCCGTTCCTTTGCACTCACCCTCGCTCTCGCCTTCGTTGTCCCGCCGTTTGGGGCGAAAGGTGAGGACCTCTTCAAACCCAAGGCCGAACACGTCGTCCTCGTCGTGTGGGATGGAATGCGACCCGACTTCATCACCGCCGAGGGTACGCCAAACCTGCACGCGCTCGCGAAGTCCGGTACCTTCTTCAACAACAACCACTCCGTTTACATCACCTCCACTGAGGTCAATGGCACCGCCATCGCCACCGGCTGTTACCCCAGCAAAAACGGCATCCTCGCCAACCGCGAATTCCGCCCGGCGATCGATCCGCTCCACGTCTTCGCCACGGAAAATGCGGCCGCCGTTCGCAAGGGCGACGAGTTGAGCGGCGGGAAATACATCCGCGTGAGTACCATCGCCGAGCTCGTGCAAAAAGCTGGCCAGCGCACCGCCGTCGCGGGAACCAAACCGGTCGCGCTCCTCCACGATCGCTCGCCGGAAAAGGCCCACGGCTCCGCGATCATTTTCGCGGGCAAGAGCTATCCCGAGGAGGTCGCCAAAAACATCGCCGCCGCGATCGGTCCGTTCCCCGATTACCCGCCCGCCGGCGCGATCGAACCGAACACCGGGCAGAACGCCTGGACCACGCGCGCGCTCGTCGAGCAGCTCTGGAAGGACGGCGTGCCGAAGTTCAGCACGCTGTGGCTCGGCGACCCGGATTTTTCGCAGCACCTCACCCAGCCCGGCTCGCCCACGGCACTCGCCGCGATCCGCGATAGCGACACCAATCTCGGCACCGTGCTCGCCGCGCTCGAGGCGAAAGGCGTGCGCGAGAAGACCGACATTTTCCTCGTCTCCGACCACGCGTTTTCCACCGTCGATCGCGTCGTCGAGCTCACCCCCACTTTCGCGGCCGCCGGCTTCACCCTCGTCCGCGAATACAAGGCCGCGCCGCAGCCCAGCCAAGTGCTCGTCATCAACCTCGGCGGCACCAACCAGCTCTACGTCCCCGGCCACGATCCGGCGCTCATTGCGAAGCTCGTCACCTTCCTCCAGAGCACCGATTTCGCCGGCCCCATCTTCACCCGCACCGCGCTGCCGGGCACCTTCGCGTTGCACGACGCACGGCTCGATTCCGCCGACTCCGCCGACATCGTCTTCTCCTTCCGCTGGACGGACGCCAAGAACCAGCACGGCGTCGCCGGCTCCTTCGTCGCCGAAGGCCGCAAGCCCGGCTTCGGCACGCACGCCTCGCTGAGCCGATTCGACATCCACAACACGCTCATCGCCGCCGGCCCCGACATCCGCGCCGGGTTCGTCGATGAGCTGCCTTCGGCGAACGTCGACGTCGCCCCGACGATCTTGCGCATCCTCGGCATCACCGCTCCTGAAACCAGCGACGGACGCGCGCTGCTCGAAGCCCTGGCCGGCGTGGACTGGCAGGCGCCCAGCCCGGCCACCAAAAGCATCGAGTCAATGACCAAAGGCTGGCGCCAATATTTGAAGATCACCACGCTCGGCGAGCACACCTACCTCGACGAAGGAAACGCCGCCAACGAACCCTGAATCGCGAAGCCCAAACGATGGAAGCTTCCCGCGTTTCGATCGTTCGAGCGGATCACAAGGCTCTTCGATTGCGGACTCGGACGAATCTCCCGGCCGGTCGCGAAGCAAGCTCCCGGGCTGGTTTCACCGCTTGACTAAGAAACCCGTCACTTTAGCTTCCGCGTTCTCATCCGCGCGCTGCGCCTGCTCTTCATGCCACGATTCCTGATTTCCCGCCTCACCCTTGCCCTGCTGGCCATGGTGTTTGCGTGGCATTCGGCGGTCGCGCAGGATGTGCTGAACGGAATCGCGGCGGTCGTGAACGATGAGGTCATTACCTTCTCCCAAGTGCGCGAGCTGGTGGGAGCCAAGGAACAGGCCGCCCGGCAGCAATTGAAGGGGGAAGAATTGGTGGAGAAGATCAAGGAGATCCGCCTCCAGGCGATCAATGACCTCATCGATCGGCAGGTCATTTTGCAGGAGTTCAAGAAGCAGAAGTTTCAGATCCCCGACTACTTCATCAATGATCGGGTGAACACGATCGTGCGGGAGGAATTCGGCGGCGATCGGCAGGCGTTCGTGCGGACGATCGAGGCTCAAGGCTTCACGCTGGAGCGCTTCAAGGATCTCGAGCGCGACAAGATCATCGTGCAGGAAATGACGCGCTCGGCGGTGAAGCAAAATATCATCGTGCCCGAGGGAAAGCTGCTGGAATTCTACAAGACGAACATCGAGGAATTCTCCACCAGCGAGGAGATGAAGCTGCGGATGATCGCGATCAAGAAAGGCGAGAACAGCCCCGCCAAACGCCGGCTCACCGAGGAGATTCGGGCGAAGATCATGGACGGCGCCGATTTCGGCGAGATGGCGCATCTATATTCCGATCACACGACGCAGGATCAATAC
>JBAVML010000526.1:0-12079 GCA_049690035.1 Chthoniobacteraceae bacterium
CTTTCTCTTTTTTCTGAATCAGGACGTGCACGGCGATTTCACGCGGCTCGCGACGATGCAGGATCAATTCACGATGGATGCGGGTCACAGCTTTTCCTACCGGCTCGATGAGCTAAAGCTGGGTGAAGGCAAGCTGCTCGCGACCAAGCAGAGCATTTCCAAAAACCAACCCGATCTCGGCCGGAAGGATTTGCTGGTGAAGGACGAGACCCGCGTCTGGAAGGGCGACCAACAGGTGAAACTCGCGGCTCTGACCGTCGGCGACGAGCTGCTCTTCAATATCACCGGCAAGACCGCGGACAGCCCCGGCTGGTGCAGTGATATCTGGATCGGCACGGAGACGCACAAGCTCGCGACCGAGCAGCAACGCAAGAAGTTCGTGGAGTTCACCAGGAAGCGCGGCGTGCCCGGATGGGTGGACAAGACTGAGGGCAATCAACTCACGGTAACGCTCTTCAGCGGCGACGCGCCGAACTTCAAAAAAAATTTCATGGACGATTTCGTGATCGGAAAAGAGATCGCGGTTGTCGTCGCCAACGACGAACTGCGGACGTGGAATCCGCCCGTGGACAAAGAAAAATCGACATTGCTCGAAATCAGGAAAACATCCGTCGATGCCTACGGCACGAGCGGTGTGCAACTGGTCTTCAGCGTGTCGAACATGCTGGAAGGATTCCGCCGGGGCCGCGTCGTGCGGGTCTTCGGCAGCGGCTGGCCGATCAAGGACCAATTCTACGGCGAGAGCCTCATGGGCTACGGCTATGCACGGCTCCAGACCGAGGAGCTGACCGAGTGCGTGCCGAAGGAATACCCGGCGCAGTTCCCCTTCCGCACCGACCACGGCAATGAGCACCTGCCGTGGTATCAGCTCAAGACTGCCGGGATGCCGCCGCGCTTCTCTGAGCACCTCGTCTTCGGCGAGCTGGTGAAGGCGGACGCGGCGACACGCACGGGCCAGTTTCGCACGGAGCGCACGGTCGAGATGGTGGACTTCACCGTTATCCCGGAAGGCTCGGTGAAGTATCTCAATGCCGAGTCCAGCCTCGCCGATCTGCCGCCCGGCACGCGCTGCCGTTTCAGCCTGTATCAGGACGAACGGGGCAGGTTTAACCGCGCGAGTTTGGTCAGCGACGAGTTCAGTTTTCTCGCAGCGAACGCCCTCAGCTACCGCATCGAAGCGCTGCAGCTCGCGGAAGGAAAGTTGCACGTCGCGCGGCAAATCCCCGAGGTGAAGAACTACAATGGCGACCTGGAAAAGCCGCCGGACATCGGCCGCACGGAGTTGCTGGTCTCGTCCGACACCCGCGTCTGGCGCGGCGAAGAGCAGGTAAAACTCAGCGACCTCGCCGTCGGCGATGATCTCGTCGTCAACCTCACCGCGGAACTGCCTGGCGCTCGCTCGCGCTGCACCGACATCTGGATTGGCACGGAGACACACCAGCGGGTGGCCGCGCAGCAGGCGAAGAAGCTCGCGCCGCCGAGGAAGTAAATTTTCCTCACCGCGCCACGGCGAGCCCGAGCCAGCCCACGATGTGGCTGCACAGCTCCGACTTGTCCGCGCAATGCACCAGCGGCGCCCCGGGTTCCACAAAGCCAAAACCGGCGCCGTAGGCCCGCCCATTGACCACGCAGACGTCCGTCCGGTTCTGATCGATCTGCTGCAGCGCCAACCGGAGCACATCCGCACGACTCCCGTTCAGTTCATACTTCCAGCCCACGATGCGGCTCACGGGGAAAAGCTGGCGCAGCTGCGCGATCACCTTTGGCGCCGGCGTCAGCGTCAGCAGCAGGTCGCCCTCCCGGGAGGGAATCTTCGGCGCGGCGATCTCCGTGCCGTCGCTGCGATGGATGCTCTTCACCTTGAAATCCGACAGCGCCGCGAGGTGAAACACCGCTGCGATCGACTCGCGTTCCGGCACCGACTCCAAGGCCAGCAGCAGGTGGGCGTTCGTCGCAAACGGCGTCACTTGCGCCCCCTCGATCGCCCGTCCGCAAGTGGCGCCAACGCCTTTCAAGCATCGCACTTCATAGCCGGCGCTCGCCAGGGCGTTGGCGAGGATGATGCCCGTCTCACCAGTGGAAAAATTCGTCAATCTCCGGACTTCATCGATCGGCTCGTAGCTTGGGCCGCAGGTCACCACAATGCGCGTCATGCTTCCGACGATTGGCGTGGATGCGCTTTTTGGAAACTGAAATTTCCTTCATCCGGGAAAGAGCCTGCTGGGCATCGAGCGAATCTTGAACCAATGGTTCTTCATGGACCGACCCACCGCCATCCAGCATATCCGCGCCGCCTGCAATCAACTCTCCACCGGCGTCACCAGCCTCCATCCACTGCTCCCCGCGCTCGGTGACGAGCCGACGAAAGCCGAGATCATCAAGGCGCTCTTTGAGCTGACCAAGCAGATCGAGGTAGTGAAGAAGCAGGTGATGCGGCTGGAGAAGCGCGACGACAGCGCGCTGCTGTAGGAGGCCAGGTTACTTCACCCCGGCAGCAGCGCTGCATCGCGCGCGTGCCCGACGTGGACGCCGACGATTAGTCAACGCGCCGACGCATCTGGCGGGGCGATCAGCGCCTCCACGGCGCCGACGCGGCCGAGAGCGCCGACCGTCCAGATCAGCGGGTAGAGGCGTTCAAAGTACCAGAGCTTCGCAAAGTAGAAGCCAATCGGCGCCGGTTCGCGCCATTCACCGGACTCGACCCTCGCGGCCAGCCACACCGCACCGCGCTCGGCCGCCACGACGTGCCGCGTGCCGGCGAGGGCTTCGACTGCGAGCGCCGTTTCCTCCGTGGAGGAGGCGATGCTCTTTGCGCCGCCCCAGCCACCGTCGGGATTTTGCGCGGCGGCGAGCCACTTGGTGCCGCGGTCGAGGAGGTCGTGCGTCTCGAAGCCACGCTCGCGTAATTCGCGCAGCGCGATGACGACGTGCGCTGTGCCGTAGAGCGGGTTTTCGTCGTCATGAACGTGCTCATTCCCAAACCACAGCGGGAGCCACGAGCCGTCGGGGCGCTGAGCTTTCGCGAGGAAACGAAGTGCGTTTTTGATGCCGCGAAGAGTGCGGGCCTTGAGTGCGTCATCGAGCTGCGGCAGCCACGCGCTCCATGCCCGGAGCGTGTGTGCGGTGAGATCGGGCGAGCTGCGGTCGAACGGCAGCGCGCCCCAGCCGCGGCAGAAGGTCGGGATGCCGCCGTCGCGATTTTGCAGATCGAGCAACCAGCGCACGCCGGCCAGCCCCGCCATGCGTGTCGCCGGCTCCACGGTGCCGAGCGCGAGCAGCGCGAGCAGCGTGCCGGGCGTGTCGTCGGCGTCGGGCACGCCGCCGGGGAGATCGGTCCACGCCCAGCCACCTGGCGCGGCGTGGGTGTAGGGATGCTCGACGCGATATTGCTGGCCGAGCAGCCATTCGCGCAGCGTCAGCCGCTCTTCGGGTGTCAGCGTGCCGGGCTGATGCGCGAGCGCCTTGATCGCCAGTGTGGTCGTCCACGTCGCCAGATTCGTGTCGATCGCCCAGCTTCCATCCGGCCGGACCGAGGTGCGCAAAAAGGTCGCGCCACGCCGGGTCACGCGGTGATCAATCACGCCCATCGCCGCGAGGCTCATGGTCACGAAGCTGGTCAGCGGGGTGGCTTCGAGGAAGCCGCCATTTGGCGGTTGGATGGATTCCAGCACGCGCAATGTGCGCGCCTTTGCCAACCCGCGGATCAAGCGCACCAGCGGGTTCCGCGACGGTCGGTGAAAGTGAATCGTCTGCCCGATCGCGATCAGCGCCGGCAGCGCGTAGCTCACCACCGGTAATTGCAGCGCTCCGAAAAACTGATGGGGCAACGCCGCCAGCTCAAACGGCAGCGGCATCACGTGCTCCCACCCGATCCGCCCGCTCAGCGCCAGCATCATCAGGATTGGGACGGAAAAAGTGCGATCCTTCCCGTAACGATTCGCGATTGCTCGGGCCAGAACCGGAGGGCGGATCTGCCGTCCGCCTTCCCCGGCTGGCGAATGAAGAGTCCGCCCCCCGGTTTCGCCGCTCGCCTCCGCGAGCCACGCCTGCACCCGCTCCACCGTCGCCGCATATTCCTCATCCACTCCGCTCGCTCCGAATGCCGCCCAGCACAGCGACGTCGTGCTGATGTTGCTCCTGCTCTTCACCGTATCGCCCCAGCCCCCGTCCGCGTTTTGATGCTCCGCCAGCCACCGCAGTCCACCGGCTATCAACCCAGCATTCGCCCTGGGATCCACTTGGCCGAGCGCCACCACCGCCACCGCCGTCGAAAGCGCGCTGCTCGAAAGCTCGCCCTCCCAGTGCCCCGCCGCGTTCATCTCCGCGCGCAACGCCGCCGTGGCCGCGCGCAGCGCTCGTTCTTTCGACTTTCGACTTTCGCGCTCCCCTTTTTCTTCCCTCACGCCAGCTTGTCCTGCTCCCGCTTCCGGGCCGGCAGGATCGCGCAGGCGTCCTTGCAGCCGAAGACGCGGCTGATCAGCAGCCGATTCCGGCTCACCCATTGGTAAACGATCTCCGCGATCCAGATCACCCCCGGAAGCCACAGAAACAGTGCCACCGGCACCAGCAGCGGCAGCCGCATTCCCACAAACCGAATCGCCCGCGCCCCGCGATACACGCGCCCTTCCGGCGTTACGCAATGAATCGCTTCCATCAGATCCTCGCGCGTGAGCTGCGGCGCCACTTCCTTTGCTTTCGCATCCGAGAGCGGCACCAGCGAGAGCGCGTGAGACCAATCCAGCCAGCTCAGCACCTTCATCTGGAACGTGCACATCGGACATTCGTCGTCGTAGAGCACGATGTGTTTGGGCATGCTGGGAAATGTAGGCGCGTTCGCGGTGATGAGAAGTGGGAATGCATTCAGCGGCGACAGCGCGCGGTGCTGGCGGAGGACGGCCGATGATCGACTCCAGCCACCGCTTGCTGCGCTGCCCGGACTGAACGAAAGCGCCCGGCGCGTATTTTTCCCCAAAGCTCCCGCCGCCTCGCGGCATCTCGTGATGATAACTTGCACGCGGTTTCTGCCGCGGGCGCTCCCCACCAAAAACCAACCTCTGCCATGCGCTGTTCCCTCCCTCTTCTCGCGTTGCTCCTCACTGCCTTCGCCGCAGGCGCGGCCGATGGGCTGCGCGTCGCCACCTTCGATGTCGATGCCACGCCGCCGCTCGGCTCGGCAATGGCCTACGATCCGGTGAAGCGCGTGGACGAACTGACGCTGCGCTGCCGCGGGGTGGTTTTGCTGGGGGCGGAGCAGCCGATCGTGCTTTGCGCGGTGGATTGGATCGGGATTGCGAATGGCGGGCACGATGCCTTCCGCGCGGAGCTGGCGAAAGCAGCGGGCACGGTGCCGGGCCGCGTGGCAGTGCACGCGCTGCATCAGCACGACGCGCCGGGGTGCGACTTCACGGCGGAGCAGATCATCAAGGAAATGGGTATCGAGGGATACACGCGGTTCAGCGGGGATTTTCATCGCGTCGTCATCCAGCGGGCCGCCGACGCGATCCGCGCGGCGCTCCCGCTGGCTCAACCGGTGACGCACGTGGGCTACGGCCAGGCGGAGGTGAGGGAGGTGGCGTCGAATCGCCGCGTGGAGCGCACGCCGGAGGGCAAGGTGGGGCGGATGCGCGGAAGCTCCTGCAAGATCGAGGAACTGCGCGCGCTGCCGGAGGGCGTGATCGATCCGATGGTGTCGGTGCTCACGTTCTGGAATGGCGAGAAGCCGATCGCTGTGCTCAGCGCGTATGCGTGCCATCCGCAGAGTTACTATCGGCTCGGCATCCCGAGTCCGGATTTCCCCGGCATCGCGCGCTTCATCCGCGGGCAGGATGTGAACGCAGCGCTGCACGTGCATTTCAACGGCGCCGGCGGCAATGTGGCCGCGGGCAAATACAACGACGGCGCGCAGCCCAATCGCATGCTGCTCGCCACGCGCCTCGCGGCGGGAATGCGCGAGGCTTTTGAGAAAGCGGAGAAGCGCCCCGTGACGGCGGCCGATCTCGGCTGGAGCAGCGTGCCGGTGAGCTTGCCGATCGCGGAGCATTTGGAGGAAAACGATCTCATCGCGCAACTGAAGATCGTCGCGCCGCGGGGTTATATTTCCATGGCCGATCAGCTCGCCTGGCTGCGCTGGTCGCGCGCGGGGAACAAGATCGACGTGACCTGCCTGCGCCTTGGTGATGTGCGCATGCTCCACCTTCCGGGCGAGCTCTTCGTGGAATATCAGGTCGCGGCGAAAAAGATGCGGCCCGATCTGAAGGTGATGATGGCGGCCTACGGCCAATATGGCCCGGGTTACATCGGCACCGCCGCCGCTTATCCCGAAGGCGGCTACGAGACGGGGATCCGATCGTCCAATGTAGGACCGGGTGCCGAGGCGGTCCTGATCGATGCGATGAAGAAGCTGCTGGAGGTGAAGTAGCGCTAGACGCTGAGATGCCCCAGCGCCAGCAGGCCGTAGAAAGTGTATTCCGCGTCGAGATGGTCGTCGGCCCAGTGGCCGTGGAAGCCGCCTTCCGCGCTCCAGAGCGTGTCGATGAAATCGAGCGTCTTCTCACGCACTCGCTCGGGCAAATCGCGTTCGAGGCAGGCCAGGGCGTGCAGCGTGGTGGCGGTGGAGAGGAGGTCGGGCAGCGGCGCCTTGGGCATCGCCAAAAAGCCGCCCTCCCCGTGCGCCTGGGCGAGCAGCCAGTCGCCGACGATATCATTCACCGGCACGCCGAGCTGATGCAGCAGCGTCACCGCCGCCGCGGTCGCATTCGTCGAGCCGATCTTCAGCCCGCGCGCATTGGCCCACGCTCCGTCTGGCGTCTCGAGAAATTTCAGGCACTGCACCATCCGCAGAGGCTCGGGCAATTCACGCTGCAAATCCTGATAAGCACCCAGCGCCACGAAACACCCATACGCATTCCCAAACTCCGCGCCGACGTCGGCCTCGTACCCGCCATCGCGGGAACGGTGTGCCTCCAACCGCGCGAGCAACTGCTCCGCGAGCCCCGCCGGCATCTTCTCCGCTCCCACCGCCGCCCAACACCGAGCCAGCGCGCCGAGATGCACGAAGTCGAGCCCCGACCCGTCGCCGAAGAACCTCAGCCAGTTCTCAATTTTTAGTTTCCAATTCCCAATGTCCTCCACCTGCATCGCCTCCAGTCCCGCCAGCGCGAAAATCGTATAATACAGATCCGCCTTCCCCGCGCGATCGCCCGCGCCGCCTTCGGCAAGAAACTGCCGGGTAAAAAATCCGCGGACCAACTCCGCTGACTCACCGAGTGCCTTCGGCGCGAGCCGCGCGACTTGCAGCATCTCCAAGCGCAGGCTCATCGCGAGTGAGGGTGAGTGATTCGTGGCAAAGTTTGGAGCAAGGACGGGATCGCCCCGACGTTCGCAGAAATCGCCTCGTTCGCTCAAACCGATTCCCGATCGCTGGCAGGATTTGTTTCAAAGTTGTTACTAACAAAATCACGCATTGGCTGGACAGGTTCGCCTCGCTAGCGCGAACTGCGCGCTCACGCCCAATTCCGATGTCTTTTCCCCTCAACCGATCACGCTTGTTCACCCGCACGCTCCGGCTTTGCCGCCTTGCTTGGATCACCGGCGTCTTCCTCTGCGGAGGGGCCCTGCATGCTGCGCCGCGGATGATCAGCTACCAATATCCCAACTGCGTCTCGTGCCACTTTTCGCCGCAGGGCCGCGGCCTGCTCCGGCCCTACGGGCGCGGGATCGACATCGACCAAAGCCTCTCGGATGCGGATATGACGGGCATGCTGCTCGGCAAAATCCTCGGCGGGGATTACGGCGACGGGAACTGGGGCGGAAACTTCGGCCCCGTCTTCGCGGACTTCATCAGCACCACGCGTTTCAATCACGAATTCGACACGAACAAGAACGACCCGGCCTTTGCTGCCATCGCGCGTGCCACGGTCCAGTTCCGCGCCCGTCCGGAGCTCCGCGTGAGCACCGAAGTCGGCTACCGCGACACCGCGACGCATGACGTCCAGCTCGGGCCGAATCTCACCTCGGTCGGTGGCGACGACTTTTACCTGAAAAAGCTCGCGATCGAATGGCGGATCACGAGCGGGAGCGAGCTGGTCATCGGCCGCGACTACCTGCCGCTCGGTCTGCAAATCGACGACCAGACGACCTACCTCCTCAACCTCAATCGCAACGGCATCTACGACTACCCGCTGCAGGTGAAATATTCGCAGTGGACGAAAAAGTGGCTCGGGTCCGCCTACGCTTACGCACCGAGCTTCGACGAGCGCGTCTCGGAGAGCCGCGAGTGGGGCGGCGGGTTCATGTATGAATATTACCCGGCCGACAATCTCGCGATCGGCGTCCAGGGCGTCGGGGGATCCTCCGATCAGGCCGATCGCGGCCGCGTCGGCGCCTACACGCGCTGGGGTATTTCGCGAAAGTGGACCCTGCTCGCCGAGGCCGATTACACGCGGTTCTGGGACGTCGAGAGCCCGACCCAGAAAGATGGCAACCAACTCACCGCCTTCCTCCAGCTTTTCTATCACCACACTCCGTGGCTCGTCTCGAGCGTCACTGGGAACTACGCGCACTCCGACTTTTTCAAGGTGGGCGACGACCTTTTCTCCGCACGCTACACGCTCAGCGCGCGGATCAATCGCAACCTCACGGTTGGCTTCACGGGCACGGCCGGTGACACCCGGCGGAATCTGCGCTCCGGCCAGGAAGGCACCGTCTTTGCGTCGATCAAGTTCTAGTGCGGCCGCCTATTTTTTCCACACGTCGCCGACGCCTTCGCCGAACCAGCGGGTGCTGACGACTTTCTGCTGGGTGTAAAATTGCACGGCTTCGCGGCCCTGGATGTGCAGGTCTCCGAAAAAAGATTCGTCCCAGCCGGTGAAGGGGAACATCGCCATCGTCGCCGGCACGCCCACGTTGATGCCGACCATGCCGGCTTTGACCCGGTGCTTGAACTCGCGCGCGGCTTTGCCGGAGTTGGTGAAGATGGCGGCGCCGTTGCCGTAGGCGGAGCGGTTGGCGATCTCGATCGCGGCGTCGAGGTCATCCATGCGCATGACGTTGAGCACGGGCCCGAAGACTTCCTCGCGGGCGATGGTCATGGAAGGCTGCACGTGATCGACAATCGTCGCGCCGACGTAGAAGCCGCCCGGCGCTTCCGCGACGCGCACGCCGCGACCATCAGCGACGATCTTCGCCCCTTCGCTCTCGCCGCTGGCCACGAGGCTGAGCACGCGGTCGCGGTGCGGCGCCGAGATCACCGGCCCCATATCAGGCTGCGCGGCGCGATCCGTCGGGCCGACCTTGATGGCCCGCGCCGCATCGATGAGTGAAGGCAGCATCCGCTCCGCCGCGGCGCCAACCGCGAGCGCCGTGGAGCCGGCCATGCAGCGTTCCCCGGCGCAGCCGAAAGCGGCGGTGGAAAGGCTCTCGACGGTCTTCGCCACGTCGGCGTCGGGCATCACCACGATGTAATTCTTCGCGCCGCCGTTGGCCTGCACGCGTTTGCCGTGGCGCGTTCCGGTTTCGTAAATGTAGCGCGCGATCGGCGTCGAGCCGACGAACGAAACCGCGCGCACCTTGGGATGGGTGAGCAGCGCATCGACCGCCTCGCGTCCACCGTGGACGACGTTGAGCACGCCTTTCGGCAGGCCGGCTTTTTCGAGCAACTCGACGAGCGCCACCGCGGTCAGCGGCACTTTTTCGCTCGGCTTAAGGACGAAGGTATTTCCGCAGACGAGCGCGAGCGGAAACATCCACAGCGGCACCATCGCGGGGAAATTGAACGGCGTAATGCCGACGCACACACCGAGGGGCTGGAGCAGCGTTTCGCAGTCCACGCCGCGCGCGAGATTCTCCAGCGTGGCGCCCATGAGCAGCGACGGCGCGCCGCACGCGTACTCGATATTCTCCAGCCCGCGAAACAAGCTCCCACGGGCCTCCGCGACCGTCTTGCCATGCTCGCGCGAGACGGTCGCACAGAGCCGGTCGAAGTTTTCCTCCACCAGTTGCCGGTAGCGAAACATCAGCCGCGCCCGCTCGACGACCGGCGTCTCGCTCCACGCCGGAAACGCCGCCGCCGCCGCCTCGACCGCGGCATTCACCTCGCTGCCTCCTCCGGTCGGGCATTCGGCGATCACGTCGCCCGTGGACGGGTTGAAAACCTGCGTCGATCCGAGTCCCGGAGTCAGCCATTCACCGCCGATAAAGAATGGGCACGGCGTCAATGCGGTGGTGGCACTCATGACGGTTAGCGTGCGAGCGCGTCGCTCTGCTTCACGAAGTCGTCGCCGCTCCACTCGCCGTCGGCGAGAACGACCTTCTTCGTCGGCTCGGCGGCCGCGGCTTTCTGCGCGGCTTTGCGTTCCTGCTGGCGCTTCACGAGATCGGCGTGCGTGGTGAAATAGTCGAGCGAGTGGCCTTTGAAATCGGCGAGCGTCTCGAAGCCCTTCTTTTCCATGAAGGCAAGGAGTTGGTCGCACATCGGCTTCACGTGTTCGTAGCCAAATTTCATCACGCCCGTGCAGACCTGCACGGTGTCGGAGCCGAGCAGGATGAACTGCGCGGCGTCCTCGCCCGTCTCGATGCCGCCGAGGCCGGAGAGCGTGCGACCAGGGAATTCATTGCGAATCATCGTGGCGATCTCCATCACCATGCGCAGCGCGATCGGCTTCACCGCGCGCGACGAATAGCCGCCCGGAGTGGTGTAACCCTCGACCGTCGGCTCCGGCCGTAGCGTCTCGAGATTCACGCCCATCACGCTGCGAATCGTGTTGATCGCCGCGATGCCCTGCGCCCCGCCACGGAGCGCCGCGCGGCTCGGGTCTTCGATATGGGTAATGTTTGGCGTCATCTTGGCCCAGACCGGTCTCTTCGCGGCACCCGCGACCCAGCCGCAGACTTCTTCGAGAATGTCCGGATCCTGGCCCATCGCCGCGCCCATCTTCCGCTCGGGCAATCCATGCGGGCAGGAAAAATTCAGCTCGAACGCATCGACGCCCGCGTCCTGACAACGCTCGGTGATCTCCACCCACGCGTCCTTGTGGTACTCCTCCATGATCGACGCGATGAGCACGCCCTCCGGGAACATGTCTTTGCACTTCTTGAACTCCTCGAGCCAGATCGAAAACTTGCGGTCGCTGATCAGCTCGATGTTCTCCCAGCCGATCACTTCCTTCCCATCGGAGGAATGCAGCTTCGCATAGCGCGGCGTGACGTTGATCACTTTGCTTGCATCGAGCGACACCGTCTTGGCGATGACCGCGCCCCAGCCTTCCTTGAAGGCTTTCGCGATAACGTTGAGATTGGTTCCCGGTGGGCCCGAGCCGATGATGAATGGATTTGGCAGCTTCAGACCATCGACGGTAGTGGAGAGTGTAGGCATGGTATTTCCCTGTGGGTTCCCTGGGTTGATCGCGCGGTGGTGCGCTCCACGAAAGTCCTCAGCGCGGCCCAGGCCTGCAAAGCTTTATTGCAGAATGTTTCGAAAATGATCCCACCTACTTCAGCGACAGCAGATACGCGAAGAGGTCGCTCGCCTGCTGGTCGGTCATCCCGTCGAGGATGCCTTCGGGCATGAGCGAGCGGCGTAGATATTTCGTGCTGCGGATGTCTTTCCGCTCGATGCGCTGATCGCCCGCGCCGGGCAGGCGGATGACCACGGCATTCTTGTCTTCGCTGACGAAGAACGCCTCGACGATCGAGCCGTCGGCCTTTTCCACCCGGAAGATGCGGTAGCCGTTTTCCATCGCCGCATTGGGCGTGATGATGTTGCGCAGGATCGCCTCGGTGCCCATCGCGCCGACGCTGCTCAGCACCGGGCCGATGTTGCCGCCTTCCTTGCCGAAGAGGTGGCATGTCTGGCAGAGCAGCGCGACCTGCCTGCCGCGCGCGAGGTCGCCGGGCTGCGCGGCGAGGGCGCGGTATTTGGAGAATTTCCCGTCGAGGGCGAGCGCCTGCTCGGGCGTGAGGATCGGTGGAAGGTCGCTGGTTTTCGTGACGTGTGCGCCCTTCTGCAGCTTGCCCCAGTCCCCGCCGCCGGAGTTTTGGAAGACGAGGCCCGGCGGCGTTTCGTCGCTGGAGGGACGCGCTC
>JBAVML010000527.1:0-12826 GCA_049690035.1 Chthoniobacteraceae bacterium
CCGTTTCACGTGTCCGGGAGCGGGATCGTAGGTGGTGGGATTCGAGAGGCATCCGGCAATTCTTGTCGGTCGCCATTCGCGGCAATTCAGTGATTCGAGCAAGCACGACGCACCGCCTTGGCGCGGATCGTTCTTTCGGATTTGTGACTACAGCTCAGCGTCCACTGACCACGAGCGGCTGGGTCCACGCTTGCTCGAATTCCCCCTCAACCGCCGGGTCCGCCTTCCGCTTCGACGAAACGACACGCGCCCGGACATAGATCTCGTCGCCCTTCGGGGTATAGCTTGCCGAAGTACCTTCCACCCGCGCGAGGACAGTGCCGATGTCCTTGCTGTAGCGCTGCGTCACGCGCAGCGGCGCTCCATTCGCATCGGGCACTGGCTGCGACGCACGGTCAAAATTTGTCCGCGTGCCGATGAATTCCGTGGTGTAAGTCACCCCGCTCTCCGGCTCGATCTCTAGTGCAATCCGCCCCTTCTCGCGACGCACATCCTTGAGCGTCACGCCGGATGAAGAATAAAAATCCCCCGCTTCCAGCGCCGCGATCAGCGCACCGATTTCCAGCTCTTCCGCCCGCACCATCACCCAGCCGCGGCCCGGATGGCTCAGCTTCTTCGGCTCATTGTGATAGTTGTGCGCGTCATCGGTCGCGAGACCGTACATCCCTTCCTTCCCCAGCACGGCCAGCCGCTCCGTGAGGAGAATGTCCCACATGCGCTCCGTCCCCGCGTGCAGTTCGTCGCCTTCGTTCCGGACCAGCGGATGCCCATTATAGATCTCGAAGAACCGTTCGCCTTCCACCTGCATCAGCTCCTCCGCGGTGATCGCCCATTTGAAATTCGGGTGATTGATGTGCGGGAACATCGGCACGCCCGTCCGCTGCCGCTGCTCCAGCACCGCACTCACCGTCCGCTGCATCGCGGCTACCACGCCCGCGCTGTCGCTCGTATTTGCTGTGTAAGGCAGGATCTTCTCCTGAATGTTCGTCGCATTGATGTGGACCGTCGGCGCGGTGATCTCCTCGCTCTGCACCATGAGGAAGCGTCCCGGCTCCTCCAGCTTCCCGCGAAACTCCGCCAGCGTCTTCAGGCGCACGCGCTCCTCGCCCTCTTCCACGCGCCGCTCCACCCAGGGCTCGCCCCAGCGCGCCACGTATTTTTCGAGCGCTGCCGGTCCACCCTTCGCCGCCGCGATCCAGCGCTCGTGATCGGAGAGGATATTGTGATCCGACAGCGCGAGGAAGTTCCACCCGCGATCCTTGTACCACGCCGCGATCATCTCCGGGTAATCATTCCCATCGCTCCACAACGAATGCGTATGGAGATTCCCCTTCCACCAACGAGCCGCTGGCTCGGCACCACTTGCGGAAAAAGTCAGGACACCGAGAAGGAGGAAAATCGGGGAGCGCATCTGCACAGGCTATCGCCTGGGCTCGCGATGCAAAGGCGGCAAGTGGCCCGCGCCCTCGATCAAGGCGGAGGTGACGCGCGCATTTTTTCGAGCGAGGAATTCCATCGTTCGAAGAGCGCCTGAACGGCAGGCTGCTGCCACATCGAATAGTGGTTTGCCGGGATCTCGATTACCTCGAGCCCTTTCGTGAAGAGCCGGCGCCAGCCCAGGCAGCCGTCGAAGTCGTGTTTGTCCGGGTAGATACTGTCCGTGGCTTTGAACAAGACACCCCGGCACGCGAGCGGACGCGATCGGTACCGGTCCGAGGCATCCTTCCAGATACGGTCGATTGTTTCCCAACGGTCCTCCGATTTGCGCAAGTTGGCTCCGGTCCCTTCGGTTCCCGAATCGTTCGCGGTCTGCGCACTTTCGGCGGCTTGTTTGCGCCGCCAATCCAGGTGTGAATGAATCCGACGCCAAACATAGCTGGGGCCTTCTTGGACGAATCGACGCGCGTGCCACTGCCACCGCTGCCACTGCCGGATGGGCCGGTCGCTGTCGAAAATGAGGACGGCTTCGATGGTGTGACCGAGTCCGAGAAGTTGGTGGCCAACTTCGAAGGCAAGTGCGCCACCGTAAGAATAACCCGCGAGCAGGAATGGTCCGCGCAGGCCTGCTTGATGGATCAGGTCGGTGTGCGCAGCCGCGATTTCTTCGACACTAGGAAAACGCGTTCGGTCGTCGCGAACGGCGTCTTCCAGCACCTCTCGAGAGAACGGCGCTTCGGTAGTAAGAAACGGCTGACGCCACTTCGTTACGTGAGCTCGGGCGAAGCTCTGGACGGGAGCATTGCGCCAGAGGAAAACGAGCGGAGGGCCTTCGCCACCCGGATGAATCGCGGTGATTCTGCGTTCGCTCGCACCTTTTTTGTCCCTGAGCGGAACTCTGGCGAGTTCCTCGACCGTGGGGTTATCGAAGAGGGTCAGAACTTCCAAATCGACCTTCAGAAGGCGGTTGATTTCCGCGATGAGGGTCAGAGCAAGCAACGAATCGCCGCCGAGGTCGAAGAAATTGTCGCGGACACCAATCGTGTGATTAACGAAGACATTCTGCCAGGCCTGCATGATCTGGTTTTCGAGATCGTTTCGCGGCGCGAAGTAGGCGTCGCCTCGTCTCGATTCCACATCGGGTGGCGGCAGCGCACGTCGATCCACCTTCCCGTGGGGGCTGAGCGGCAAGGCGGTCAGAATCGTGTAAGCACCGGGCACCATGTGGGAGGGCAGTTTCTCCTTGAGGAAGTCCTTGAATTCCTGCGCGGACGGCTGGGTCCCTTCAGCCGGCACGAGGTAGGCGGCCAGGCATTTGCCTCCGGTCGCGAGCTGCATCTCTGTAACCACGCACTGGCGGACCTTCGGGTGGTGCGCGAGGACTGATTCGACTTCCCCGAGTTCCACCCGAAAGCCGCGAATCTTCACCTGGTCATCGCTGCGCCCCAAGAATTCAATCTTCCCGTCCGGCAGATGGCGGGCCAGGTCGCCCGTGCGATACAGCCGTCCAGCCAGTTCCGAACTGAACGGATCTGGAATGAAACGCTCCGCGGTCAATTCGGGCTGCCGCCAATAGCCGCGGGCCACTTGCGCCCCGCCGATGTAGAGTTCGCCTTCGACTCCCACCGGCACCGGTTCAAGCTGTGGATCGAGGATGTAAAGCTGCGTGTTCGCAGTCGGTCGGCCAATGGGCGCCCAAAAAGGCCAGCGGATCGGATCGCCGGTGAGTTCACACGCGCTGACCACGTGCGCCTCGGTCGGCCCATACTGATTGACGAGTCGGGCTCCGTCGAGTTGCGCAAAGAGGGCCTTGATCGCTGGGGTAATCCGCAACTGCTCGCCAGCGACGATCACTTCCCGCAGGGCGCCGGGCACATGACCGGTTTCCGCGACAACCTGAGCAACGTATTCCAACGCGACACAGGGAAGAAAGAGCCGCTGGATCTGCACGCGCTCGATCAGCCGCACCAACGCAAAGAAATCCTTTCGTTCCTCGCGAGGTGCGATCACGAGGGTCCCCCCCGTGGAAAGGGTCGAAAAGATTTCCTGGAAAGAAACGTCGAAACCCAGCGGCGCAAACTGGAGCGTTCGTTGGCCGGCACCGACGGACGAAGCGCTGTTCTGCCATTGAATCAGATTGAGCAGCGCCCCGTGAGTCATGCACACGCCTTTTGGGCGGCCGGTCGAGCCCGAGGTATAGATGACGTAGGCGGCGTCCGCTGGGGCATTCCGCTGCGAGGGATTGGCGGCCGAAGCCGGAGTGATCGTCTCCGCGTCGTGTTGGAGATGAATTTTCCGGCAAAGCACATCAACGCCGTCGGGGAGGTCGCCGTCATGAACGAGTGCGGCCAATCGTGCATCCGTCATTATGTGGCGCAGCCGCTCGGCTGGGTAGTCCGTGTCCAGCGGAACGTAAGCCCCACCTGCTTTGAGGATTCCGAGAACGGCTGACACCGACTTCGCCGACCGCTCCGCATGGACACCGACGAGGACTTCCGGACCGACTCCATTGGCCCGCAGATGATGGGCGAGCCGGTTGGACCGCTCATTGAGCTCGCGGTAGGTAAGACGCTGATCGCGACACTCAATGGCAACGGCCTCCGGCGTGCGCTCGGCCTGCTCCTCAAATAGTTCGGGCACGCTCAGGTATTCGGCCCATTTTGTTTCCGTTCGATTCCAGTCAAAAAGCACCCTTCGCCGCTCCACTTGGGACAATGACCGGGGGCTCGCGGAAGCCCTCGCCGGACGCTGCACCGACACCTTGCTGGGAGATGATAGACCACTCATCTTGCGTTCATCGGCGTCAGTTTGCGAAACTGTCTGGCCCAAGTAAACCTTTTCGTCCTCGGTCCAATCATGTGCGGTCCCGCAGCAATGAGCATCACTGGTGCGTGGCTAAGATCGCTGTTTTGCACGAGTTGTTTCCTCGCCATGCTCCGACTTCGCTTTTCCTCCGCTGTGGCCGCCTGCTCGCTTCTAGCGTGGAGCAGTTCGTTGCGTGCCGACGAATTGCGCTTCAACCGCGAAATTCGACCGATTCTTTCCAACCACTGCTTCGCCTGCCACGGACCGGATGAGAAGAAGCGCGAGGCAAAGCTGCGGCTGGATGCGCGAGAGAATGCCGTTGCCGAGCACGAGGGCGTCCGCACGATCGTCCCGGGCCAACCGGATGAGAGCGAGCTGATGGTGCGCATTCTCACTCATGATTCCGACGAGGTGATGCCGCCGCCGAAGAGCAAGAAACCGGCGGTGACGCCGGCGGAGGCGGCGACGCTGCGGCGGTGGATCGAGCAGGGCGCGAAGTACGAATCGCACTGGGCCTTCATGCCGCTGGATCGTTCCGCGTCGCCAGTGGTGCAGGACGAAGCGCGAGTGAAGAATCCGATCGACCGCTTCATCCTCGCGCGTCTCGATCGCGAGGGTATCGAACCAGCGCCCGAGGCAGATCGCGCGACGCTCGTCCGGCGCTTGTCGCTCGATATTCTTGGGCTGCTCCCTTCGCCGGATGAAGTGGAGTCATTCGTCAACGACACGAATACGACCGCCTACGAAAAACTCGTCGATCGCCTGCTCGCCAGTCCGCACTATGGCGAGCGGTGGGGGCGGCACTGGCTCGACCAGGCGCGCTACGCCGACTCGAACGGCTACACGATCGACAATGATCGCGGGATGTGGCCGTTCCGGGATTGGGTGATTAAGGCGCTCAACGACGACCTGCCGTTCGATCAATTCACCATCGAGCAGCTCGCCGGCGATCTTTTGCCGAAGGCAACGAAGAGTCAGCTCATCGCAACCGCCTTCCATCGCAATACGCTGATCAACGAAGAGGGTGGCGTTGACAAGGAGCAGTTCCGCAACGAGGCGGTGGTCGATCGCGTGAACACGACCGGCGCGGTGTGGCTCGGACTGACCGTGGGCTGCGCGCAATGTCACACGCACAAGTTCGATCCCATCACGCAGCGCGAGTACTACGAACTGTTCGGATTCTTCAATCAGGGCACGGACGTGAACAACAAGGGCGAGACCATCGCGGTCGTGCGCGGCGAAGTCTTTGGGAACCCCGTCGCACTGCCGCCACCGCCGGCCGTTCCCGACCTGGCGAAGCAGCAGGCCGCGTGGGAAAAGGCGGAGTTGGCGAAAATCGTGGAGGGCCTCGCGCCGTCTGCGCCGGAGCGGGAGGTGAAATGGACACCCGCGCAGTACGTGGAATACGACACGGCGAGCGGCGCAAGCTTCGAGCTGCTGCCCGACGGCTCGCTGCTCGCCGACGGACGCGGTGCTTTCAACGACACCTATCGCGTCGTCGCGAAGAGCGGGTTGAAACAAATCGCCGCGGTGCGCCTGCGCGTGCTCACGCACGAGTCGCTGCCCAAAAAGGGGCCTGGCCTGGCCGGCAACGGCAACTTCGTGCTCACGGATTTCGAGGCGAAGATCGACGGCGTCGAGCTGCCGTTTGTGCGCGCGTTCGCGGATCGCGAGCAGCCGAAGTTTCCCGCGTCGAATGCGATCGACGACGACCCGAAGACCGGCTGGGCGATCAACGTCGCGAAGGGCGAATCCGCGGTGATGAATGCGGACCACGAGGCGGTGTTCATCTTCGCGAAGCCGCTCGAACTGGCAGCCCAGCCGATCGAGTTCAAGCTACACCACGATTTGAACGAGAAGTATCTCATCGGCCGCTTCGCGATCGATTTTTCCGAGACCGCGCCGGGTGGAGCAGGCAAGCCGGAGTCGGCGCTGATTGCGGCGTTAAAAATTCCCCCGGCCAAACGCAGCGAAGCCGGGAAGAAGCTCGTGCTCGCGGCGTTCGAGAAAGCCAATCCGCCGCGCGCAGCGGCGAAGAAGCCGGCGCCGAATCCCGATCTCGCCGAGTTGATGATCATGAAGGAAACGGATAAGCCACGGACGACCTTCATTCATCTCCGCGGCGACTTCCTGCGCGACGACGTGAAGACCGGACCGCTCCAGCCCGGCGGCTTGAGCGCGGTCCCGCCGGCCCTTCCTGCTGGCGCCGGTCGCACGCGGCTCGATCTGGCGAAGTGGCTCGTGAGCCGAGACAACCCGCTCACACCGCGGGTGACGATGAACCGTGTGTGGATGCGCTACTTCGGTCGCGGTCTCGTCGAGACGGACGAAGATTTCGGCGCGCAGGGCTCGGCGCCGACGCATCCGGAATTGCTCGACTGGCTGGCGCACACGTTCGTCGAGGGCGGATGGTCGATGAAAGCGATGCATCGGCTCATCGTCACGAGTGCGACCTACCGGCAATCCTCATCGGCGCGTCCCGATTTGGCGGAAAAAGATCCGCGCAACCTGCTGCTCGCGCGCCAGGAGAGGGTGCGCGTCGAAGCGGAGATCGTCCGCGACGCGGCGCTTTCCGCGAGCGGTCTGCTCGATCGCACCATCGGCGGGCCGAGCGTGCATCCGCCGCAGGCCGAGGGCGTGTATGCCTTCACGCAGAATACCAAAAAATGGAACGCCGACAGCGGCGCGGATCGTTTCCGCCGCGCGCTCTATACGCAGTTCTACCGGGCGGCCCCGTATCCGCTGTTCACCACGTTCGACGCGCCGGATTTTCAGACCGTCTGCACGCGCCGCGTCCGCTCGAACACGCCGCTGCAGGCGCTGACCCTGGCCAACGATCCTGCCTTCGTGGAAATCGCCGCCGGACTCGCGCGACAAGCACTGCTCGACGTGAAGGCACCCGAGCACGGCGATGATCCGCAACCGGCGCTGGATCGCGCGTTCGCTCGCGCACTATGCCGCCCGCCGCGCGAAACCGAGCGGCGTGTGCTGCGGGCCTACTTCGATCGCCAGGCAGCCGCCTTTCGCGATGATCCCGCTTCCGCGATGGCGCTGCTGCCGGCGGACGGGAACCTGAAGCAATGGTCGCCCGATCTCGCGGCCGCAATCATCTGCGTGGCGCGGACGCTCTTCAACACGGACGGCTTCATCACCCGGGAATGACCGGCCGCGCTTGCGGCGGAGTTACGCTGCTGCCGGCGCGGGGACGCTCGCGATGAAGTTGCGCAGGATACCGAGGCCGACGGCCTGGCTTTTTTCCGGATGAAACTGCACGCCGCTCGCACGACCTCGCGCGGCGCTCGCGGCGAAAGTTTCGCCGTAGGTGCAGCGGGCGGTGATGACGGAAGAATCGGTCGTCTCCGGAAAATATGAGTGGACGAAATAAACGTGCGGACGTGCGGGCAGGCCGCGCCAGAGCGCATGACGCGGTTCAACGAGCTCGAGTTGGTTCCAGCCGATCTGCGGGACTTTCAGCCCGGGTGTAGTGAACTTTTTCACCTGACCATTAAAGAAACCGAAGCCGCGGACGTCCGGTGATTCCTCGCTCGTTTCAAACAGCATCTGGTAGCCCACACAGATGCCGAGAAACGGTTTGTCCGCCGCGAGCCAGGCCTCGATCGGTTCCCATAGCCCGCGCTTCTGCAAGCCGCGCACGCAATCGCCGAAGGCGCCCACACCGGGCAGAACGACCGCGGCAGCTTCATCGAGCCGCGCTGGATCGCTGATCAACTCCACCTCGGCCTGTTCGTGCCGGAGCGCGTTGATCACGCTGCGAATATTTCCGCTGCCGTAGTCGATGAGGGCGATCATGAAGAAATTATGGGAGCTGAAGGATGATGGACGAAGCGGGCAATTTCACCCGTCCTCCCCATCCGTTCAAAGCGTGCCCTTCGTGCTCGGGATGCCTTCGACGCGAGGATCGAGCTGGCAGGCATGGTCCACGGCTTTCGCCAATCCCTTAAAGACCGCTTCCGCCATGTGGTGGGCGTCGCGGCCGTAGAGCAGTTCGACGTGAAGATTGGCGCCGGCGTGGGTGCTGAACGCGCGCAGAAATTCCTCGAGCAGGGTGAAGGAAAACGCGCCGATGGAGGCCACAGCTTCCGGTCCACGATAGGCCAGGAAAGGACGGCCGCTGAAATCGATGACGACGCGGGCGAGCGTTTCGTCCATCGGCACGTAACACCAGCCGTAGCGGCGGATGCCGCGCTTGTCGCCGAGTGCTTTCGCAAAGGCCTGGCCGAGAGCGATGCCGGTGTCTTCGACCGTGTGATGGGCATCAACCTCGATGTCGCCGTCGGCCGCGATCTCCAGGTCGCACAGGCTGTGGCGGGTGAAGAGCGTAAGCATGTGATCGAAGAAAGGGATCTTTGTCGCGATGCTGCTCTGGCCGCGACCCTCAATGGTGAGATCGAGGCGGATGCGAGTCTCGCTGGTGTTGCGTTCGATCTGGGCGCGGCGTTTGGACATGGCGGCTATTCGAGGATGTCGCTGGAGCGGCCTTTGATTTTCCGAAAGACCGTCCAACCGCCAAGCGCGAGCGCGAGGAGAACGACGATCGTGATCATTCCGCCGACGGTGAGGAAGAACGGCTTCTCGGGCTCCGGCGGCGCGTCTTCGGTGGTCACACGAGGTCGAGGCGTGGCGGGTTTTGGGGTGGCGGTCGGGACCGGTGTTGCCGCAGCCGCCGTCGCAGCAGCCGTGGCTGCGGCGACCTTCAGTTCGGCGGCTTCCGGTTGCAGACGCTTCGCCAGTTCATTGACGGGCCAAAGCGCGAGCGCCTTGGACAGGGTGGTCTGAGCTGCGGCGTCCTTGGCGGCGAGTTCCTTTTGGGCCTGCTCGGCGAGTTGCGAGGACTGCCGCTGCTTGGCCACTTCGATGCGCGCGAGCCGCTGCTCCTCGCTGGGAATTTTCTTCGCGATCGCTTCGAGATTTTTGTCGCTGTTCGCCACGAGCACCGGCCACTTGAGCTTCGCCTTCTCCGCGGCGACGACGGCGGCTTCCCCTTTGGCCAGTTCGCGCTGACGGGCGGCGAGCAGTTCGGGTTTTTGCAGCGCACTGGAGGCGGCGACGCCTGCTTCAAACTCCGCCTTCTTTGTCTCAAAGGTCTTTTGCGCACGGTCCACCGTCGCCTTCAAGGCGGCCAGCGTTTCGCGCGCGGCATCGACAGCGTCGGGAAAACTTTTTGCTCCGGGATACGCTTTCTCGATTTGCTCGAAGGAATTCAACGCGCCGATGAGATCGCCCGCCGCGCGTTGACTGCGCATGAATTGATAGCCGAGCAATGCTCCGATCTGGTAGCGCTCCTTGTCGACTTCCTCCTTGGTCAGCCACTTCTCGCCGAGTCGCACTTCGCCGTCTTCGACGCGTTTCTTCTCCCCCGCGAAAATGGCGAGCAGCGCGTTCGCTTCCGCGGCGTGCGCGCTCTGCGGGTATTCATTGACGAAGCCCTGCAATGGCCGGAGCACCGCGTCGTATTGCGCGAGCGGCAGGGAGTTCACGCCGGGCTTGAGATTCTTCAGAGCCTGCCAAGCGATCTCATCCGGTTGCTCCTTTTCCATCTTCGCGATGGTGGATTTCGGAATGGTCTGCTCATCGGTCACCGCAGCGGAGATTTTCACCGCGACGGTGATGTCCGTGGCGGTTTCGCTGACGATCTTGCCCTCCAGTTTTTGCCCCGTCGTCAGCGTGATCGTGTCGGCGAAAAGTGGTGCGAGAACCATGCTCGCAAGCACGGCGAAGTGGGGGAGGAATCGGGAGGGTTTCGGCATGGGAGCGTGACTTAAGCAGAGGACCCAGGCCCGCGAAAGACGGAAGTAAGCAGCGGTCGTGGTCAGTGAGCAGGATGACGCGAAGATTCGATCTCCGCTAACAGAACACTGACTCCGCCTGGCCTTTCACTGCGCGATCGGCAGCGGGTCGCGGCGGTAGTCCGCCATCACCTTGGGCCGCTGCCCGCGTTCGGCGAGGCCCTTGTAATTATCCACGCCTTCCACGATCGCCTCGGCCAACTTGCGCCGCCAGGCGGGTGAGCCGATCAGCGCGCTCTCGGGTCCATTGCTCACGAAACCACATTCCACCAGCACCGCCGGCCGCGTGCAGCGGCGCAGGACGGCGAAGCGCGCGTGCTTCAATCCACGATCGAAGATCGGGATGTGGCCGAGGAGTGAATGATAGACCGTCGCTGCGAGCGCCGTGCTGGGAAGATCGACCACGTTGCCCGGTTCCTCGCGGAGGTCGCGCTCGCGCACGCCGTCGTTCGAAGCCGGAGCGCCGCGCGGCGCGATCGAAAAGATTTCGAAGCCACTCGCGGCCGCATTGGTGCCGGAGTAGTTGAAGTGAATGCTGACCAGGATCGAGTTCGCGGTGCGGTTGGCGATGTCGGCCCGCGCTTCGAGCGGCACGAAGATGTCCGACGACCGGGTCATCACGACCTTGTAACGCTGGGCCTCGAGCAGCTCGCGCGCACGTAGCGCGACGTCGAGTGCGAAATCCTTCTCGAAGCCAAACCGTGAAATGGCGCCACGATCGTGCCCGCCGTGACCGGGATCGAGAATCACCGTCTCGACTGGCCCGAGTCCTCCGATCTTTTCGGGCCGCAGTCTCGGCTCGAGCACCTTCACGAGATCGAGGCGCGAGATGAATGATTGGCTGCCCTCGACCCGCACGGGAAAGGCGAGCCATTGCCTCACCCCATTGATCATGATCTCCGAAGAGTTCACGATGACCTGAATTTCCGCCTGGTCCGTTTTGAGCGTGAAGTCTGGAGCCGGCGGCGCGCTCCCGAGCGACGCGAAATCCTTCCCTTCCACCGGCGGCCCAAAGAGAGGCACCGGCTCGATCCGCGGCGGCATCGGCAATCCGTAGAACTTCGCCGCGCTGTCGAGACTTACGTAGTCACGCCCCTCGAATCGCTGCACCACCCACTCCGGCGTCGCCGCGACCGCCACCGATGCGGTGACCGAGGCCAGCAAAAGCAGACGCGTAAACATGGAAGACAGTCTCACAGCAACCCTGAATCGCAACTGCCGTGCCCCCGGTCTGGAAATGATCAGCGGCTTACTTTTGCGCACCCTTCGCCGAGTCTGCCTTTTCAAAGAGCGGCAGATACTTCTCCAGACCAGCCTCCTTCAGCTTCGCCACCGGGATGAATTTCAGCGCCGCCGAATTCATGCAATACCGCTGGCCGGTCGGCTTCGGTCCGTCCGGGAAGACGTGCCCGAGATGCGCGTCGCTGGATTTCGAACGCACTTCGACGCGCACCATGCCGTGCGCCGTGTCGTTCACTTCCTTCACCGAGTCCTTGTCGATCGGTGCAAAAAAACTCGGCCACCCGGTCCCCGACTCAAACTTCGTTGTCGAGGCAAAGAGCGGCTCTCCCGTGATGACATCGACGTAGATTCCAGCCTCGTGGTTGTTCCAGTATTCGTTGGCGAAAGGCCGCTCGGTTCCGTTTTCGCACGTCACCGAGAATTGCAGCGGGGTGAGCTTCTTCCGGAGTTCTTCCTTGTTCATGACGGTGGATTCTTTTTTCGGTTCGGGTTTCGCCTTGTCGGCTGCATTGAGCGCCACTGCCGCGAGGGCGCCGGCGCAGACGAGCGGGAGGATGAGCGATTTCATCGGATGGAAACGGGGCATGGGAAGGACGTTAGTGCGGGTCGCCGCGAATTCAAATCGGTCAATTGATCCGCCGTGCGCGCGCGAAGTCCGTTTCGGCCTGCGCCTCGCGCCGCAGCCGCTCACGCGAGTTCTGCCACCAACGCGCGAGCGACATCCCCGCGATGAAGACCGGCACCAGCATCAGGATGCGGCCCTTGTTGGGCAAAAAGAGGATCGCCACGATGAAGATGAACGCGAGCAGCCACGAAAAAATCGTAAAGCGAACGGCAAACGAACGCTCCGCCGGGCTCCGCTGATTCCAAGCCACCCACCGCGGCACAAGCCTACGCGCGAGCAGGTAGAGACCGACAGCGGCGAAGACATAAATCATGGGTCAACCAAAGTCGCCTGCCCGCCGCAGCACGCGCAAGGTCTATTCGCATCCCGGCGAACGTCCGCGCTGCCACGCATCTTCATCCCGGAGAAGGATCGAAGGCAGAGTGGCCGAATCGCGGATCGGCATTGACATCAGCGCCAGCAGTCGTGTCTCCTCGCGGTCTGTCGAGGAGGTAGAAGTGATGCGTCATCCACACCGCAGGAATCGCCAAACGGGGCCCACGGGAGCGCCGGCGAGAATTTTCACGGTTGTATTTGTCCGTGGTTAAGAAGGTATGCCGAAAACCATGCGAGCCGCGGATGGTTACGGAATTTCACCGATCGCTAGAATCGATAGCATTTCAATCATCACAGAAGACGATGGTGATGGTGATGGTTTGACGTTCCCCCAAGAAACCACCTTGGGGACTGACCCGCGCTATTCAGATACCGACGCCGACGGTCTTAGCGACTCGAACGAGGTGAACGTGCATCTTACAAATCCGCTGCTCTGACAGCGATGCCGACGGAAATAGTGATGCGGATGAAATCACCGCAGGGACCAATCCGCTCGACCCTAAATCCAATTTCAAGATCGTCGCGACGCAGCGCT
>JBAVML010000528.1:0-5834 GCA_049690035.1 Chthoniobacteraceae bacterium
CCCTTGGTAGTGAGAATGTGCAACAGGACAGGTTCGTTCTGCGTCTTGAGGAATTCGAACGTTTTGATCAACAGCGGAATGTCGTGCCCGTCGATGGGGCCGTAATACCGAAGGCCGAGATCCTCAAACATCACGCTCGGCACGATGACGTTCTTCACGCCAGCCTCGACCTTGTGCGCGAGATCGAGCGCAAATTTTCCCCCGATCGCCTCGACGAATTTCGCCGCCTTTTCGTGCAGGTGCGCGTAGGTTGGGTGGGTGGCGATCTTGTTGAAGTAACTCGCGATGGCGCCCACGTTCTTGGCGATTGACCACTCGTTGTCGTTGAGCACCACGATGAATTTCTTGGTCTGTTCGGCGACGTTGTTCAGCGCCTCGTAGCTCACGCCGCAGGTGAAGGCGGCGTCGCCCGCGATGCAGACGACGTGTTCGTCTGAGCCGCGTTTGTCGCGGCCCACAGCCATCCCGAGCGCAGCACTCAGTGCCGTGCCCGCGTGGCCAGCGCCGTAGCAGTCATGCTCGCTTTCGGTGCGGAGGAGGAAGCCGTTGAGCCCCTCGTACTGGCGCATAGTGTGGAAGCGTTCGAGCCGGCCGGTGAGCATCTTGTGGACGTAGCCCTGGTGACTCACGTCGAAGACAAATTTGTCGCTCGGCGTATTGAAGACGCGGTGCAGCGCGATGGTCAATTCCACGACGCCGAGGTTCGGCCCAAGGTGCCCGCCGACCGATTGCGGATTCTGCTCCGAAAGGATGCTGATCAATTCCTCACGAACTTCCTGCGCGAGGTGCGCCAGATCCTTTTCGGGAACGGCTTTAACGTCCGCGGGTGACTTGATGGTGGGAAGAATGGCGGTGGGCATGGCTAGAAAAGGCTGACGTCCGGACGCGGCTCGGCGGTGGGTCTGCCGTCTGGCTCAAATTCGGCGAGCCCCGGCTTTCCGGCTGCGTTGCGGGTGATAATTTCGATACGTTTCTCGGCTTCCTTCAGCCGTTCCTCACACACCTTCACCAGTTGCACGCCTTCCTCGTAACGGGTGATGAGGTCCTGCAACGGCAGATTGGCCGAGTCCATTTCCTCGACGAGCTGCTCCAATCGCGTAATCGCGATTTCAAAGCTGGGCGGGGACTTGGGTTCGGCGGGCGTTTTGGGCATGGAAGCAAAGGATGAAGGATGAATGATGAACGATAAAAGCCCTTTTCGACACTCTTCTTCATCCTAGCGCATTCATGGGTCATCCTTTTCTTCAATCTTCCCGATTCGTCCAGCGGTCGCGGTCGCTGTAGAAGACGCATTCAAAGTCCATGGGCAATCCGGTGACGTACTTCAGCGGGAAATCACGCGCGCTGACGTTCCGCGTGATGAATTGCGACCACTCCTTGTATTCGCCCTTCATGATATCGGCGATGAACGCCTTGTTACCGGTGATCGGCGTGAGGTAGAGGCCCACGATGCGGCCATCGAGCCGGCCGTAGTCGTTCAGGTCGAGGAAATCCTTCACCGTCATCGGGAGCCAGAGGCTCCTGCGGTCGGCATACCACGCCACCGCCCAGGGCATGTCGGAGGCGATAATCTCCTTTTCATTCGTCCAGCCGTTCATGATCGCGATGTAGGGCGGGATGTAGGGGGGCCAGGCGACGCGTCCGGTGGGCGGACCGAGCAGCTCCAGCGTTTGATCGATGAAGGGAAGCGCGGACACGAAGTAAATCGCGGAAACAAATCCGAGCCAGAAAAGGCGGGCGGTGATCTGCAGCCGCGACCACATCACCAGCAGCAACGCGAGCCCGTAGAACGTCATGATCGGCACGAAAAGCACGTGCAGGTCATTCGCATGCAAGCCGTCCGCCTCGGAGAAGCCGAAGACGCCCATGCCGATGAACGCGCTCAGCCACATGAGGAGAACGCACCATCGGAAAACGCTGGTGTCCGGACGCTTGAAGAGATGCAGGAGCGCGAGGAAAAACACGGGCGCGGCGATCACGCTGCCGAGCAACGAATAGAGCTCATCCATCTGCCGCAACGATTCGTGCTGCACTTTGCGCCGGAAGTAGCGGGGCGTGAGTTCGTCGAGCGTGAGCTTCATCGAGCGCATCTCGTAGCTCTCGCTGCGCCCCCGCGCGCCGTAGAGTCCCGAATACCAGCCCAGCCCGACCGGCGTTCCGCAAACTTTCTGGTTTCGGATGAGCCACGGTCCGTAGAAGAGCATGAAGACCGCGAGCATGATCCCGGCGTGCCGGCCGTAGGGACGGAAATAGATGAGCGTGAAAATCAGCGCTCCGGCGAAGATCCACATGGTCAAGCCGTGGGAAAGCGCGAGCAGTCCGAAAAACGCTCCAGTGGCGATCATCCACGGCAGCGGCGACCTCTCTTCCACCTTCGCCTGCACGGCGCGGAAAAGCGTGTGCACCGCGCACGAAAAGAGAAACAGCATCAGCATCTGCGGCAGCCCCGAAAG
Source organism: Chthoniobacteraceae bacterium (assembly GCA_049690035.1). Lineage (GTDB taxonomy): Bacteria > Verrucomicrobiota > Verrucomicrobiia > Chthoniobacterales > Chthoniobacteraceae > Chthoniobacter. The sequence goes on from JBAVML010000528.1 coordinate 2,454, forward strand.
CGCGAAATCCCAGAAGCGCTGACAGAGGAACAGCAGGCCCATGCCGAGGAGCGCGAGTCGGCGGTCGAAGATACGCATGGCCGTGAAATAGTTCACCAGCACCGCGAGGAAGTAAAAGGTCAGCCCGAGGCCCGCGATGATCTTATCGGAGGGATACTGGAAGGTCTTCGTGGTCATCAACCACGTATCCTTGGCCAGCAGGATGAACCAGGAGTTGATCCACGGATGCAGCGGCGCGTGGAAGATGTCCGGCTGTCGCTCGACCGGGAAGGCGCCTTTGTTCCGCTGGAAAAGCCACATCGCTGCCGGCCGGATCATCTTTGACGAGAAGCCGTTGCCGCGGGCGATTTCGCGAGAAATCTGCGCCTGTTCGATCGCCTTCTCGTGGGAGAGTCCCTTGAAGCCCGTATTACTAAACAGCCACAGATAGACCATGAACCCGAGTGCGCCGATCAGCAGGCCCAACTTCAGCCGGCCCACCCAGTGACCTTCCTCGAGTTGATGCACCACGTCCTGGAGACTTCGCTCCGACATTCGCCGGGACCGCAGGAACCATGCGACGAGCCCGACCACTACCAGTCCGACAGCTACCCAGGTGAGAAAGATCCAGCGCGTGTCGGGAGGGGCGGCGTCGAGGAGGAAGATCGGGTCAAACGCCATCGGTCGTGGTTTTCAATTCATTGATTTTGCGATGCAGGGTGCGGCGGCTGATGCCGAGCCGCTTGGCTGCTTGGGTGACGTTGCCTCCGGTGTCTTCGAGCGCCTGGAGGATGAGGCGGTGCTCAGTTTCGTGGAGATTGAAGCGACTCCCGCGAGTCGGGATGAACTTTGTCGAAGCGAGCGCCGGGCTGGCCGCAGCGCCTTCGCGCACCGCCATCGGCAGCTCGCGCAGGCCCACTTTGGTCCCGGTGCTCATCACCACGCCGTGCTCGATCGCCGTGCGCAGTTCGCGCACGTTTCCCGGCCAGTCGTAAGCGAGGATCGCCTGCGTGGCGTCAGCGGTGATTTCCGTGACAGGCTTGTTATTTTCTTCCGCGAAAGTCTTGAGGAATGCTTGGACGAGCAGGGGAATGTCTTCTTTCCGCTGGCGCAGCGGCGGCATCGTGATCGGGACCACGCTGAGCCGGAAGAACAGGTCGTCGCGGAATTTTCCCTCGCTCACCAGCTTCTCGAGATTCTTGTTCGTCGCCGCCACCAGCCGCACATCGGTTTTGATTGGCTGATTGCCGCCCACCCGCTCGAACGCGCGCTCCTCGCCCAGCACCCGCAGCAGTTTCACCTGCGTCGCCGCGTCAATTTCCCCGATTTCATCGAGAAAGATGGTGCCGCCATTTGCCTGCTCAAACCTTCCGACCCGCCGTTCGAACGCGCCGGTGAATGCGCCTTTCTCGTGGCCGAACAGTTCACTCTCCAGCAACTGCGGCGACAGCGCCGCGCAATGCACGGTCACAAATTTCGGCTTCGGCCGCCCGCTCAGCGCATGGATCGCCTGCGCCACCAGTTCCTTGCCCGTGCCGCTCTCACCCTGGATCAAGACCGTCGCGCGCGTCGGAGCGACTTGCTTGATCGTATCGAAAACCTCGCACATCGGACCTGATTCGCCGATCAGGCGTTCGAGGCCGTATTTCTTTTCCACCTGCTGCTTCAGTTCCACCACCTCCTTCTCCACCTTGCGGCTGCGCAGCGCACGGTGAATGAGGATCTCGAGTCGGTCGATGTTCAGCGGCTTCGTAATGAAATCATACGCCCCGCGCTTCATCGCCTCCACCGCTGCGTCCACGGAGCCGTAGGCCGTCATCATGATCACGATCGGCGGATGCGGCAGGGCGAGGAGCTTGTCGATCAACGTCATTCCGTCCTCTCCTCCGAGCCGCAAATCGGTGAGCACGAGATCCACATTTTCCCTCTCCAGAACGCCGAGCGCACTGCCGATATCTGCCGCCACATACACGTCGAAACTATCCTCCAAAGACGCCCGCAACCCGTCGCGGGTATGCTTCTCGTCATCGACGATGAGGATCGTTGGGTTCATGGAGGCGCGGAGACTAGCGCGAGCCTCCATTCCCGGCAACGGGGGAATGGCCGGACGACCGACTCAGCGTGCGCGGCGCAGGAGCGCCCGCGATTTCGACCGACTAAGGGACGGTCGGCGTGGTCGGAAGATGGCCGCCGCCCATGACTGCCGCGAGCACCTGGAGGACGATTTGAGCGATGATCGCGATCGTCCAGTTCACCATGGTCTTCTTGATTCCCTGCGCGTCCGCGTTGATCCAGCCCCAGATGAAAGTGTAGAGGCCGCAGATGATCCCGAGGATACCGTGGAGCGCGCCCTTGGTCTTGAAGAGCTGGATCAGCACGATGATGAAGAACACAAAGCTGGCGAGGCCAGCGAGGAGAGCGAGGATTCCGAAGAGTGCAGCCATGGTGTTTAGGTGTTGTTGGGTTGGGAACTACGGCGATCTGACTACCTTGAAGACCCTCGGCGCGTCGAGCAGTAATCACCTCGTCGAACGCATTTGTTCCGCCCGGGGAAAGCAGCCCGACGCGCATGGTTGAATTCCGGTTTCTCGCTGTCGGCGTGGAATCCGCCGCCGCACTAAAACCGCATCGTGAACTGCCCGGCGAACGTGTGACTGCTGCCGTGGCCACCGGCATTTTCCTTTTCGAGGCTGTATTGGAGCTTGAGCTGGGTGTCGGCAGTGAAGCGGTAGGCGATCGAAGAATCGATACGCCAGAGATCGTGACCCCACGGGGCGTGGCCGCCTTCGCCGTCGCGCACGTCGGCGTAGAGCTGTTGATTCCAACGCAGTGCGGCGAAGAGCTGCGGGGTGATCTTATACTTCGCTTCCACGTAATAGATGAAGGTGTCGGCATTGCCCACGCGCGGCGTTTCATAGCGCGCCTCGAAGAACTCGGCCCACACCTGCCAATGATGCCAGGCGAAGCTGATATCCTGACCGAGGATCTTTTCGTGATAATGGTGGAGGTCACGTCCGGTCGGGAGCGTGGCTCCCGCTTCATCGCGCAGATACGGGCCATCGCCGGCGGAGAAGCCAATGCGCCACATTTGGTTCGGGCGCAAGCCGACGCGGGCATGAAACGAAGGCCGCTCGAAGCCGATGCCGTTGAGCTCCCACGACTGCGGCCGCGAACCAAGCGCCGCGTTCTTCACCTCGGCGGCGTAATCGAATTTACCGATCCGCCCGGACACCGCTGCGCCCGTGGCGTAGCTCGGCCCCCAGATGACCGGGAGATATTCATACTTCGTCACCGAGTCGATCTTCTCGCCGACGAAATCCGCCGCGGACGACGGCGTCTCCATGTCGGCGGCGAAGGTGATGTTTTCGTAGGGCAGCGGTGCGTTGATGAAGGGGTTTTCCC
>JBAVML010000529.1:0-3545 GCA_049690035.1 Chthoniobacteraceae bacterium
CTGGAACTCTGGCTGGCGCTGGGCAGCGGCGGAGCCGGGGCCAAAGAAAAAGTTACCTATGGCGATCATAGCAAGGAATACAAGTAACCTGCCCATCCCGCAGAAACTCGTGAAGGGGCAGACGATCATCACCAAGAGCACGGCGAATCCCAATGCGCCGGGTAATGCGGTGCCGCTGGCGGCATTCTCGGTGACACAGACAAACCTCGCGGCGGCGAACGCTGCGGTAGAGGCGAACAAGCTGCTGACCAAGCAGCTCATGATGACCCGCGATGAGGCGGACGCGGCCTGGAATTCCGCAAATGCGATCCTCGCGGCTTTCACCGAAAGCGCGACGGACGGCGACGCCGAGAAGATCCTGACCACCGGCTACGACGTGCGCGCGGAGCCGAAGCCGCCGCAGCCGGTGGCGCAGGTGCAGAATGTGAAGGTGAACTTCACCGACACGCCGGGACACTCGGAAGTCCGCTGGAAGCGCGACCCGAATGCCGATGCCTATCTGGTGGCGCGCACCCCCGATCCGATCACGGAAACGAGCTGGACCAATCTCGGAACCGTGACGGAAGCAAAGTACGAAGGCAACGGAGCAACGCCGGGGCAGAAGTACTGGTATCGCGTGGCGGGTGTGAATCGCTTGGGCCAGGGCCCCTGGAGCGAGCCGGCGCTGCGGCCGGTAATGTAAGAGGTTACCAAGTCATCAACCACGCCCTCGGCGGGTCCTGTGCCGCGGGGCGGGGGAGGTGAGAAGTTAGAAAGCGGAAGATCGAGAAAGAACGCAATGGAAGCGAAGTCGCGCGAAGGGCAGGAAATCGCCGACGGCGTTCCCACTAACTGTCGGTAGTCTTCGAATGTTAGTTAGCGAACGTTTGCGGTCTTTTGCGCCTCAGAAAGTAGATCATCCCCCGGCAACTTATCACATCCATTGGTGTATCTAAGACTTTTGGCCCCTCATCCTGACGCCTACTCGATCCGGTGACTGTGCCTCGTGCCTACGCGGCTCCGCGCGGTCGTGGCGATGCCTTCGAGCGAGAACAACCGCTCGTGTTCCTCGATCAAATATCGATCGGTCATCCCGGAGAGGTAGTCGCAGACCGCGCGGGGCAGGCCGTCGCGCTTCACGCGCTGCGCGGTGCCTTCGCCGAGGAGCTTTGGGTTTTTGAGATAGGCGCCGAAGACATCGCGCAAGAGCTGGCAGGCGCGCTGATTCGCGGAGGCGACGCGCGGGTGATAGTAGAGGTTTTTGTAGAGAAATTTGCGCAGCGCTTTGTTCCCCTTGAGCAGGCGGAGGCTATAGCGGATGAGCGGCTTCTTTTGGCGGCGCACGTCGTCCGCACTTTGCACGCCGGCGGCGGCGATCATTTCGCTGCTCGTCGCGATGACATCCTGCACTTCGCGATCGATGATGCAGCGGATGACGTAGCGGTGCAGCGCCTGGCCTTTCAGCTTGGGGAAATGACGGCGCACCTCGTCATAACTTTCCTGCCAGACTTCGAGTTCGCCGAGTTGCTCCGCGGTGATGAGGTGGAAGTCGAGGCCGTCGTCGAGATCGTGACTGTAGTAGGTGATTTCGTCGGCGAGGTTTGCGATCTGCGCTTCGAGCGAGGGCGTGCTGTAGCGCTCGCCGCCGGGTTCGGGCGGATCGTAGAAGCGAGCGTGCTTCTTCAAGCCTTCGAGCGTTTCATAGGAGAGATTGAGCCCCGCAAAGCGCGGGTAGATCTGCTCGATCGTCTCCACGATGCGCAGGCTTTGCGAGTTGTGATCGAACCCGCCGTGTTCTTTCATCAGCGCATGGAGCAGCTCCTCGCCGGTGTGTCCCACCGGCGAATGCCCGAGATCGTGGGCGAGCGCGATCGCCTCGGTGAGGTCTTCATTCAGCCCGAGCGAACCGGCGATGGTGCGGCTGATCGAAGCGACCTCCATCGTGTGAGTGAGCCGCGTCCGCAGATGATCGCCGGTTCCATTGAGGAAGACCTGCGTCTTGTATTCGAGCCGCCGGAAAGCCCGCGAATGGATGATTCGCGCCCGGTCTCGCTCATACTCGGTGCGATGGGGATGGGCCGGTTCCGGGTGATGCCGCCCGCGGCTTTGCCCGGCGCGCTGGGCAAAGGGCGCGAGCATTTCGTCTTCCAGCCTTTCCTTGTCAGCGCGGGTTCTCATCGGTCGAAGTCTTTTCCAAATGCTGCTGCGCGAGCTCGCGCCGCAGCCGCTGTGCTTCGGCCCGCACCTTCACCAGATCATAGAGCGCGAGGAGCACGGCGAGCAGCGTGATCCACCCGCACACCGCCCAGTAGCCGAGGAAGAGGAGCGGATGCTCGCGGGGATCGGGCCAATTCAGAATCGCGCCTGCGAAGAGCAGCAAGAGCGCGACGAGCACGCTGTAGAACATCACAAGCCGCCGCGAACGCTCATGGCGGATGAGGCCTTTGCTGACTTGGATAACGAACTTCGGGTTGTTCACGGCGGCGCCCACTCTCCCTTCCCGCGAGCCGGAGGTCGAGCCGGAGCTTGCATTTGGTTTCGCCGTCGAGCCGCAGGCTGGATTCCAGATGGCGGTGACCAACGGCCGATATTCCCTTGTTGAAAGTCCGGCAAAGGCAATGATCCCGCGTGACTCGTTCCCTTCACTCCGAACCCGGCCAACCGCGGTCCACCGACCTCCGTGGCTGATCAAGCGTGCGTCCGTCGGTATCTGGATCGGCGGTGCGTGCTCGCCTTCGTGACGTTGACCGTGCTCGCTCGGGCGTTCGCTGACGCCGGTGAAGGTAGACCCGGGATCGAATCGTGGTCGGTATTCAGCCAGGCAGAGGTGGCGGCTCTGCCGGCGAACGGGCTCGCGTTGAAGTCGAATGCCTCGATGAACCTGCCGCGCGGATTGTCCGCGCAGGCGATCTACATCGTGGACGCAAAGCCGGAGTCTGCGGTCCGAATCCTGAAGGGGTTGGATCCGACTCGTTTCCCGGAGCTGGAGGTATTTCAGCAGAGAACATTCACGGCGGAAGGCGAGGCGCGGTTTGGCGAACTGAAGATCGATCCGGGCGTCGCGCCATTTCAGCGGCTGCTGGGCGAAATGATGGCGCCGAAGAACTTGCAGATGAGCAATGAGGAGCGTGCGCGGTTGCCGCGGCAGAAGAATGTGGCCGCGGCCCAAGAATTCTGGGCGCAGGTGCTCCGCGAGCGTTGGACTCGCTTTGCGCGGGAAGGCCAGCTTGCGCCAGCCGGTGGTTTCGATGCCCGTGGCGAGCTCCGCGCGCTGCTCCATGAGGAGGCGAAAGTCTCCGGGCATTTTGCGGCGCTGCTTCCATTTTGGATGGGCGTCGGCGGTAAGACGGACGTGCCGGCGACGTCGCACTACTGGGACGTTTCCAGCACCGAAGGCATCGCTAATTTCGAGCTCGGCGCGATCTTCGAGCGAACGGAAAACGAACGCTGGCAAGTCGCGGACGTGACCTACTACTCGAGCAGCGGTTACATCGCCGCGATGAGTCTATTCGAATTCCTGCCGCTGACCGGCGGACCGCGCGCGCAGACGCTGGTCTGGCATGGGA
>JBAVML010000530.1:0-1953 GCA_049690035.1 Chthoniobacteraceae bacterium
CGGAAAAATCAGCGGCCTCGTCGGCATCGGCCGCGACATCACCGGCCAGAAGGAGACCGAAAAATCCATCCGGCTGCAAAGCGCGGCGCTGGAGAGCGCCGACAACGCCATCCTCATCACCGACCGCCACGGCCTCATCGAGTGGGCCAACCCGGCGTTCACGCGAAGCTGCGGCTACCCCTTGGCGGAGTGCCTCGGCAAAAACCCCCGTGAGCTGGTCCGCTCCGGCAAACACCCGCGCGAATTTTTTCAGGAGATGTGGCAGACCATTCTGGCCGGAAAGGTCTGGCACGGCGAGCTGACCAACCAGCGGCGGGACGGCAGCATTTACCAGGAGGAAACCACCATCACGCCGCTGTTCGACGGGGAAAACAAAATCACCCATTTCGTCGCTATCAAACAGGACATCACGAATCGCAAGCGGATGGAAGAGGAATTGCGGCAGGCCGGCGAGCGCACCCAGTTTTACATGAACCGGATTCCGCTGGCGTTCATCGCCTGGAACCGGGATTTCCGGGTGACCGAATGGAACCCCGCCGCCGAGCAGATTTTCGGCTGGAGCGCCAACGAAGCCCTAGGCCGGCATGCCCACGAATTGATCGTGCCGCCGGACATACAACCGCTGGTCAACCAGATCTGGCAGGAAGTCATCAGCGGCGGCAACCTGACCAGCCATTCGGTGAACGAAAACCTAACCAAGGACAAACGCCGGATCACCTGCGAATGGCGCAATGCGCCGTGGCGCGACGCCGACGGCCAGATCTGCGGCTGCCTGTCCATCGTCGAAAACATCACCGAGCGCATCGCCAGCGACAAGCAGCGCAGCGAACTGGAAGTGCAGTTGCGCCAGTCGCAGAAAATGGAGGCCATCGGCCAGTTGTCCGGCGGCATCGCGCACGATTTCAACAACATCCTCACCGTCATCCAGGGCAATGCCGCCCTGCTGCAAAACCTGGACTTGGAGCCGACGGAAACGCGCGACTGCTGCAACCAGATTTCCCGCGCCGCCGAGCGCGCCGCCAGCCTCACGCGCCAGCTGCTCATGTTCGCCCGCAAGCAGCAGATGCAGCCGGCGAACCTGGACCTCAACGAAACCGTGGCGCAGATCACCAAGATGCTGCAGCGCATCCTCGGCGAGGACATCACGCTGCGCACGGAATACGCGCCCGCGCTGCCGCTCATCCACGCCGACATCGGGATGGTTGAGCAGATCATCCTGAACCTGGCCGTGAACGCCCGCGACGCCATGGCCGGCGGCGGCAAGCTGACCTTGCGCACTAGCAGCGGCCGGCGGCCGGACAAAAATGGTGGCGAGGAAAGTTTTGTCTGCCTGCACTCCATTGACACCGGCTGCGGCATCCCGCCGGAAGTTTTGCCGCGCATTTTTGAACCGTTCTTCACGACGAAGGAGGTCGGCAAGGGCACCGGGCTGGGCCTCGCCACCGTTTACGGCATCGTGCAGCAGCACCACGGCGACATCCGCGTCGAGAGCGAACCCGGCAAGGGCACGACCTTCACCGTCACGTTTCCCGCGCTGGCGACAACGGAGATTCCCCGGGCGGCGGCGGCCGTTAAACCCGTCCTGCCGTGGGGCACGGAAACCATTTTGCTGGTGGAAGACGAATTGCCCCTGCGCTCGTTCGTCAGCGACCTGCTGCAGCGCTGCGGCTATACCGTGTTGGAAGCCGAGTCCGGCCCGGCGGCGTTGAAAATCTGGCAGGCTAGCCGGGACAAAATCCAACTGCTCTTCACCGACGTCATCATGCCCGAGGACATGAACGGCATCGAACTCGGCCACCGCCTCCAGTCGGAAAAACCCGGCTTGAAAATCATCTACACCAGCGGCTACACCGGCAACGTCGAAGGCCGCAACCATCCGCTCGTTGAAGGTGCCAACTTCATCCGCAAGCCCTTCAAACCCGAGGCGCTCGCCCGCATCATCCGCGCCAGCCT
>JBAVML010000531.1:0-4902 GCA_049690035.1 Chthoniobacteraceae bacterium
CCTACGAAGCGCCGGCCGGTCAGCCACTTTCCGCGCTCGCGCGCTGCTCGCAGCCGTGGGCCTCGGTGCGCCATTGGTTGCACGATCTCGGGACTGAAATCGACGCCGCCGTGAACGATGGCACCCTGCCCGAGCGCGTGGGCGTTGATCACGTCTGGCTCGCGTCCGATGGCCGCGCTGTGTTGCTGGATGAGCCGTGGCCGGCAGATCAGAAAGGGAGTGTTCCGGTCGCCGAAAATTCTGAGGGCTTGGAGGCCGCCGAAATTCGAGCCCTGCGCCAATTAGCTCGGCCTCCTCGCAAACCACAGCCTGCTCCGGACGCTACCACGCCCGCTGGCGTGCAGCATTTCCTCTACGCCGTGGCCAACCCCGTGCTCGATCGCGCGGACCTGGCGCTGCACGCACAAGATTTTGTCGAAAAACTTCGCCAGCACGCATTTGACCGCTTGAGCTTCCTCCTCGGCACCCTCCAGTCGATGCTCGCCAAACCCGCGACCGTCACGCGCCGCCGCCGCTTCGCCGCGTTCGCCTACGGTCCCGGGTCATGCGCGGCCTTGCTGCTGCTCTCGCTGTTCCTGATCCATGCCTCGAATTGGGAGGGGTTAGTGGACGGCGTGGAACTTTACGCCGCCGCGCGCGGCGAAGAGGTGCGCATGTCACACTTCGGCAAGCCAGCGGCCAGCGCCGCGATGGCGGAGAGCGCAGCCTGTTTCGTGAGCGGGCACTTCGGGAAAATGATCCGCAGTCCGAAATTCGATCGCGACGCCCAGAGCTTCGGCGTGTGGGAACACTATCGCGAACTCGCCCATGCCGCCGTGACCGCGCAGCCGGAGGTGAGCGCCGCGCGCCTGGCGCAGGCGGACGCGGATCTCGGGGTGGATTTCGCGAAGGTGAGGACGGGCAGCCTGTTGCAAATGATCAGGGCCATGCTGTGGAGCGTCGTTTTTTGCAGTTGGATCGGCCCCGTAAACTTCGGCTTCGCGCCCGTGCTGCGCGCCCTTGGTCTCGCGGTCGTGGATCGCGAAGGCCGGCCCGCAGGCCGGCTGCGCCTGCTCTGGCGTGGGCTCCCGTGTTTGTTCGTAGTGTGGGGCGGATCGCTCCAGCTCGCCGCCGCGACCATCGTTCTCGGGCTCATTTGGATTGCGCTCTCGCCCACCGCCGGGCTGCACGATCGCGTCGCCGGGACGCGCGTGGTGCCGAGGTGAGAAGGTTTCTTTTGAAAAAGCGCGGAACTGCGCCACGCTCCCGATCGCCTCATGTTTCCCGCCCTCGCCCTTCGCATCCTCCGCACCACTGATCCGCGGTTATTGGCGAAGTTCGCGTGGAATTTCGGCGTGAAAGGGTTGCTGTCCGTCGAGCGCTTCAAGTCGCGGATCAAGCGCGGCGAATACTTCCCGCCGTTCCTTTACCTCTCGATCATCAACTCCTGCAACCTGCGCTGCCAGGGCTGCTGGGTGGACGTTGAGGCCGAGCGCGAGGCGATCGATCTCGAGACGCTGAACCGCACGATCAATGACGCCAAGGCGCACGGGAACGCGTTCTTCGGCATCCTCGGCGGCGAGCCGTTCATGCACCCGGAGCTGCTCGATCTGCTCGCGGCGCATCCGGACGCTTATTTTCAGGTGTTCACGAACGGACAGTTCATCACCGAGAAAATCGCGAAGCGGCTGAGGAAGATCGGCAACGCGACGCCGCTCATATCAATCGAAGGGCGCGAGATCGTGAGTGACGAGCGGCGGGGGAAAAAGGAGGTCTTCGCGCGGACGCTGCGCGGGCTCGATGCATGTCTGCGGGAGAAGATTCTGACTGGCGTGGCGACGAGCGTCTGCCAGACGAATATCGACGACCTCTGCACCGAGTCGTGGCTGCGCGAGTTGATCGCGCGCGGCGTGCACTACTGCTGGTTTCACACCTACCGGCCAGTCGGGCCGAAGATGAATCCGCAGCTCGCGCTCACGCCGGAGCAGCTCGTGCGCGTGCGGCGGTTTGTGGTCGAGATGCGCGCGAAGGTGCCGATCGCGATCATCGACGCCTACTACGACGGCGAAGGCAAAGCGCTCTGCCCAATGAGCAACGGCATCAGCCATCACGTGAATCCGCGTGGCGACATCGAGCCGTGCCCGATCATCCAATTTGCGACCGAGAACATCCGCGACCCGCGCGGCGTCTTTGCGACGATGCGCGACAGCACTTTCCTCAAAGACTTCCGCGACCTGAGCGCGCAGCACACCCGCGGCTGCGTGGTGCTGGAGCGGCCTGACTTAGTGAAAGAACTCGTGATCAAACACGGCGCACGCGACACCACGATGCGAGGCACCGCGATGGCCGAGCTGGAGGCCATGGAGCCGCGCTTTTCCCAATGGCTGCCCGGCGAGGAAATCCCCGAGCAGCACTGGATGTATAAGTGGGCGAAGAAGTATTGGTTCAACGATTTCGGCGCTTACACGCAGGCCGATCTCGACGGCGTCGAGAAAGTGAAGGCACTGGCGCTCAAGCGGAGCGGCGTGCCGCGGGAACCGGCTGGCGTTTGAGAGGTTTCGCGAGCCTTGGAGTTACTCGCGCGCCTTACTGTCGATGATCAGCGTCGCCGGGCCGTCGTTGACTAGCGCCACCTGCATCATCGCGCCGAAGCGTCCGGTCTGAATGGGGCGGCCGAGCAATTCGCCGAGCCTATGGACCATCGCCTCGTAAAGCGGGATCGCCACATCGGGTTTTGCCGCGCGATGCCAGCTCGGACGCGTTCCTTTTTTCGTACTGGCGAAGAGGGTGAATTGGCTAACGAGCAGGATGTCGCCGCCGGCTTCGATCACGGAGCGAGTCATCGGTCCCTTGTCGTCGGCGAAGATGCGGAGGTTCACGATCTTCTGGGCGAGCCATTCGAGGTCCGGTGCCGCATCGCTTTCTTCTTTCGCGATCAAGACGAGCAGGCCACGGCCAATCGCGCCGATCGTTTCTCCCTCGTTAGTCACGGATGCAGAAAGAACTCGCTGAATAACGGCGCGCATGGCGCGTCCGAGGTAGCGTGAGTCGCACCAGAGCGCGAAGCGAAAGTGATCAGGCGGTGTCCGGAAAATTCCTTGACACTTCCCCTCGTTTTCCCGTCCGCTGGACCAGAGGCAAGCGTGGCTTGTTGTCTGGCTGCGCGGCTGCCGCAATAAACAACAAAACAGGAATCAAGCTAACCCCATGAAGAAACTACTCAGCATCATCACGCTCGGCGCCGTCGCGCTGGCGCTCCCCGTCAGCGGTCTTGCCGCTGAAAAGAAAGCCAAACCCGCCGCTGCTCCGGCTGCCGCACCCGCTGCCGCTACTGCCGAGGGTGCGAAGAAGCCTGCGGAAGCTCCCGCCCCCGGTGAGGCTAAGCCCATGCCGATGAATACGAAGGTGGACGCGATCGACGCCGCGACGAAGTCCTTCACCCACACCAACAAGCCGAAAGGCAGCGAGCCGGCCAAGACCGTGAAATTCGTGGTCACCGACAAGACGGAAATCAAGAACGGCGAGGCCGCCGCGAAATTTGGCGACATCAAGGTGGGCGACACCGTGAGCGGCCTGCGGCTCAAGAAGAGCGACACTGAGTACGAGGTGGTGAAGATCACCAAGTTTGGCATCGCGCCGCCGAAGGAAAAGAAGCCGGAAGGCGCCGCGCCCGCCGAGGGCGAGAAGAAGCCCGAAGCCCCGAAAAAGCCGTAACCGACGGCGCACATCGCGCTTGCATTTCACCGGCACCCGGAGCGATCCGGGTGCCGGTTTTTCTTTGGCGGCAGGATGGGCTGCTAAATTTTTCGCATCTTGTCCTTGCCGTGCTCGTGGGGCGTATGCTAAGAATTTCGCATGCCTCGGAAAACCCGCCCGCATCTGAGCCGCCGTGAGCGGCAGATCATGGACATCATCTTCGCCCGCGGCGAAGCCACCGCCGCCGATGTCGCCGCCGCGCTGCCCGACCCACCGAGCTACTCTGCCGTGCGGACGCTCCTGCGCATCCTCGAGGAAAAGGGTCACCTGCGGCACCGCGAGGATGGACCGCGTTACGTCTTTGCGCCGACGGAGGCTCGCGATACCGCCAGCCGCTCCGCGCTGCAGCGAGTGCTGGAGACCTTCTTCGCGGGGTCACTTTCCAACGCCGTCGCCGCGCTCGTGGACGATGATGCGGGAAAGCTTTCCGCCGACGAATTGAAACAGCTCGAAGCCATCGTCAAGACCGCCAAGTCGAAATCCAGGTAACCCCCATGAACCTCGACATCCTCGTTCCATTTCTCCTCGAGTTTCTCGCGAAGAGCGCGATCATCCTCGCTGCCGCGGCGCTGATCAATCGCGGGTGGCACCGCGCCTCCGCGGCGCAGCGGCATCTCGTTTGGTGCGTGGCGTTCGCCACGTTGCTGCTGCTGCCTCTCAACCGTTTGCACGCACCTCGTTGGTCGGTGCCGCTCCAGCGCGTGACGGTGGAACTTCCCCGCCAACCCCGGGCGGACCTTTCGCCGCTCGAATCCGTCGCCACGCTCGCGGCGACCGCGAATCCGTTAACCGCCGCGCCCCGCTGGCGCTGGCCGGATTGGAAGCACGCGATCATCGTCGTATGGTCCGTGGGCGCGGGTCTGCTCCTCGCCGCGCGGCTGCTCGGCAGCGTGCGGCTGGTCTGGCTGCGGAAGGCGACGCAAACGATCGTGGAGGCGCGCACCCAGCGCATGGCGGCGGAGATTTTCACCGAACTCGGCATCCGCCGAACAGTCGAGCTGCGCCTCTCGCCTGCGAGCTGCGTTCCACTCACCTGGGGCAGCCTCTGGCCGGTGCTCACGCTGCCCGCTGAGGCGCTCGCGTGGAGCGACGTCCGGCTCGCGGCGGCGCTGCGCCACGAGGCCGGGCACATCGCCCGCGGCGATCATTTCACGCGCACGCTCGCGC
>JBAVML010000532.1:0-1533 GCA_049690035.1 Chthoniobacteraceae bacterium
GAGGACGCCCAACGACCAGCGGCCCAGCCGGCACCGGCTCATCGTCCAGTGAAGACCGTATGCGTTCCCTTCGTGGTCAGGAGAGGCTGTCCGGGTAACGGTGTAACTGGCGGTGCGATTAATCAGAGGTTAGCAGTTTCGGGCATGCGATCGTGGAACGACACGGCGAGGACGTTGAGAATTGGCTTCCAGCGTGTGATCCATCGCTGTTGCCCGGTGCCCTTCGGGTCCAAGGACCGCACGGCGAGGTAGAGGACTTTCATTGCTGCCTGCTCGTTCGGGAAGTGCCCTCGTGCATCGATCGACTTCCGGAACCTCGAATTCAGGGACTCGATCGCATTCGTGGTGCTGAGAAGGTGCCGGACCTCGATGTCCAGATCGAGGAATGGTATGAAGTTCTCCCAGGCATTACGCCAGAGATTGCTGATCGCCGGGTATCTGGTCGACCACTTCTCGTCGAACGATTCGAACGCGGCGTATGCCGCTTCGGCATTGACGGCGGTGTAGACTGGTTTCAGGTCGCGGGCAATCTCCGGCCAGTACTTCCGGGACGAGTACTTGAACGAGTTCCGGATCAGGTGGACGACGCAGGTCTGCACGATCGTCTCCTTGAACACGAGGTTCACGCTCTCGGGCATGCCTTTCAGCGCGTCGCAGACCAGGTAGAAGATGTCGACCACGCCGCGGTTCTTCAGCTCCGTCAAGATCGAGATCCAGAACTTTGAGGACTCCCCGGCGCCCGGGGTGCCGGCCCAGATCCCGAGCACGTCGCGGTGTCCTCGCAGGTCAACGCCGATCGCGGCGTAGAACGGCCGGTTGGCCACCGCCCCGTCGCGGACCTTGACGTGGATCGCATCGACGAAGACGGCCACGTAGTGCGACGCCAGCGGCCGCGAGCTCCAGGCCTGCTGGTCCTCGATGACCTTGTCGGTGATGTTCGAGACAACTTCCTTGCTGACGCTGACGCCGTAGACCTCAGCAAAGTGCGCGCTGATCTCCCCGGTGGTCATGTTCTTGCCGTACAACGACAACACGATCTTGTCGACATCACCCAGGCGACGTTGCCGTTTCTTCACGATCACCGGCGTGAAGGAGGCGTCGCGGTCGCGGGGGACGTCAATCGTGACTGCGCCGACCGCATCGGAGATCACAGTCTTAGAACGAGTGCCATTCCGGGAATTCCCACCGTCACGCCCCGCAGGATCGTGCTTGTCGTAGCCGAGATGCTCGTTCATCTCCTCTTCGAGTGCCGTCTCCAGCACGGTCTTCGTCAGCAGCTTCAGCAGCCCATCCGGGCCGGTGATGTCCAGTCCGCGCTCTTTGGCAGATTTCACCATTTCCCGGATTGCGGCCCGTTCGACATCCCCCGGCTTGGCTGTCGTCTTGCTGATGGTTTTCGCCAGAGCGGTCATTCCTGGCATCATTCCGGCCATCACTTGACCTTCCTGGCTGACACGCGTCAGCCATTCGGCCAGTTACACCGTTCCCGGGATAGTCCCTGTGATGATGGCGCTAAATGATCTTGGCCAGAGT
>JBAVML010000533.1:0-16511 GCA_049690035.1 Chthoniobacteraceae bacterium
CCCCCACACACCCCGCGCACAGATCGATGAAGTAATCGCCGAAGTGCAGAAGCTCGGCTACGACGCGCGTCCGATCTTTGGCACGGAGCAGACGGTCATCGCAGCCATCGGCGACGAACGCACCCACGTGAATCTCGAGAGCCTGAACGCACTGCCGCAGGTGCAACAGGTGATGCCGGTGCAGAAGCGCTACAAGCTGGTGAGCCGCGAATCCCATCCAGAGGACACGGTGGTGAATGTGGATGGCATCAAAGTGGGGGGTGGAAATTTCGGCCTGATGGCCGGGCCGTGCTCGGTGGAGAGCGAAGACCAGCTGCTCAAGACGGCGCACGCGGTGAAGGCCGCGGGTGCGACGATCCTGCGCGGCGGCGCCTTCAAACCGCGGACCTCGCCCTACGAATTCCAGGGACTGGGACGCGAAGGTCTGCGCCTGCTTTCGGTCGCGAAAAAGGAGACGGGCTTGAAAATCATCACCGAGCTCCTGAGCGAAAATCACGTCGATGAAGTCGCCGAACACGCGGACATCCTGCAGATCGGCGCGCGCAATGCGCAGAACTTTCAGCTCCTCATCGCCGCGGCGAAGAGCGGCAAGCCGATCCTGCTCAAACGCGGCTTGAGCGAACGCATCGACGAGTGGCTGCTCGCCGCCGAATACATCATGGCCCACGGCAACTCGCAGGTCTTCCTCTGCGAACGCGGCATCCGCACCTTCGAGACCTACACGCGGAACACCCTCGATCTTACCGCCGTGGCGGCGGCGAAAAAGGAAAGTCATCTGCCGGTGATCGTCGATCCGTCGCAGGGCTGCGGTCGCGCCGATCTCGTCATGATGCTGTGCCGTGGCTCGGTCGCGGTGGGCTGCGACGGCCTGCTCATCGAGGTGCATCCGAATCCCGCCGAAGCACTGAGCGATGGCCAGCAGCAGATCACGCTCGAGGGCTTCGCGAAGCTGGTAAAGGAACTCGAACCTTTCCTCGCTGCGGCACGCGCGACCTAAAGTCTGCGAGGCGGCACGATCCCGAGGGTTTGAACGCGCGGCGGCAAAGCCTGTCTAGACAACCATTGCGGCGGCTCCCGTCGTAGTAACCTATCAATGAAACTCCTCACTCGTATTTCCCTATCCCCTCTCCGGCTCGCCGGGCACCTCGCACTCGTCACCGCACTCGCGCCGTTCGTCTCCGCGCAGGAGGCACCGAAAGACGATGGCAAGCACGCACCGATCACCGTCGATCCCTCGCCCCTCCCGCAAGTGGCCGGCACGATCACGACCTTCGCGCCCGTAGTGGAAAAAGTCGCGCCGAGCGTGGTGACCATTTCCACGTCAAAGATGGTCAAGCGTGGCGAAGGGCAGAGCCAGAATCCGATGTTCAACGATCCGATGTTTCGCCGCTTTTTCGGCATCCCGGACGACGACGAAGCGACCCCGCCCAGCAATCGCCGCCGCGGCGGTGGCAAGAGCGAAGGCGGCGGAGACGGCAAGGCGCGCAAGCAGTCGATCGGCCTTGGCTCCGGCGTCATCGTGAGCGCCGAAGGTCACATCCTCACCAACAACCACGTGATCGAAGGCGCCGATGAAATCCTCGTCACGATCGGCAACGAAAAACACGAATACAAAGCGAAGAAGATCGGCACGGACCCCGGCACCGACATCGCAGTCCTGAAGATCGAAGCGACGAAGCTTCGCCCGATTGTTTTCGCGGACAGCGACAAGCTCCGCGTCGGCGACCTGGCCATCGCGGTGGGCAACCCCTTCGGTCTCACGCAATCCGTGACAATGGGAATCATTAGCGCACTGGGCCGGGGCGGCACGGGCATCACCGACTACGAGAGCTTCATCCAGACCGATGCTTCGATTAACCCCGGAAATTCCGGCGGCGCACTGGTGGATACGAGCGGGCGCCTGATCGGCATCAACACGGCCATCTTCAGCCGCAGCGGCGGCAACCAGGGCATCGGCTTTGCCGTCCCGGCCAATCTCGCGCACAGCGTGATGGATGGCATTATGAAGAACGGACGCGTCACCCGCGGCTTCCTCGGGATCGGCCTCCAGCCGTTGACAGAAGATCTCGCCAAACAGTTCAAGCTCGAGTCCACGAAGGGTGCGGTCGTCACTCAGGTCGAGCCAAAGAGCCCGGCCGAGAAAGCGGGCATCGAAGCCTACGATGTCGTCACCAACGTGAACGGCAAGGTGATCGAAGGGCCGAGTGAGTTGCGAATGTATGTCGCGGGCATCGCCCCGGGGACGAAGGTCGAGGTAAAGGTGATGCGCGACGGCAAGGAGAAGACTTTCCCCGTGACCCTCGTGGAACGCCCTCAGCAAGGCATCGCCAGCGCGAATGAACCAGCGGCGGCCGAGGATCCTGACGTGCTCGATGGCGTGACCGTCGGCGATCTCGATCCGGAGTCGCGGAAGCAATTCGACATCCCGGAGAGCGTAAAGAGCGGCGTCGTGGTGACCAAGATCGACGGCGATTCGCCGAGTGCGGAGGCGGGCATTCGCGCCGGTGACGTGATTCTCGAAATCGATCGCAAAGCAATCTCCGATGCAAAACAGGCGGTGGAAATGAGCGAAAAGCTGAAGAAGGAGAAGAAGGTGCTCCTCCGCGTTTCGAGCAAGGGCACCAGCCGCTTCGTGGTCGTGGAGCGCAAGGAATAACCGCCCGCCGGTTTGCTTAAAACGAAAGACCCCGCCGCGTGCGGGGTCTTTTGTTTTTGCAGCGGGTCTCTTCCCGCGATTTACTCGCACCCCATGCACGCCATCGTTCCCTCCCGCAAGACTCTGGTTCTCACGTTGGTGGCGGCATTTCTCGGCTGGCTCTTCGATGGCTTCGAGATGGGTCTCTTCCCGCTCATCGGGCAGCCTGCTCTTGCGGACCTGCTCGGGCCGGCTTCGCCCAAGGAGGACGCGGGGAAATGGTTCGCGGCGATCATCGCGGTCTTCCTCGTCGGGGCCGCCAGCGGGGGCGTGCTCTTCGGCTGGCTCGGCGACCGCATCGGGCGGGTGCGGGCGATGTCGCTGAGCATTTTCACGTATGCCATTTTCACGGGGCTCTGCGGCTTTGCGACAGAGGCGTGGCACATCGCGGGTTTTCGCTTCATCGCCTCGCTCGGCATGGGCGGCGAATGGTCGCTCGGCGTCGCGCTGGTGAATGAAGTTTACCCCGGCAAGTCACGCGCGCTCACGGCCGGCCTCATCGGCGCCGCGGCGAATGTCGGCTACCTTCTGGTCGCCGTCCTCAGCATGGTGCTGCTCAGCTTCATCGCCGGAGCACACCAGGTTTTGCTCACGGTAGGTGTGCCGGAAGCCACGACCACGCGCCTGCTCGAACACTCCGCCTGGCGCCTGTTGATGATCAGCGGTGCCCTGCCGGCGCTGCTCATTTTTCTCGTGCTCATGTTTGTGCCCGAGTCGGAAAAATGGAAAGCGGAGCACGCGCGCGGGGCCACTAGCCATTGGGCGAAAACCGATCTCTTTGGCGTCCTCATCGGCAGCGTTGCCGCTCTCGTCATCATCTGGGGATGGTCGCCGGCCGGGTTGAGCGCCGGCCCCGCGACCATCGTGACGGTGATCGGGCTCGTGATCGCGCTCTTCGGCTTCCTTCATCCCGTGCAGCGCTACCTGCATCGGGCAAAAGCAGCCGGCTCGCTCCGGTCCGATCATGGCATCGATATCGTGAAGATGATGCTCTTTGGCGCGGGACTCGCCGCGGTCGCTTTGCTCGGTACGTGGGGTTCGACGCAGTGGGCGCCGCGCTGGGTGCTCCAACTCGAGCCCGATCCGGCGAAGCACGCGAAAGAGTGGACGCTCTTCTGGCTCTCGATCGGCGCGATCGTCGGCACGATGCTCGCCGCCCTCGCGGCCGGGCGCTTCGGACGCCGACTGACCTACTCGGTGCTTTGTCTCACCTCCATCGGCGGCGCGCTGATGCTCTACCAGTGCAACACCAGCTACAACGGCTTCTTCCTCTTCTCCACGTTCATTGCCGGCATGGTCACCGCATCTTTCTACGGCTTCTTCCCGCTCTACCTTCCGGAACTTTTCCCCACCGCTGTCCGTGCGACCGGCCAGGGCTTTGCCTTCAATTTCGGGCGCATCATCGCGGCCGTGGGCGTCTTGCAGACGGCGAACCTGATGAAGTTTTTCGGCGACAGCTTCCCCAAGGCTGCCTCGGTGATGACCGTTATTTACCTGATCGGCATGGCTCTCGTCTGGCTCGGGCCGGAGACTCGCGGAAAGGCGCTTCCGGAGTAGAGTCGCAGTCGATGTCTGCTTCCGCCTCCACCCATCCCGACTCCGCTTCCATCGGAGCGGACGAGGCTTTGCAGCGCGTGCATGAGATCCTCGGGGCAACGCTCGATATCGTCGCGACCTCGACGATCGATTCACGGCTGGTCTATCTGAATGCGGCGGGGCGTCGCTTCGCCGGAATCACCGCGGATCAACCGCTGGGCGATCTGCGCATGGATGCGCTGCATCCCCCTTGGGCGCTCGCGATCATATACCAGGAAGGCATTCCTTCCGCCGTCCGCGACGGAACCTGGCAGGGTGAGTCGGCGATCCTCGGGCCGGCGGGCCAGGAGATACCCATCTTTCACATCATCGTCGCACATCGCGGCGGCGAGGGACAAACCGCCTTCCTCTCGTCGATCATGCGTGATCTCAGCGCGCGAAAGCTGGAGGAGATCGAGCGGATGGAAATGGCGAACCGCTACAACGCAGCGATCCGCGCGAGCAGCCAGCTGCTCTTCGATTGGAATTCGTACACCAACGACATCACCTACGCCGGCGACGTGGAGTACTTCCTGGGCTACCCGATGAAAGAGATGGACGGCGGTCTGGGCCGCTTTCGCGCGCTCATCGAGCCGGAAGATCTGCCGCAGTTCGATACGGAGATTCAGCGCGTGATCGCGACGCGCGATCCACTCCGGTTGGACTACCGGATCCGGCGCAAGGACGGCGTGGTGCTCGATGTCGCGGCGAAGGGCCATTTCTTCCTCGATCGCGAAGGCCGCATCGGGCGCATGATCGGCTTCCTGGCCGACGTGACGGCGCAAAAGGCCGACCAGGATGCCCTGGCCCGCGCGCACGACAGCCTCGAGGTGCGGGTCGAGCAACGCACCGCGGAACTGGCCCGCGCCTACAGCGTCATCCGCGATCGCGCGCACCAACAGGAAGCCGTGGCGCAGCTCGGGCAGAGGGCGCTCGCCGGCGCGAATCTCATTTCGCTGCTCCAGCAGGCAGCCGTGCTGGTCCGGCGCATCCTCAATGTGGACTTCTGTTCCGTGCTTGAGCTTGCCGACGATGGGAAAGAGTTGCGTGCTACCGCTCATGCGGGTTGGCCGGACGAAGAACTCGGCAATCGAGTGCCCGCCGGCAAGGGCTCGCAGTCCGGTTACACGCTGCTCACGCGGGAGCCGGTGATCGTGGAAAACATGGCGGTGGAAACGCGGTTTGAAATCACCGAGGTGGTCCGCCGCTTCGGGGTAGTCAGCTCCGTGAGCGTGGTGATCGATGCGACTACCGAGCCGCTCGGGGTGCTCGCCGCCTATTCCACCACTCCGCGCACGTTCGTTCAGGATGATGTGCATTTTCTCCAGGCGGTGGCGAATGTCCTCACAGCCGCCATCGAGCACCAACGGGCCGAAGAGAGCATCCGCCTCGCGCGGGAACAGGCGGAGACGGCCAACCGCGCGAAGAGCGAATTTCTTTCGCGCATGAGCCATGAACTGCGCACGCCGCTCAACGCCATCCTCGGTTTCACCCAGCTCCTCGAACTCGACAAGCCGACCCCGAGCCAGACGGAAAGCATCGCCCATATTTCCCGCGCCGGGCAGCACCTGCTCCTGCTTATCAATGAGGTGCTGGACATCGCGCGGATCGAGTCCGGACGGCTGGCCTTGAGCCCCGAACCAATCGCGATCGGCGCGTTTCTTCGTGACGCCATCGAACTCATCCGCCCGCTGGCGGCCCGGCATCAGATCGACACGCAGCTCATCGAGACCGGCGCCGTGGACGAGGTCTTGCTCGCCGACCGGCAGCGGCTGAAGCAGGTGATGCTCAATCTTCTCTCCAACGCAGTGAAGTACAACCGACCGGGCGGAAAGGTGGAAGTCAGTTGCGCGCTGGTGCCTCCCGACCGGCTGCGGATCAACGTCGCCGACACCGGCCGGGGGATCTCGCCGCAGAGAATGGAGCGGCTGTTCCTTCCCTTCGAACGGCTCGGAGCCGAGGAAACCGACATCGAGGGAACCGGCATCGGACTGGCCCTCTCACGCGGAATCGTCGCGGCGCTCAATGGGGAACTCGGCGTCGAGAGCATCGACGGCCAGGGCAGCAACTTCTGGGTGATCTTGCCGCGGGCCGCGGGGCTCGTGGCACCGACGCCAGAGGTGGAAGCGACACCGCCCGTCGCTGTGCCACCCGCGGGGCCGGATCATCCCGTCTATTCCCTCCTCTACATCGAGGACCAGGATCTCAACCTTCGCCTCGTCGAACGCATCCTCCAGTCGCACCCGAAATATCGGCTCCTCACCGCGATGCAGGGCGGGATCGGGCTCGATCTAGCGCGCGAGCATCAGCCCGATCTGGTGCTCCTCGATTTGAATCTCCCGGACATGAGCGGCGACGATGTGCTGCGCAGGCTCAAGGAAGACCCCTTGGTACAGAACATTCCCGTCATCATGGTCAGTGCCGATGCCATGGGCGACCGCATCGAGCAGATGCTCGCGCTCGGCGCCGCCGGCTATCTCACCAAGCCCTACCGCGTCTCTGAGTTTCTCCGCGTGATCTCGGAAGCACTCGCGGCCCGCCCTTAAATCGTCACTACGCCTTGCGCGCGGCGGGCACCGGAATTTTTTTGAACCGTCGCGTGATGTCCACCAGCGAAGCCTCAACGCCGAGGCGCTCCAGCGAACTTGCACCGACAAAGCCGACGCAATCGGTGTGTTGATTGACGTAAGCCGCGTCGTCCGGCGTGGCGATCGGGCCCCCGTGGCTGAGAAAGTAGATGTCCTTCCGCACGGTGTTGGCGGCCGCAATGATCGCCTGGGTGCGCTTCACCGCTTCGTCCATCGACACCACCGCGCCCGTCACGCCGATCGAGCCGCCAACTGTCGTCCCGACGTGCGCGATGATCGCGTCCGCACCGGCTTCCGCCATCGCCTTCGCCTCATCCGGAGTCGCCACATAGACGATCGTGAAAAGATCCATGCGGTGCGCGAGCGACACCATTTCAAACTCCTGCTTCACGCTCATCCCCGTCTCTTCCAGCACCTGCCGAAAGTGGCCGTCGATGATCGTGTGCGTCGGAAAATTGTTCACCCCCGAGAATCCCATTTCCTTCACCCGACCGAGCCAGTGCCACATCCGCCGGCGCGGATCGGTGGCATGCACGCCGCAGATCACGGGCACTTCCTCGACGATCGGCAGCACCTCGTATTCACCGATGTCCATCGCCACCTGATTGGCGTCGCCATAGGCCATGAGCCCGCACGTGGAACCGTGGCCAGCCATGCGAAAACGCCCGGAGTTGTAGATGATAATGAGATCCGCGCCGCCTTTCTCGATGAACTTCGCGCTGATGCCCGTGCCGGCGCCGGCAGCGATGATCGGCTCCGCCTTGGCGAGCGTGGCGTCGAGGCGGTCGCGGACTTCCTGTCGCGTGTAGGGGTTTCCTTTTCCAGTCCAGGGATTCGGCATAGCGGGAGAGAGATGGTTTGGGGTGAAAGGTGAGCGCCCATGGAAGCGCGTCCCGCCTTCGGTGCAAAGCGATTGTGTCTTTCCGATAGCAGGATGTGCGGCGCCGGCGGTTCGACCCACGAAGGCCACTTGTGCGGGAGACGGTGGCGAGACTAGCGTAGCGGGAATGAAGAGGGTTTTGCTTCTCCTTTGTTGTGTGCTGCTCGTCTCGTGCTCGAAACGGGCGCAACTCGAAAAGGCAGCCAAGCAGGGAAACGCCAAGGCTCAGCTCTACCTCGGCGCCATGTACGCCAGTGGCGATGGGGTGCCAAAGGACGAGGTAAAGGCCGCGGAGTGGTATCAGAAGGCGGCCGAGCAGGGACTCATCAAAGCGCAGTCGATCCTCGGAAATCTCTACGCAGAAGGGAAAGGCGTGCCCAAGGATGACGCGCGCGCCGTCGAGTGGTATCAAAAGGCCGCGGATCACGATGACGGCACCGCTCAATTCAACCTCGGGATCATGTATGCGAACGGTCGCGGCGTCGCGAAGGACGACGCCAAGGCAGTCGCTTGGGATCAAAAAGCGGCGGAGCAAGGTGACCCGTCCGCTCAATTCAACCTCGGCGTGATGTGTGCCAACGGAACCGGGGTAGCCAAAGACGAAACGCAAGCCGTCCGGTGGTATCAAAAGGCCGCCGACCAGGGATTCGCCCCGGCGCAATCCAACCTCGCGAGCATGTACGCCCGCGGCGCCGGCGTCCGGCAGGACGAAGCGAGGGCCATCGAATGGTATCTACGCGCAGCCAGCCACGGCAACGCGGACGCCCAGTTTAATCTCGGGGTAATGTCGGCCACCGGCCGCGGTGTGCCAAAGGACGCGGCCAAGGCGGCCGAGTGGTACCAGAAGGCGGCCGAGCAAGGAGACGCCAAGGCGCAATTCAACCTCGCCGTGATGTACGGCAGCGGCGCGGGCATTCCGCAGGACGACGCCAAAGCGGTCGAGTGGTATCGGAAAGCCGCCGAGCAGGGAGACGCCGCCGCCCAATCGAACCTCGGCACCATGTATGCAAATGGCACCGGCACGCCGAAGGATGCAGCCGAGGCCGCCGAGTGGAATCGACGGGCCGCCGAGCAGGGAGACGCCATCGGCCAATACAATCTCGGGATGCTTTATGCCAACGGCCAGGGCGTCGAGCGGGATGAAGTCCGCGCGTGGGCATGGATGAATCTCGCGGCGGCAAATCAGATCGCCGCTGCTGCGGCAATCCGGGCCAAGATCGAGGAACACCTGACCCCGGAGCAGCGGGAAGCGGCCACGCGTCTCGCCGAGGAACTAGCGGGGAAAACTCCGAGGCGCCAACCCTAGACGCGAGCGACGCGGCGGCGATCGCGTTCCAAAATTCACCGCGCGATCGGATTCGAAAGCTGGTCGGACGTCGGCACCACTTTGGGGATGGCCCGTTCGATCTGCAACTGCTTCTGCGCCATTTTGTAGGTGGTAAACAGTGCGAGCAGTGCGCCGATGATCGAGACGAGTCGAACCAAGAAACTGCGAACCCAGAAACGGCTCCGCCATCCGCAATCCGGGCAACGCTTAGCATAGCTGCCGAAGGGGCGGCCACACCGCTCACACTTGATCACAACCATCATCGTACAAAAATCCTGCCGCGTTCGAAGCGCAGTCCGAGCCAGTCCAACCGCGCGCCAGTCGCGTATTCGTTTTCCAAGGGGGCTTCACTCATACGATGCTCTCGTAGCGTAAGCTCGCTGACCCAGCGAGCGAAATACGAATCAACGTTCTGATCGTCCGCGGCTGCCTCAATGTGGGCATCGTAACACGAAGAGGTGACTGTTGAACGGCGTGCGTCCCCATAGGGGGCGGACCTCATGGGAGAAGCCTCGGGCAACGAACGGCGCGATCACTTCCTCCACCGAGGGAAAATGGACCGCACGCGACTTCATCCAGAGAAGTGCGTGCATCACCGTTTCCTCGATCTGCGTGGCCCGGAAACGCCAGCTCGCGTCCCCCGGCGTCTCCCGAATCAGGCAAAGCCCACCCGGCGCAATCCGCTCGGCGACCCGGTCGAGGAGATCGCGCTGCGCGCCGGCATCCAGATAGTGCAGGACATCGAAGATGACCACGTGGCCGCGCGCTCCCGCCGGCAGCGCCTGCGCCGTGTCGGCGACGGAGAAGCTGACGCCGGCATAGTGCGCCGTCGCGATCCGCTGAGCCTGCATGATCTTCGCGGTGTCAAAATCAAAACCCGTGAGAGCCTCGGAGTAGCCACGCTCGCGCAGGGAAAACTCGAAGAGCCCAACCCCGCACCCGATGTCCAGGACCGGCAACGGCGCATTCTTTAACAGCTCGAAAGCCGCCGCGAAAACCGGGTCGCTGCGCAGTTTCCCGCGCGCGTAGCCCTGCAGCCAGCGACCTTCGTAGCGGCGCGCGATGCGCTCGATCACCGGATGGCGAGTTCCGCCGGATCGGCGCCGAAGATGCCGTGCCGGCCCATGAACGCGAGCATCCCATTGCCCACACGCGACGTGGTGGTGGCGCCGGAGGCCATGCAGGCGATCGTGCGGTCGAAGTAGTTGTGCAGCGCCTCGCTGATCCGGCCGGGATACTTTTTCTCGAAGCTCATCCCGGTGTGATACATCGCGAACATCCGGCCATCGTAAAAATATTGCACGAGCTGCATCCACGCCTTGAACAGCTTGCGCATCTCGCGCGAATAGGCGGGAAGATCGTCGAGCTTTTCGGTGAGCAATTCCGCGGAACGCAGCGCCAGCCACATGCCGGGCGAAAGCATCGGATCGACGAAGCCGAGCGCGTCACCGGTCATCACCCAGCCCGGGCCGAAGCCGCGTTCGGAGACGAGCTGGTAATTTGTGTACGTGGCCACGTCGCTCAACCGCGCGCGATTCACGCCGGCAGCCGCGAGCACAGGATCGCGGTCTATCGCCGCTTCGAGCCGCGCCTCGGGCGTGTCGCCCAGCTGCGCCGCGTCTTTCTTGTTCATGACCACGCCCACCGAGAGCCGGCCCGGCAGCGGGATGCGCCAGCTCCAGCCCGACGCGAGGCGGCCGATGATCACCTGCCCCAGCGGCGGACGCTCGATGAATCCGTGATAGTGGGCGAAGTAAGCGACGTCCTTGCGCGGCCCCATTTCCGCCGGGATCTCCATGGTCCGCGCGAACAAGCGGCTGCGACCGGTGGAATCCACGAGAAGATCCGGCTGGCGGCCGTTCAGCCACGGCGCTTGCTCGAGCGTCTCGCCGGCCAACCGCAGGCCATCCGCGCCCGCCCGTTCTACTTTCGCCCGCACCGACACGCGCTTCGCGCCGAGTTCATCCGCGCGCACGTCGAACAAACGATCAAACTCCGGCCTCGGCGCATTGTAGGCGTAGGTCGGCATCGCGCAGGCGGCGACGGATTGGAAACAAAAGTCGATCTCTTCCCCGACCCCGAAGGTGAACGAAACACCCGGCTTGTACTGGCAGATCGCAGCAGCGCGGTCCTCGATGCCGAGCTTGCGCAGGATGGGAATGATGGACGGAATCAGCGACTCTCCGACGACGAGATCGGGCCGGCGACCGTCGTCGAAAATCGTGACCTCCACGCCCCGCATGCGGAGGAGTGAGGCCAGCGTACCGCCTGAAGGCCCGCTGCCGATGATGCCGACGGTGTTGATGCGTTTGCTCATGCTTCGATGACGGAGAGTTAGCCGGGCGGCGCCGGGCTTTCCAGTCCCGTGTTGCGCTGCACCTTGCCGCTCGGCGTCAGCGGGATGCTTTCGACGATGCGGAATTCGAGCGGCACCTTGTAGCCGGCCAGGCAGCGGCGGCAGTGGGCGATGAGGGCGGCGGTCTTTGGCGGCGACGCCGGATCGGCGGGGACGATCTCGGCTACGGGGATCGCGCCGACGCGGGCGTTTTCTTTGCCAAAGACGCGCGCGAGTTTTACCTCGGGCAGCTCGCGCAAAACGGCTTCGACTTCCTCGGGGAAGCACTTCAGGCCGGCGACATTGATCACCGAATGGCTGCGCCCGAGCAGATGCACGTCGCCATCCTCGTCGATGCGCGCGAGGTCGCCGGTGCGGAACCAGCCGTCCTCGGTGATCTCGTCGCGCGTGCGCCACGGGGCGAGATAGGCGTCGAGCAGGCCGGGGCCGCGCAGAAACAATTCACCTTCACCCCGCACCTCGGCGGCGTAGTCTGGAAGCGGCTTCCCGACCGATGTCGGCTTTTCGCGGGCGTGCTCGAAGTTGATCAGCGGCAGGCCGACTTCGATGATTCCCATGCCTTGCGAAAGCGGCACCCCGAAGCGTTGATCAAACGCCTGCGCCGTGGCGCGCGGCAGCGTCGCTGCGGTGGAAATGGCGAGGCGCAGCGTGGGCCAGGCGCGGCCGGAGCCTTCGGCGGCGAGAAGCGCGTGATGAAAGGGTGCGCCGTAGAGCACGGTGCCGCCGTGCGTAGTCCCTGAGCACAGCACGTCTTCGGCAAGGTGCGAGTTCTCGATGATCGTCGTCGCTCCGTGCAGCAGGTAGAGCATGATCGAGACGGCGAAGTGGTGCGCCATCGGCAGGATCCAGACGATGCGATCCGCCGGGCCGATGCACAGGCCGCGGTTCGCAGCGGTGACGCGAGCGAGCAGGCTCTCGTGAGAAAGGACGACTCCTTTGCTGCGGCCGGTGGTGCCGGAGCTGAAGCGGATGAAGGCGAGGTTGATCGCGCCGAGCTTCTTCTCGTCGAAGGCCAGTTCGCCGACGGCCACGGAGCGCACTTCGCCACGGGCGTTCACGATCGCGCCGACGCCGGTCTCGCGGATGACGCGCTCGCGTTCCCGCTCCACGAGTTCGCTGGCGATGGGGACGAGGCACTTGCCCGCGCGGACGATGGCGAGTGCGAGGACGACGTGGCCGATGCCGTTCGGGCAATCGAGGCCGACGCGCGCGGCGGGCAGCGCGGAGATGCGCGCGGCAGAGGCGTCGGTCATTTCAAAGAGCCGTCCGTAGGTGATCTGCTCGCCCTCGGCGATGAGGGCGACGGCGTTCCAATCCGCACGGCGGTAAATCTCTTCGACGATGTTCATTGCATCACGTGCACCCGGGCCGCCCGCACGGCGAGCGAGTCCACATCGCCGTGGGCGATCGCGAGAGCGGCCGCGAGCCCCGCGGACTCGCCGGTGGCGAGGCACGTGCCAATGACGCGGATCGATGCCTGCGCCTCGTGGCTGCACGAGATGCAGCGACCGGCCATGAAGAGACGATCGTGATCGCGGGCGCGCAACGCCCCGAGGGGAATTTCGCAGGCGCGTCCGTTTTCGGGATAACGCAGACGCGGACCGGTGTTGGTTTCGCGCAACTCCATCGGCCAGGTTGCCAACGCCACGCCATCGGCAAACTCGGCACCACGGAGCAGATCGGTCTCCGAGACCCGCGCCCGCCCCACGAGGCGCCGGCTCTCGCGGACGCCGAGGCGTGCGGGATATGCGCTAATGAAGCTGCCACCAAAACCCTCAACCTTGTCCCGCAAAAAGCCGGCCAGCGCGTCAGCCAGTGCGCGTCCTTCCATCTCCAACACGGTGAGGCAGGCCGCATCGGTGGGCTGGTAGCGCATCCCGGCGGAAAGATCGACGGTGACAAACACCTCACCGGCCCGTCCGCTTTCCCGGAAGGCCGCGCCAAGCGCGCCCGCGGGCAGCCGATCCTCCTTCACGGCATCGACGATCCGCCGCGTCAAACGCAGGCGCGCTGCTTCCGCCGCGGCACCTCCTTCGACCGCACCCAGCGCGAAGATAAACGCTGGACGTTGCAATCGATCCGCCGATTCCTGCTCGAAATCCGCGCCGGCGAGCGCCGCAAGGTTGCCATCCCCAGTCGCATCGATGATCGCGCGCGGCGTGAACTTTTCGCGGCGCCCGCGGCACGAGACCTCGACGGAGGAAAGATCCTCGGCCACTTGGACGAGGTCCGTGTGCAGTCGGACTTCGAGATGGTCCGTTGCCCGCGCGATCTCGTCGGCCAGGCGGGCAAAGGCCGTGGGCTGCTGGAGGAGCACATCGACGCGTCCCATCCGCACGGGGCCGCTGGCGCCGCCCGCGATGATCAAGCGCCGCGCGAATTCTTCCGCAAACCCGATATTGGCGATCCGCGCCGGCCCATCATCCTGCGGGAGCCGATAAAGACCGCAGATCGAGTGGACGAGCGCAGCCGGCACCATGCCACCGAGCGAGCCAGACTGCTCGATCAGCATGGTACGGGCGCCCAAGCGCGCGGCCGCCACAGCTGCGGCAAGCCCGGCACTGCCGCCTCCCGCGACGAGGACATCAACGTGCATCGAGCAACTCCGGTCGAGGTTCGCCGAGACAATCTTCGAGCACCTGCGCGGCCATCAGCCGCCGCTCTTCGTCGGCGAGAATGCCTTCGCGCCAGGTGACGGTGATGGTCACGCGGCCATCACGCTCATTGAAGAAAACCCCGGTGCCGGGCGGCGTGCCGAGGCACGGGAGGTGAAACGCGTTGGTGATGTTAGCGCCCGCGAACTCGGAAATCTCCGGCGCGAACGTGCCCGTGTGGGAGTGAAAAAACGAGCCGATCTCGCCCTTAAACTGCCAGCGCACGACGCGCATGAAGAGCGACGCGGGCAGCCGCATCATCAGCTCGAGCACGGCGCTGAAGGACTCGTCGAGCCGCGCGCGCGACATCTCGGCGAACTGCGTTTTCATCGCCAGCGCCGCGCCTTCGATCGTCGCGAGATCCTCGCGCTTCGCGGAGAAAAAGAAGACGGTGACTTGATTGTGAAAGAGCGGGCCGCGAGCGCCGCGCTTGCGCGTCTGGATCGGTACACTGGCCACGAAGCCCGCCGGCGCCTGACCGCGATGACGGAAGACGCGATCGTGCGCCCGCGCGGTCGCCGCGACATAGAAGGCCATGGGAAAAAGCGCACCCGTCATGGACTCGACGCGCGTGCGGAGCTTGTTCGAATCGGGTTCATCGAGCGTGATGATCTGATAACGCCCGCGACCGGCGCGCGGACGTGGCCCGCTGAGCGAGGCGAAGCCGAGCCTGGCGAGTTCGGAGAAGCGATGGATCGCCGGCTTCGTTTTGGCGATCAGTTCCTTGACCGTGAGCTGCGGTCGGACCGGCTCCTTGCTTTCGATCGGCGAGTCGATTCCCTCCGCCAGCCGCGCGATCTCCACGAGCAGCAGTTCGGCGCCCTTGCCATCGACCAACGTGTGGCGCCACGAAAGCGCGAGAAGGCACCGCCCATGGCGAAGCTCCACTACGTCGAGGCGGGCGTTGAGGGTGCGCCCGCCGGCGTTGAGCGGCTCCGACATGATCTCCTCGAGCCGCGCCATCGGATCGGCGACCTCGCGCGCTTCGATACCGAGCGCGCCGGGCGATCCGGTTTCTCGCCACAGTCCGATCGGTAATGCCTCCGGCAGCTCGGCAGGAATCTCCCAATACGCCAGCCACGTCCGCCAATTCCGCCGCAACCGCGCCGCAAGGAGGGGGTGTTTTTTCACGACACGAGAGGCAGCACCACGGAGCCGGGCGAGGTCAGGTGGGGACGCGAGTTCGAGCACGGACTGCGTGATGTGATCCCCCTGCCCCGTCCGGCGCATGAAGGCATCGAGCGCGAGCAGAAAACAATCCGCCACGCGAACCGGCACCCGCATGTGCGCCGCACGTCCACCTCCATCTTCACCTGAGGCGCCCACCGCCATCTGCAACTTAGGCGGCGCGGCGCTCGTGAATGATCTTCGAGAGATGCCGGACGGTGCTGAAATTCTGCTTGGTTAAAGCCGATTCCGGGATGGAAACGCCATATTCCTCCTCCACCAGAATGAGGAGCTGCATGAGCGCCATGGAGTCGAGACCGGCCTCGTAGAGATTGGAATCGGCGCCGAACCCGGGCTGCGTTTCGAGGAGTCTTTCACTGACCAAAGTCACGAGCTGCTGATCGAGGTGGTCGAGCGCGGGGAGCGGTTGGCTGGGCATCGGTGAAGCGTGCTGAGTTAAAGGATGCTACCGGGGGCGTCAAGTGCCCAGCGCAGCAGGTCTCGCCCGCGGGGCGCTCCCGCCCACTTTGGTCCGCCCTCACTTTCCAGAATCCCAGCCACCCTGAGCGGGAAGTTTTCGCAATCCAAACTCCATGTAGGCCAAATACCGACACGAAAATGGGTACACTGGCTAGGGACATTATGGTGATTCAATGAAAATGGTGGAAAAGCCATCCAAGGGAGGGCGCCTTGTGCGCATGTGCCTCGCGAGGGTCTATCCTATGCCTGCCTCAACCCTTGCCACCATCTTGCCCGCCCGGCACCTCACACTTATGCACGTCATGCTTTCCCGACCGCATCCGTCCCTGCTTGCGATCCTGCTTTCGCTTTGCCTCACGGCGCTGTTGCCGGTGCCAACCCGCGCGGCATCCACCCATGAGTTGCTCGCCAGCTTCAGCAGTGCCCCGCAACACCCGGGTGCAGGGGCGCTGGCGCAGGGCGGCGACGGTTACTACTGGGGGACGACGCCGGACGGCGGGGCGTATGGATTTGGAACGATCTATAAGGTGAAGGCTGACGGGAGCGACTGGCAGGTCGTGCTTTCCTTCACCGGGAACGGTGCGAGCAACACGGGCAGCTACCCGTTTGGCGGATTGGTCAGCGACGGTGGGGGAACGCTCTGGGGAACGACCTACTTTGGGGGAACGGGCAGTTCCGGGACGGTCTTCAAGGTGAATGAAGCCACGGGCGTGCTCACGACGCTGGTCGAGTTCACCGGCGTGGGGGGAAATAACAAGGGGAGCTATCCTTATGCGGCGTTGGTTAGCG
>JBAVML010000534.1:0-7805 GCA_049690035.1 Chthoniobacteraceae bacterium
TGCCCCGGCGGCGCCGACCGGTCCATCCAATGAAGTCCAGGTCGTGCCGCTGCGGAAGACGTGGATAATCGTTCGCAAAGAGGATCCGAACTCGCCGCCGATTTTCGAAGACTATCTCTATCCTGACTCGCCGCCGCTGAAGCTCAAGGGCTCGCGTTTTTTCATCGAAGCGCGCGATCCGAGCGCGATCCAAATCCGCAAGAACGGCGCACCGATGGCCTACCAGGCACCGGGTGTGGCGGTCCAATAATCGATATGTCTGCTCCTTTCTCCGTGCCGAAAAAAGTCGGCATGATCAGCCTCGGCTGCGCCAAAAACCTCGTCGATGCGGAGCTGATGCTCGGCGGAATTCTCGGTCGCGGCATGGAGATCACCAGCGATGCGGATGAAGCCGATGTGCTCATCGTCAACACGTGTGCCTTCATCGACTCGGCGAAGGAAGAATCCGTCGAGGCCATCCTCGAAGCGCACCAATCGCGTGGATTGAAACGGCGCGCCGGGCAGAAGCTCATCGTCAGCGGCTGCATGGCGCAGCGCTTTTCCAAGGAACTCGCGACGGAGATGCCCGAGGTCGATGCCTTCATCGGGCTCGATCAAGTGGCGGACGCTGGCGACATCGTGAGCCGGGTGCTCGAGCTTGGCTCACCACTTACCGATTCCGCGTGGGAGCCGCTGAACCTCGTCACGCGCAAGCCGGTGTACATCCCCGACTACGACACGCCGCGCTTCCGGCTCACGCCCGCGCACACGGCTTTCACGAAAATCGCCGAAGGCTGCAACCATCCGTGCAGCTTCTGCGTCATCCCGCAGATGCGGGGCAAACATCGCTCGCGCACGATCGACAGCGTCGTCGCCGAAGTGCGCGGGCTCGTGAAGGAGGGGGTGAAGGAGATCAACCTGATCAGCCAGGACACGACCTATTTCGGCATGGATTTGTGGTCGGAAAAAGCCGGACCACGCGCGCAGGTGGATTCGTCAAAGGGGCCAACGCTCACGCGCCTGCTGCGCGAGTTGGACAAGATCGAGGGCGAGTTCTGGATCCGCCTGCTTTACACCCATCCGGCGCATTGGAGCGACGAGCTCATCGCCGCGATCGCCGAGTGCAAAAAAGTGCCGCGCTACATCGACATGCCGCTGCAGCATATTCATCCGCGCATGCTCGAGCTGATGAAGCGCGAGACAAGCAGCGAACACATTGAAAATCTGATCGCGCGCATTCGCGCAGGCATCCCCGGCATTGCGATCCGCACGACCTTCATCGTCGGATTTCCCGGCGAGACGGAGGAAGAATTCGAGTATCTCCTCGATTTCATCGAACGCACGCGCTTCGAGCGACTCGGTGTCTTCACCTACTCGCAGGAAGAAGGTTCGCGCGCGGCGAAGATGGAAGGGCAGCTCCCGCAGAAGGTAAAAGCTGCGCGCTACAAAAAGGCGATGAAACTCCAGCAGCGCATCGCCCGCGAGATCGGCGAAGCACAAGTCGGCAAGACGATCCGTGCGCTGACCGATCAGCCGCTCATCGCGCGCGGCGCGGTGGACGCGCCGGATATTGACGGCCGCATTTTGCTGAGCAAACCCGCACCCGCAGGCGAGTTCATCGACGTCCGCATCACCGGCACGCAAGTCTATGACTTGCTCGGCGAGCCTGTGTGATCAGGGCGTGGGTAGGATCGCTGCGACCGGAATGACCGGCGCCGTCGGTGCGGTTACAATCGCTGGCGCTTCGGCGGCAGGGGCTTGGTAGATGCGAACGTAATCGATCAGGAACTCATTCGGGAAGACCGTCTTTTCATCCGGTAGGCCGCTGGGTCCGTGGATAGAACTCACGCTATTGCTCAGGATGACATACATCGGGACATTCGGGACGTAGTCCGCGCTAATCGTCTTGCGCACGACACCATCGACTGACCACACAGCCCGGCCCGGCATCCATTCCAGCCCGATGACGTGGAAGTCGCTTTCGAAATCGGAATTCTTGTCCCAAAGGCTGTCCCAGCGCGAATCGTAGAGTTCGCCGTGCGCGAGGCCGTGATGCATGGTTCGCTGGCCCGCGTAATATTCCGCGATGTCGAACTCCGGCGGCCAGCCCTGATGCTGCGGCATCAACCACAGGCACGGCCAGAGTCCCTTGCCGCCGGGATACTTGGCGCGGATCTCGACATAGCCATGGGTGAACGAAAACTTATCGTGCGAGGAGAGGAGGCCCTGCGTGTAGTCGAACATCGTGGGCGCCTCTGCCGCCTCCACGGTGCGGCGATCCGTGCGCAGCCGCAGCATTCCATCGCGGACGACGACTTCTTCGTCGCAGGTGTAGCTCAGGTAGAATTCGTTGTGGTAGCGTTGGCCGTGGGTGCCGATGAATTCCATCGTGGTGCTCCACTTCGATTCGTCGAACGAGTCGCCGTCGAATTCATCATCGAAGACCAGTTTCCAGCCTGCGGGCGGCTCCGCGATCAGGGGCGAACCTCCCATCAGCGCCAGGCCCGCGAGGACTGTGGCGATGAGTTGAATGGGGAAGATTCTCACGCGCTTTCGGCACGGGACTTATATCACATGCCGAGCATTAATCCAGCTTGGGTCGTGCCACGAAGCGGTAGCTCCCCTTATAGTTGACGGCGAAGTAGAGAAAGACGAGCGCCGTGGTGCCGGACAAGCCGAGCCAGTAGAGCGGCCAGTTAGTTTCGCCCGCGGCGGCGCACGACAGACGCCACCAGCCAGCCCCGAGGGCGCCAAAGAGATTGCCGAAGCCACCCGACATGAGCGCGAGCAACGCCTGGGCGCGGGTGCGCAGGCGGGCTTCGACGCGGTGTTCGACATAGAGCTGGGCGGTGATGAAGTAGAGCGCGAAGGCGAAGCCGTGCAATGTGATGCCGACGAAGAGCCACGTGCGGGTGTTCAGCGCGAAGAGCGCGTAGCGCAGCACGCCGCAGCCGATGCCGATGAGGAACAGCCACTTCAATCGAACCCGCGCGAGCAGATTCGCGAGCCAGAACATAGCGAGGATCTCCGTCACCTGTCCGAGCGTCATTACCGCGGTGGCGTGTTCGACTCCGACCGCGCGCAGATGGATCGGAGCGTATGGATAGAAGGCCGCGAGCGGTGCATTGTAGAGAGCGGCAGTGAGGAAGACGACGCGGTGATCGCGGTCGCGCAAGAGCTCGAGCGCTTCGAGGCCGAACAGGTCGCGCCAGGAACGCGCGAGTTTCAACTCCGTCGGAAGCACCACCGGAATGAAAAAAGAGAAAAGCGAAACCCCAGCGAAGGTCGCCGCGGCCGCGTAACCGGAGCCGGTGGTGGCGTCTGCCTTCAAGATCCAGCTCACCGTCCAGCCCGCCGCGATCCAGCCAAACGTCGCCCACGCACGCAACGGCCCGAACTCGCGGCTCGGTTCGCGCAGACGCGCAAAGACGATACTGGTGAGCAGGCTGAACGTCGGCGTGGCGCAAAGTGCGTGCAGTTGAACGAACGCCAGCATCCACCACGCGCCCCAGCCACGATCGATAGCGACGAACGCGAGCGCCAGAAACGCCGCCCCCGAGCCGGAAAGCCAGCGCAGCAGCCGCGTGGGCGCGATCCGCTGATCGGCCAGCGCGCCGACGAACATCGGCGAAACGAATGCCGACAGCGCGGTGCAAGCATAGGCGTAGGGGATGAAGCGCTCGAGACCGTGTGCCTTGAGCACGCTGCCAAAACACACCTGCCACATCCCGATCGCACCGGCTTGGAGGAAAAAGAGTGCGGCAAACTCCGCATGTTCCCAGCGTCGCCCGGTCTCGCCCGGCGCCGCCGTGCTCACAATCGCAGCGCCCGGTGGGGAGCGCGACCTCGGAGGGGAAACGAAGGCGGTGCGGTCATCGGCGCTCATGATGCCCCCCGGCGCGCACACTGCCAGCGGAAGTTCCGCACGCGTGCAAATCGCTCCGCACACGCGGTGGCTAAGAGCGTCGCCGGTTCGCGTGTTTTGCTTCCTGCACGCTCATGCCCGGACGCTTCATCTCCCCAGCCGCGCTTTTCCCGTTCCTGCTTTCCACCGCCGGCCTCCTGGGCGCAGCGGAGTCGGGAGTTCTGGAGCCAAAGGTGCAGGCCTACCTCGAAGAGCACTGCATCGATTGCCACGGCGACGACAAGCCGAAGGGCGAGTTTCGAATCGACACGCTTTCGCCGAAGGTCGGCTACGAAAACACGCCGCAGTGGCTGGAGATCATGGAGCGGATCAACTCCGGCGAAATGCCGCCGAAAAAGGTGAAGGTACGGCCGACAGCGGAGGAAAGTGCGCGCACGGTCGAGTGGATCGCGTCGCGGATGAAAGAAGGCGAAGCGGCGCGAATGGCGGCGCGCGGGCGCGTGTCCTACAATCGGCTCACGCGCGATGAGTATGTGAACACGGTGCGCGATCTCATCGGCGTGGAGTTTGACGCACGAGACCCCGGCGCGTTTCTCGAAGACCCCGAGTGGCACGGCTTCGAGCGCATTGGCTCCGTGCTGACGCTTTCGCCTTCCAACATCGAAAAATATCTCGCAGCGGCGGAGACGATTCTCGCCGAGGCGTATCCCGAGCCGCCGGACAAGAAGGCGAAACCCGCGGCGCCATTCGGAGGATCGAAGCCGGCGATCGAGGAAAACCAAATCCACGAACGGCACCGCGAGCGGCTGCGCGAGATGGGGCTGCTCGACAAGGTGCGCTACGAAATGTGGCCGGGCGACCTGTTCCGCTACTCGAATTTGAAAGACCCACTCCCGGAGGCGGGCATCTACGAAATCAGCTACACGCTCAGCGGATTGAAGCCGGAAAACGGGCGCGCGCCGCGGCTCAAGGTGTATGAGGCGAAGCTCGACCGCGTGCTTTACGAGCAGGACATCGTGACGGACGAGGACAAGCCGATCACGGTCACCTTCCGCGCGCATCTGCCGAAAGGCCGGCCGAACATCGAGGCATACAACGACGTGCCCGGGCCATCGAACCTGCCGCGCTCGGGGCGGCACGGCGACACGCCTTTCATCAGCACGAAAATCGGGCGCATCCCGTGGCAGATGAAGCTGACCGACGAGCAGGGCCGCCCGCGGTATCCGTTCCTCATCATGGATTCGATCTCGTGGCGTGGGCCGATCGTGACGGACGGCGAACTCGCCAAGCGCGTCGCATTCCTGCCGAGCGAAGAGGGCAATCTGGACCAGGTGCGCGAGTGCCTCGGTGCGCTCGCGCGCCGCGCCTTCCGGCGTCCGCTCGCGGCGGGTGAAATCGACGGTTTCGTCGAAATCGTGAAGGCGGAACTCGCGGCGAAGGAGAAATTCCGCGACGCGGTGAAGGCCGGGATGCTCGCGATCCTTTGCTCGAAGAGTTTCGTTTTCATCGCCGAAGGCGATGAAAGCGCGGACCGCGCGACGCTGAACGATTGGGAAATTGCCTCGCGGCTTTCGTATCTGCTGTGGAGCACGATGCCGGACGAGAAGCTTTTCGCTCTCGCGGAAAAGGGAAAGCTGCACGACCGGGCCGAGCTTTCGCGACAGGTCGCGCGCATGCTCGCGGATGAATGCGCGACGCGGTTCACGGATTCCTTTGCGACGCAGTGGCTGCGGCTGCGGAAGGTCGGAATGTTTCCGCCGGACAAGAAACTTTACCCCGACTACGATAAGACGCTCGAGGCGAGCATGGTCGGCGAGACGAAGGCGTTCTTCCGCGAAGTGCTGCAAGACGGGCGCACGCTGCGCGACTTCCTGCAATGCGACTGGACGATGGCGAACGCGCGCCTCGCGGAATACTACGGGCTGCCCGACGCGGGCCTGCCGCGCGACGGCTTCGCGCGCGTGTCGCTGCCCGCCGAGAGCCATCGCGGCGGCCTGCTCACGCAGGCGGCGATCCTCTCGCTCACGTCCGACGGCACGCGGCACCGGCCCGTGCATCGCGGCGTGTGGCTGAGCGAAACGATCTTCGGAAAAACTCCGCCGCCGCCACCGGCGAACGTCGAGCCCATTCCCACCAATCCCGTGGATGCGCCGAAGGCGACACTGCGCATGAAACTCGAAGCGCACATCCACGACGCGCGCTGCGCCGCATGCCACGCGCGGATCGATCCGCTCGGGCTCGCGTTTGAAAACTACGACGCCATCGGACGCTGGCGCACCGAGGAAGTGACCGACGGCACCGGCGCGAACCCGAAGGTGAATCCATCCGGCAAACTCCCCGACGGCCGCGAATACGCGAACGCCGACGAATTCAAAAAACTGCTGCTCGCCGACCTCGACGCATTCAACCGCACCTTCATCGAAAAACTCGCGACCTACGGCCTGCGCCGCAGCGTCTCCTTTAGTGATCGCGACGAACTGAAAGCGATTGCCGCCGCGAGCAAGGCGAAGGACTACCGCCTGCGCGACATCGTCGAGGCGTTCGTCTGCTCGGAGTTGTTCCAGAAGCGCTGAGCTAACTCGGCTCGAAGGTTTGGGAGAAGGTGCCCGTCGATCCCCAAAATCTTTTCCGGCAAAAGCGGCCGCTTCGCGGAGCATCCTTCTTGAATGACGGAATCCGACCGCGATCAACATGATCACTTTCTCCGGCTCTTCATGGAGCACGAGGACTCGTTGCGCGTGTTCGTGCGGTCCTTGCTGTTTTCCCGTGACGAGGAGCGCGAAGTCATGCAGGAGGTGGCGGTGGTGTTGTGGCGAAAGTTCGATGCCGGCATGGACAGACAAGCATTCTGTCGCTGGGCCTTCGGCGTGGCGCGGATGGAGGCGCTGGCGTTCCGGCGCGACCGCGCACGCGACCGGCACACCTTCGGGGATGAAGTGTTCGAGCTGCTCGGGCAGATGGTCTCGGATCAATCCGACGCGCTCGAAGCAGAGCGCCGCGCACTCGGCACCTGCCTGCAAAAGCTCCCCGAGGAGCAACGTCAACTCGTGCAGTCCGCGTATGCGCCCGGCGTGAAGATGGACGACCTCGCCGCCCGAATGGGCCGCACCGCGATGGCTCTCTACAAAACCCTGCACCGCATCCGACTCACGCTCATGGACTGCACACGGCGCGTGCTCGCTTCGGAGGAACTGACATGAACACCGACGACCCTCGCTTTGAACTCATCCGCCGCTGCCTTGATGGCGAAGCCACCACGGAGGAACTCGCGCAACTCGATGCCCGCCTGCGCGAGGACGCCAATTTCCGCCAAGCCTACGTGCGCTATATCAATCTCGATGTGGCCTTGAGTACGGTGGCGAAATTCGTGCCGATGCCGGCGACGACCATGACTCCATCGCGTGCCCGGCGGAATGTCTGGCTGCAATGGCGTCCGCTGACCGCCGCGGCTGCGGGATTGGCGATTGGGTTGTTCAGCGCGTCGGTGGTGTTTGGGTTTGTGGTTCAGCGCGGGGTGGAAAAGAGGACGCCGCTGGCGGTGTTTGAGCCGGGATTCGAGAATGCGCAGATGCCGCTGGCGAATGGCTTCCCAGCCGGTCCGGCACGATGGAGTGGTGACGCGGCGCGTGTCGTGGCTGCGGAGAACGGGGTGCCACCGAAGGAAGGCAAGTTTATGCTCCGACTGGAACCGATGAGCAAAGGGGTGCCGCGTATTTACCAGGTGCTGGATCTGCACTCGGTGTTGTCTGGCGCGGGCGGTGAGTCGCAAGAAATCGAGGTCTCGGCATCGTTCGCCACGGCGGGTGCCGAGTCATCGGTGCGCTATGTGATTCGGGCTTTTGCCGCCACCGAAGCGCCGGAGAATCTCGATGCGGCTTGGTTTGACCGGCGGGATGAATCGATCGCCTCGGCCACGAAGGGCCTGGATGTCACGCCTGGCGTGACGGGTTGGCAGACCGTC
>JBAVML010000535.1:0-3979 GCA_049690035.1 Chthoniobacteraceae bacterium
CCATCGGAGGATCGCTCCGCGGCGGTACCGGCAGCGACAGCGGCGAGGTCACCGTGATCGGCAATATCGGTCCGATCAAAATCGGCCGCGATTTCGTGGGCGGCAGCGTCGGCGGGACGGCATCGAACTTCAATACCGGCTATATCCAGTCCCTCGGTCGGATCGTGAGCATCACCGTCGGTGGCTCGATCATCAGCGGCATCGACGCCAGCACCGGCACCCTCGCCACCAGCGCCGCAATTCATGCGGCGCGGGACATCGGATCGCTCACCGTCAGAGGCAGCCTCATCGGCAACATAAATGCAGGCGCGGTCTCCCCCGTCGTCATTTCCGCGAGCCGCCAGGCCACTCCCGGCGCGCTCGATCTCGCGATCGGGAAGATCACGATCGGCGGCCGCGTCGAGCGCGCGCAGATCCTCGCCGGCTACTCGATCAGTCTCGTCGCCGACAATGGCAACGCCTCCGTCGGGCCGGTCAGCGTCGGCGGGAATTGGATTGCCAGCGACCTCGTCGCGGGTGTGCAGGACGATGCCAGCGCCGCACTCAACGCGTCGTTTGGCGAAGCCGACGACCTCGTCGTCCCCGGCTTCGGCGGAGCGCCGGTGGCCACCATCGTGAGCGTCTCCATCAAGGGCCTCGTCCTCGGCACCGCAGCGACCGGCGACCACTTCGGCTTCGTGGCCCAGCAGATTGGCTCGTTTAAATCCCTGAAATCCTTTGCGTCACTCACGCCGCTCACGGCGATTACCGATGTCCCCATCGAGTTGGCCCTGCTCAGCGGCGACGTAACGATTCGCGAAGTGCCTTGATTGCGCCGGGCTCGGCCGGTGAACACGGCCACGCGGAGTCCTGCTCGACACGCACCGACGCGCCCGCTCACCTTGCGACGATGCAAGTGCCCCTGCTCGATCTCAAACTCCAATATGTGCCCCTCAAAGCGCAGATCCTCGCCGCAATGGAGGAAGTCGCCGATTCGCAAGCGCTGGTCCTGGGACCGAAGACGGAGGTCTTTGAAAAAGCGGTTGAGGCCTACACCGGCGCGCCCCACGCCATCGGCGTTTCATCAGGCACGGACGCGCAACTCGTGTTGCTCATGGCCCTCGGCATCGGTCCCGGCGATGCGGTGCTCACCACTCCGTTCACATTCTTCGCCACCGCCGGCTGCATTGCGCGGCTCGGGGCGCGTCCCGTCTTCGTGGATATCGAGCCCGATACCTTCAACATCTCGGTGCCCGCGTTGGAGGACGCGCTGGCCCGCACGCGCCAGCCGAAGGCGATCATTCCCGTGCATCTCTTCGGCCAATGCGCCGACATGGCGTCGATCATCGAGTTGGGGCGAAAGCATGGCGTCCCCGTGCTGGAGGACGCAGCGCAGGCGCTCGGCGCGCGACACCCGCTTGGCGCGGCCGGCGCGATCGGCGAGGCCGGATGGTATTCCTTTTACCCCACGAAGAATCTCGGCGCGTTCGGCGACGCCGGGATGGTCGTGTGCAAGGACGACGCGCTCGCGAAACAGATCCGCGCGCTGCGCAATCACGGGATGGAGCCGCGCTATTTTCATCATTCGATCGGCGGAAATTTTCGCATCGATGCGCTCCAGTCTGCGATCCTCAGCGTGAAGCTGCCGCACCTCGACACGTGGGGCGCTGGCCGCCGCGCTCGGGCAGATTTCTACCGGCGGGAGTTCGCCCGTCTCGGTCTCGAGGAAAAGGTGAAGCTGCCCGCGGAGGCGTTCGCAGCTTCGGGCGTGGCGAACCATCACATTTACAATCAGTTCATCATTCGCGTCGCCCACCGCGACGAACTCCGCGCGCACCTGACCAAAGCCGGCATCGGCACCGAAATCTATTACCCGCTGCCGCTCCACTTGCAGGAATGCTTTCGCGATCTCGGCTGCGTCGAGGGCGACTTCCCCGAATCCGAGCGCGCCGCGAAGGAAACCCTCGCACTCCCCATCTTCCCCGAACTCACCGAAGATCAGCAGCGCTACGTGGTGGAGCAGATCGCGCGCTTTTTCGCCGCAAAGTAGCGTCTCGCGCGAATCTCAATCGGCCGCCTCCCGCGCCGGTCCGAGCGCGGTCGTCCGCCTAAGAAAGATGTCGCATGCTCGGCGAACGAAGCGGAAAGTTCGCCCAACCCAGATAGTAAAACTCTATGAAAACCTCCTCTCCCTCGAAGCGCGCCCTCGCCACCGTCATCCTCGCTCTCTTCACCACCAACGTCCTCGCGCTGGAGCCGGGTGTTACCGCGCCGCCGCTTGGCGAAGTCTTGGCGCGCAAAGGCATCAAGAGCCTCGTCCTGCAGCCAATCCAACTGAAGGCAGGGCAGAAGCTGGTCGTCACCCACACCGCCTTCTCGAAGCCCCCCGGCAAAGCCAACGCCCAATACGGCGTCATGCTCGCCGTCTATTCCACCGACTCCGGGGAAGTGGGAAACATTTTGTCGCAGGAGGTGAAGTGGTTCCCCGCGCCATCCGCTGCCGGCGCCCCCGCGACGCCGCTCGTCAATGTTTTCCCCACCTTCACGCTCGCGCAAGGCACGACCCAGAAAGGGATCATCGCGATTCTCATCGGGCTCCTCCTGCCGGCCAATACCGCCACCGCCATCCCTGCTGCGCTGCCAGGCCTCGACGCCCTCTCCGCCGAGGTCCACGATCCGACCGTCGGCATCGGCATGCTCCTGCCGGCGGTGCAGAAAGTTCGCGAGGCCGCGGCACGTTAAGCGCGGCTACGGCACGATCTTCAGGATGCGGTCGTTATAGCTGTCCGTGATGAAGAGCGTGCCGTCCTTCGCGACGGTCACACCGTGGGGTCGCGCCAACTCGCACTCCAGCGGTGAACCACCGAGACCGGCAGTGCCTTTCTTGCCGGTGCCGGCGACGCGAGTGATGAGGCCCGTCGTCGGCGCATAGCGGCGGATGACGTGATTCTCCGCGTCGGCGATCAGCACCGTCCCGTCGTGGTCCATCGTGAGGTATTTCGGTCCGCTCATCGTCGCCGCGATTCCCGGCCCGCCATCGCCGTGCAAGCCACCGCCGCCCGTGCCCACCACGGTGCGGATCTTCCCCTCGGAGTCCACGTAGCGGAGCGCGTTGCCGCCTCTCTCCAGGATATAGAAGCCGCCGAGCGCGTCCGGCGTGACCGCGCGCGGATCGACCAGTGGAGCGTCCGTGGCCACCGCGCCGTCTGCCGGCACCCCGCTTTTTCCATTGCCGGCGATCGTCGTCACCAACCCGCTCGCGAGTTCGATCCGCCGCACCCGCTTATTCCCGATGTCCGCGATGTAGAGTTGCTGGCCCGCCGCATCCAGCGCGATCTGGATCAGCGTGGAAAAGCGCGCCTGCGCCGCCGGTCCGCCATCGCCCGCGAAAGCCGCTTTTCCATCACCCGCCATCGTGGATACCACGCCGGATTTTCCCTCCATGCGGCGCAGCGTGTGATTGAAGCTATCCGCGATCAGTAAGTCGCCCGCCGGCGTGATCTGAAGGTTGTGGATGCCGTTGAAAGTCGCCGCCGTCGCCGGTCCTCCATCGCCGGTGTATCCTTTCGTGCCGGTCCCGCCGATTACCCGCAGGAGGCCCTTCGCATCCACCTTCAGCACGCGATTTCCGCTCGTCATTTCCACGATGATCATTTCGCCCGACGGGAGAAATTCCACGCCGAACGGCTCCTTTAGCTTGCACTCCGTCGCCGGCGCATCCTTCTCCGCCGCGCCTCCGCCTGCGACGAGCACGATCTTTTCCGCGTGGAGCGGCGACCCGATGAGGAACGAGAATGCAACGAGGAGGGAGGTGAGCGATTTCACGCCTAGCGTTCTGGCACAGCTCATCGCCGACGCCAACCCCACACTCACGCCAGCGGCGCTGAAGCGTCCTTTCGTCAGCGCACAGCCGCAAAGGGCGGAAGGCCGGGGCGGGGTGCGCTTTTCACGCCTTCGCGTTCGCCGCCCCACCTACGCCACCAACGCCACCGCCCGGATC
>JBAVML010000536.1:0-19387 GCA_049690035.1 Chthoniobacteraceae bacterium
CTCCTGAACGGGCCCATCGTGGCCGGCAAGAAGGTGAACATGTTCGACAACCTCACGGTCGATCTGGATGGGAATATCATCCTCCAGGAAGACGTCGGCAATGCGGCCCACAACGGCAAGATGTTCAAGTACAACCCGGTCACTGGTCAGCTCGACCTGATCGCGCAGCACGACCAGTCGCGTTTCGGTAACATCGGCGTGGCCGCGACCAGCCCGTTCAGTCAGGACGAGGAGACCTCGGGCGTCATCGATATCACGAGCATCATGAACAACCCGCTCGATCCGAGCGCGCTCAACGTCGATCCGACGCTGCGCTGGTATCTGTCGTCCGACCAGGCTCACTACACCACCGGCATTACCGGGGCTCAGGTCGAAGGCGGCCAGTTGTTCGCGCTGGCCGTGGTTCCCGAGCCCGGCACGCTCCTCTTCGGCGCCGGCCTCGGCCTCATGGCTGGCTTCCGCCGCATGCGCAATCGCCGCGCCTAAGCGTCGAACGTAGCGCAAACCTAATACCTTCCGGGGTTCCTTCGCCAACCAGCGGGGGAACCCCGGTTCTTTTTTGCAAAGCAGGCTATGCCCACCGGCGGGGCACTCGAGATGCGCCGCACGCGCGACACGCGTCGTCTTTTCCATCCTGAATGATCATCCCTGAAACCTCCGTTCGAATGGCTTCTCCAACTCCCTCCAAAGACTCGTGGCTGACCTCGCCTTCGCTGGACCGTCGGACGTTCGTCAGTCAATTCATCCTCGGATCAGCGGCCTCGCTGATCGCCAGCAAAGTTTGGTCAGGTCGCGTCCTCGGCTCAATCCTGGAAGGACCGGCCGGCGTGCTGAAACTCAAAGTCAGTGAATATCCCGCGCTGGCTGGCGAAGGCGGTTCGATTCAACTGAATTTCACCGGCTCGTCGGCACATCCCCTGATGGTCAACCGCGGACCGGGCAATGCGTTTTACGCGCTCGACTCCGATTGCCAGCATCTGCACTG
Source organism: Chthoniobacteraceae bacterium (assembly GCA_049690035.1). Taxonomy (GTDB): domain Bacteria; phylum Verrucomicrobiota; class Verrucomicrobiia; order Chthoniobacterales; family Chthoniobacteraceae; genus Chthoniobacter. The sequence goes on from JBAVML010000536.1 coordinate 986, forward strand.
CGTCGTCCCGCCCTTCGACCCCATGCTCGGCGCCATCCGCTGCGGGTGCCACGGTTCACGTTACGCCATCGACGGCTCCCTTCTGGGAGGTCCGGCTACGCGTGGGCTCAACGGTTTCGTGTCCGCGTTTGATGGTGTGGACACGTTGAGCATCAACATCCCCGGACTCTATTTCAGCACCGAACTGGCCATCCAGACGCGCGAACCGGCGCTGCGGCTGCGCTTGAATTTCAACATCCTCCCTTACTCAACCTATCGCGTGTACTTCCAGCCCGAGCTAACGGCGGCGCCCCAGGTAATTCCTTTCGCAACCACGCCAGACGGGGTGACGAACATGACTTCGGCGTTCACGACGACGAGTCCAACGACCATCTACGTCGATGCGCCGACGCCGCGGGGCTTCTACACCGTCGCGCTCGTCGCCACACCTTATTGAAGCGAAATCTCCGCCAGCCCGAAAGAATTATGGCAACGGGCGGCTGCGCTCGTGTGAAGGTGGAAGCTGCGGGTGTTTTTGGGCGTGCAGGCGGCGCATGATGACGCGGCCGGCAATGACGTGCGCCGGAATGAGCGCGGCGACGCCGAGTCCGATCCAGGCATGCCAGCGGCTGAGCCATTCGCGCAGCGCATCGGTGCTCGCGTAGTAGAGCCCGTAGCCGCTGACGATGAGGAAGCCATTGACGGCAATGAGGATGGCGCCGGAGAGGCGGTTCTTGTCGGCACGCCAGCCGCGCTTCACATGCAGGGAGAGCGCGCCGAGCACGAGGAGCGCGAGCATGGCGGCGCCGCCGTGGATTTTGAGCAGAAGGCGCGGGATTTTCTCCCAGCCATCCTCCTCGATCGGCGGCTGAGCAATCATCCAACCGCCGCCGGTGACAAGCAGCGCGGCGAAGGTGAGATAGACGACCGCCTTGAGGGGACGGCTAAGCCGAAAGCTCGAGCGTTGCATGAAAGCCGGGACTGCACATCGCCTGCCCGCCTTCGGCAACGAAGATCGCGTCTGCGTCAAATTGTTCGAGGATCGGAAGCGCGGCTTCGCCGGCGAGCATGACGACTTTCGTCAGCGCATCAGCGGCCATCGCCGTGGCGGCGCGCACGGTGGCAGTGCGCACGGCGCGGGCGGTCTGGCCTGAGGTTGGGTGAATGATCGGGGCGAATGCGGCGCCGGGGACCTGACGCTCGGCGAAGTAGTGGGCGGAGGTGGCGAGCGCCGCTTCGCACAAATCGATCTCTGCGAGCGCCATCGACGGTGCGTCGGGATGCCGGATGACCACGGGGAACGGCTCTTCTCCAAAAGCACGCAGGTCGCCGCCGGCGTTGACGAGCCCGCGCGGCACTCCGGCTTCGCAGAGCGTGGCCACCGCCTGATCGACGGCGAAGCCTTTTGCGATACCGCCGAGATCGATCCGAACACCCGGGTGATGGAAGCGGATCATTCGATCGGGGAGAAACTGCACATCCGCAAAACTCGGGGCCGCCTGTTTGGTGCCGGGCAGGTCCGATTCTCCGGCCGGGAGAAAACCTTGCGCCTGCAACACGGGCGCAATGGTGACGTCGAAAAGCCCGCCGGAAACCCGATGCACTTTCTCCGCGAACCGAAGCACGTCCCACGTCCACGCATCGACGCGCATCGGTGCAAGAGCGGCGAGGCGATTGAGCCGGCTGAGGGTGCTCGTGGGCTCGTGGAAGCTCATCCGCTGCTGGACTTCCTCGACCGTCGCGAAAGCGGTCTCGATCGCCGCATGGCACTCGCGCTCACCGAGGCCGGCAACTTGGATCTCAACGATCGTCCCGAGCAGCGGCCGCGCGCGGCGGACACTATTTGAGCGCCACTTCATACGTCGCGAGCAGGCGCTTCGCTCCATCGGCGACGTGCCGCGAAGAGAGCGTCGCCCCGCTGATGTTCTGGATATCGGCATCGAGCTTCAACGGGGAATTTGCGGTCTTGCCGATGAACTGCCCGCGCCATTTGGGACTGCGCACTTCGTGGCCGTAGGTTTCGCGATACTCCAGGACCTCGATCCCGCGCACCGCGCCGTCGCCGCCGATGCCGCAAGCCCAGGTGATGTATTCGTGTTTGCCGAGCACCTCGTCGACAATGAACCATCCCCCGGCGGAAACACGCCACGCTTTCAGGGTGGCCACGCGCACGCGCACACCGCACCGATTTTCGATCGCCTTGCGTTGCTCGGCAGTAAGGGTGATCGGTGCGGGGGTGAAAGTGCGGCCGGGAAAGATCGCCTGCTGCGCCTGCTCGGGGCTGAGGTAAACGGCGGCGTATCCGGCCACGGGCGTGCCGATCAAGGCCACCACGGGAAGGAACGGAATCCATCGGTTCATAGTCGAGCGGGAACGGTGCTAGAAGTTGTAGCCGACCTTGAGGCGAATCTCGTTTCGTTCGTGCTCTTCGAAATGCAGGTTGTTCGAGCGTTCGGGATCATTCGGCCACCCGGTGATTTGCGGTAGCCAGGTGAGGGTGGCCCACCAGCGCTCGGTCCCGTAGTGGACGACGGGTCCGGCGAAGATCGCCCAGTGTTCCTGCTTGTTCACATCCATGTTGGGAAACTCAGTGTGATAGCGCCCTTCGACGCCGACATACCACTTGGGTGCGATGCGGTAAGAGATGCCGCCGGTAATTTCCGCGATCATCTCACCATTGAACTCCTCACCGTGTGAGGGCCGTGCGCGTTCCCATTCGAATTCGCCCGTGAGATTCAGGGTTGTGATCAGTTGATCGTCGAAAAAGTTTTTTTGGACGATGATCTTTGTCTCGAGTTCCCACTCGGTGATTTTTTCCCCCGAGATTTTGTCGACAAGCGAGTAACCCGGCTCGATGTAGAAAGCGAGGCCTATGGGATCTTTGAAGGGGCTGAGCGCCATGTATTTTAGCGAGAGTTGGTTGCCCTCATAGGCGAATCGATTCAGACGGACGTCGCTCTCTCCTCCTTCCTCCGATTCGACCGAACCACCACCGATGTCGTGAAAGCGCTCGTTGACGTAGAATGACAACTGCAGCCGATCAGTCAGCCCGTACTCGATCTCCTGTTTAAAGTCCCAAGCGGTGTAGGTGCCCTTGCCCTTGTCGAAGCGCGCGGTGTTCCAGCTATACACCTCCCACTTTCCTTTCGGCAGTGTCTCGGCGCCGTAAGCATAGCCAAAGAGATTCTCGTCAGCTCGCAATCGCCCTCCCACGGCAAGTAGTGAAGCGGCAACGAGCGCGGCGAACGTGGCACTGAGGATTCGGGATCTTGAGGTTAAGGAGTCGATCTTCATAAGGGATTGGAGCTCGGTATGTAAATGAGACGCAATCGCAATACAAGGGGAATTAGCAGGTTTTGCCCCCCTTCCACGAGGTGGCAAATCGGCGCGCAAACTCGCTCTCGACTGATGCTCCCGGATTCCCGCACAATCGTGCCCATGGAAATCGTCAAACAACTTTCGGTCTTCCTGGCCAACAAGCCGGGAACGCTCGCCGCGGTCTGCGAGGAACTCGCCAAGGCGCGCATCAATATTTATGCGCTTACGATCTCGGACACGGTGGATCATGCGGTGGTGCGCATGGTGGTGAGCGAGACCCAGCGGGCGCTCGCGATCTTCGAGGAGCGCGGGGTGCTCGCGGTGGAGAACAACGTGATCAGCATTGAAAACAGCAACCAGCCCGGCGCGCTCGCCAAGATCGCCCGAGTGCTCTCAAAAGGGAAAGTGAACATCGAATACGCCTACCTGGCGACAAGCCCAGGCGCCAAAAAGGGGCTGCTGATCCTGCGGGTAGAAGACGCGAAAAAGGCGCTGAAGCTTTTGCAGAAAAAGTAACCCACCGCGCGCGGGCCTGTCCACCGGTCACGGCAATTCACCGGCCGGATGAGGGGACGCGTGGATGCAAACCGTGAAGAAATCTACACACCGCACGATCTGGGCCGGGCAGCCGTATCCACTTGGCGCGACGCTGGCTGCGGATGGCGTGAATTTCGCGATCTTCTCCGAACGTGCCACAGCTGTGGATTTGTGCCTCTTTGATGCGTCGGAGAAGAAGGGCGAGGAGCGGATTCGCATGCGGGAGTGCACCGAGCACGTCTGGCATTGTTTCGTGCCCGGCCTCCGCGCTGGCCAGTGCTACGGCTTTCGCGTCCACGGTGCGCACCGCCCGGTGACCGGTTCGCGATTCAACCCGGCGAAACTCCTTCTCGATCCGTATGCCCGCGCGATTACCGGAACGATGAAGGCGGGGCCTGCGGTCTATGGCTACCCCCACGATGGCACGGCAGATTGCGACCTGAAACGGAATCTCCAGGACAGCGCCGCGATGGTTCCACGGTCGGTCGTGGTGGATGGTGCTTTCGGTTGGGGAACGGTGCGGCCGCCACGCCGCCGCCTCGCGGACTCGGTGATCTACGAGGTGCACGTGAAAGGTTTTTCCAAACTGACCTCGCAATTGCCCGAGCCGGTGCGCGGCACCTACGCGGCGCTCGGGAGTGAATGGGCGATCGATTATTTCACCACCCTCGGTGTGACTGCCGTGGAACTGCTACCGATCCATCATTTCCTCGATGAACCGTTCCTGGCGGAACGCGGCCTGGCGAACTACTGGGGCTACAACTCTCTCGGGTTCTTTGCGCCGCATGCCGGATATGCGTGCAGTGCCGCAGCCGGCGAGCAGGTTTTGGAGTTCAAGCAGATGGTGAAGAATCTGCACGCAGCGGGCATCGAGGTGATTCTCGATGTGGTTTACAATCACACGGCGGAGGGAAGTCAGCTTGGTCCAACCCTGTGCTTCCGCGGCATCGACAATGAGGCCTACTACCGGCTCGACGCGAAGGATCCACGCTTCTACCGCGACTACACCGGGTGCGGAAACACGCTGAACACGAACCACCCGCGCGTGCTCCAGTTGATCATGGATTCGCTGCGCTATTGGGTCACGGAAATGCATGTCGACGGGTTTCGCTTTGATCTCACCTCGGCGCTGGCGCGCGATGCGCATGCCTTCGACCGCGGCTCGGGATTCCTCGACGTCGTCCAGCAGGATCCGGTGCTGTCGCAAGTGAAGCTGATCGCCGAGCCGTGGGATCTCGCGGAGGGTGGCTATCAAGTGGGCGGATTCCCGGTGAATTGGTCGGAGTGGAACGGGAAATATCGCGACTGCATGCGCGGCTATTGGAAGGGCGACGCGGGGCTGATCGGGGAATTCGCGTCGCGCCTTACGGGCAGCTCGGATCTTTACCAGGCAGGCGGACGACGCCCCTACGCGAGCGTCAATTTCATCACCGCGCACGACGGTTTCACGCTCGCGGATCTGGTCAGCTACAACGAGAAACACAACGAGGCAAACCAGGAGGGAAACCGCGACGGCGAGAGCCACAACCGCTCATGGAACTGCGGCGCCGAAGGCGCGACCGACGACGACGCAATCAATACGCTGCGCCGTCGTCAGCAGCGCAATTTCCTCACCACGCTCCTCCTTTCCCAAGGCGTGCCGATGATCACCGCCGGCGACGAGTACGGCCGCACCCAGCGCGGCAACAACAACACCTATTGCCAGGACAACGAATTGAACTGGCTGGCCTGGGCAACGCGCGGCCCGCGCGAAGCCGAGCTCGAAATTTTCACGCGGCGCCTTATTGCACTGCGGCGCAAACACCCGATCTTCCGCCGCACCAAATTTTTCCACGGTCGCAAAATTCGCGGCGCGAAGGTGAAGGACATCCTGTGGCTGAATGACAGCGGCCGCGAGATGACGAGCGGGGACTGGACGTCACCCCACTTTCGCGCACTCGGCGTGGTCCTGGTCGGCTTCGCATCTGATGTGTGCGATTCGCTCGGCGCACCGATGCAGGATGATACGTTCATGCTGCTCTTCAACGCGCATCACGGACCGGTGAAGTTCGTTCTCGCGGGTCAAAGACAGGTTCGCTGGGAACTCATCCTCGACACGCGCGAGGAGGCCGGCTTCCTCAATCCCGCACTCTCGTTCTGCTCGGGCGATGAGCTGGAACTTTTGGGCTATTCGCTCTGCGTACTCCGCCTCACCCGCGGTTCGGAAGAGCAGGCGCGCAGTGCTTCGTGGAAGCCGCGGGGGAAGGCAGCGGCGAAGGCGTAACGCCGGGCATTTGAGTTTGCGTTCCCGAGGCGTTCCCGGTTCTGTCCGCCATGCGCAAAACAAAAATCATTTGCACCCTGGGGCCGGCCACGGAGTCGGCGGATGTCTTGCACGCGATGATCGCCGCCGGTGCCAATATCTTCCGGCTGAACATGAGCCACGCTCCGCACGATTGGGTGCGGCAGATCGTGCCTCGCATCCGCGCCATCGCCAAGGAAATGGATGTTGTCGTCGGCATCCTCATGGACACGCAAGGACCGGCGATTCGCACCGGCGACCTGCCGACCAAGCTCGATCTCAAGGTCGGCGACATTTTTGAGTTCACCGTCCGCGGCTCGATGAGCGAGGAAGCGTATTCCGTGGGCGTGAATTACGATGGGCTGATCGACGACATCTCGGTGGGCAATGTCGTGCTCGTGGACAACGGCAACATCCACATGCAGGTGCTCGCCAAAGAGGGCAGCAAGATTCGCTGCGAAGTGCTCACCGCCGGCCAGATGGGGTCGCGGCGCCATATCAATTTGCCGGGCGTGAAAGTAAACCTCCCGCCCTTGACCGAAAAGGATCTCGCCGACGTCGCGGTCGGCGCAGAAATGCAGGTGGATTTCGTGGCGCTGAGTTTTTGCCGCGAGCCGAGTGATGTCGAAGAGCTGCGCCGAGTCCTGAAATCACACGACAGTAAGGCGCGCATCATCGCGAAGATCGAGGACCAGCTCGCGATCAAGAACATCAATGAGATCATCGATGCGACTGACGTGATCATGGTCGCACGCGGCGACCTCGGGATCGAATGCCCGATGGAAGAGCTGCCGATCATCCAGCGCAAGATCGTGAAACGTTGTCTGCACAAAGGTGTCCCGGTGATCGTCGCCACACACATGCTCGAGTCGATGATCACCAATCCCGTGCCCACGCGCGCGGAGATCACGGACGTGGCGAATGCAGTCTTCGAGCAGGCCGACGCGATCATGCTCAGCGGCGAGACGACCGTGGGAAAATATCCGGTGAAGTGTGTGGAGGTAATGCACAAAGTCGCCGAGCGGATCGAACGAAGCGGCGGCGCGGGTTTCGCCGAAGAAGCGCTGCTCGAAGACGACCGGCAGAAGACGGTTCGCTCGGCCGTGTCGCTCGCCAACTCACTGCCCGACTCGAAGATCGTCGTCTTCACCCGCCGCGGCACGATGGCCGACTATGTTTCCAACTTGCGCCCGAACGCGCCTATCTACGCCTTCGCTTCCGTTTACGAAGTGGTGCGCAAGCTCAGCGTCAACTGGGGCACCTTCCCCCACCACCTTTCGTTCGACACCAATCCGAGCCGCACCATCGGCTCCGCGATCAAGTACCTCGTCGGACGGAAACTCGCAGCGTCCGGCGACCATCTCGTCATCGTCAGCGACATGCTCGCCGGCGAAGAACGCTTCGACACGATCCAGCTCCGCGTGGTGCCGTGATCAGAAATTTGCGTTGAGGGAACGCGCTCGCTCCCGCTCGGCGTTCCTTATCGCCGTCGGTGCATCCTGCGTCACCGTCGCACCTGCCGGCAGCGCGGAGCCCACGGCGGCGAGGCACATCGTGTCGTTCTCGGGATCGGTGTCATTGCTCAGCAGACCACCGATCCGCACCTTCACCGGCTGCGAGGGATCGCGCACGATCGTGTCTGGATCGCCACGGGGTTGTCGTTCACGGGAACGACCGTGACGTTCACCGTAGCAGCGCTCGCGGCGAAGAAGGTGCCGTCCGAGCCGTTCCACTGACCGGTAAAGTTCGCGCGTCAAACCCAGCAATTGCAGCAAAAGGCTGCGCGTAAAGGATACGAATACACGCTCGCAAAACAAAGGGCGCGTTCCTTTTAAGAAACGCGCCCCTGTTGGAATTACTTCGGCGAGGCTCGATTAGTCTTCGAACTCGGAGCCGTGCGAAGGCAGAAGCGCCTCGATCGGCTTCTCTTTTTTCGCCAGCGCCCGCCGCAGCTTCATCAGCGCGATGTTCTGGAGCTGGCGGATGCGCTCGCGCGTTACACCGAATTTCTTGCCGACTTCTTCGAGCGTCTTGGCCTTGCCACCGTCGAGCCCGAAGCGGGAGAAGATGATCTTCTTCTCGCGGTCATCAAGGACCTTCAGTAGGTCGCCGACTTCGTCGCGCAGATTCTGGTCGCGCAGCCGCTCGAAGGGCGTGAGCGCCTCCAGGTCGCCGACGATTTCACCGAATTCCGTCGAATCATCGTCGCTGATCGGAGCGTCGAGCGAAGCAGGACGGATCGAGACGGTCTTGAGCTGAGAGATTTTCCCCGCGGAGAGACCGACTTCTTCAGCTAGTTCGTCGTCGGTAGGCTCACGGCCGAGTTCTTCGCTCATCTGCAGCGCGACGCGGCGCATTTTCGAGATCTTATCCACGAGATGCACCGGAAGACGGATTGTCTTCGACTGATTCGCAAGCGCGCGTTTGATGGACTGCTTGATCCACCACGCGGCGTAGGTCGAAAGTTTGCCGCCCTTGGCGGGGTCGAAACGCTCGACGGCCTTCATCAGGCCGATGTTTCCCTCGGAAATGAGGTCGAGGAGCGGGAGACCGAGATTGGCGTAGTCGTGCGCGATCTTCACCACGAGCCGCAGATTGGAGCGGATCATGAGGGAACGCGCGGCTTTGTCGCCTTTCTTGATTTTGGCAGCGAGTTCGATTTCCTGATCGGGGGTGAGAAGGGGAATCTGTCCAATTTCCCGGAGGTAGATTTTGATCCCTGAGTCGGAATCTTCGCCTGATTTGTAGTTCATTTTGGGTGCCTCGTGTTGCTAGGGAGCAACTTGTATGCGTGTGTGAGCGAGTCGTTGGATGCTTTTGAAATTCGTCCCTGAGATTAGACGGGAAAAGTGCCGTTTGTATTTACATTGAGAATGCGGCGGAAGATCGAAGATGGCAAGAAAAAAAATTATCTCGTGCGGTAATTAGTCAACTCCCTTAAACATTTGCTCGTTTGACCCGCTCTGCCATTCGTTCGTTCAAACGTTTTACTTCCGCCGCTCATTCTGACAATTTGCCTACCCAGTGCTGGCTAAAGTTTATTCGGCTGCCGTCTATGGCGTGGAGGCCTACGAGGTCGAGATCGAGGTCAATGCCGCGTCCGGCATGTCCGCGATCGTCGTCGTGGGACTCCCCGATGTCGCGGTAAAAGAGAGCCGTGACCGGGTCACCACCGCCATTTCCAACAGCGGCTACCACTGGCCGCGCGGGCGGACTACCATCAATCTCGCGCCCGCGGATGTGAAAAAAGAGGGACCGAGCTTCGACCTGCCGATCGCGCTGGCGATGATCGCCGTGGGCATGGAGACGGAACTGCTCGAGGTGGAAAAATATTCATTCGTCGGGGAACTGGCGCTTAGCGGCGAAGTGAGGCCCGTAAAAGGTGTGCTGCCCATCGCTCTCGAAGCCCGCAAGCAGGGCCGCCAAGCCGTGATCGTGCCGGAGGCCAACGCCCGCGAGGCCGCGATGGTGGAGGGCATCCAGGTCTTCGGCGTGCGCAATCTGCGCGAAACGTTCGACTTCCTGACCGGCCAGCTCCAATTGCAGCCCACGCGCGAGGACGTCACGCAATTCTTCCAGCGCCATCGGAGCTATGACGTGGATTTCTCCGAAGTCCGCGGCCAGCACCACGCCAAGCGCGCCATCGAGGTCGCCGTCGCGGGCGCCCACAATCTCCTGATGCTCGGTCCGCCGGGCTCGGGAAAGTCGATGCTCTCCAAACGCGTTCCGACGATCATCCCGCCGATGACGCTCGAGGAAGCGATCGAGTCCACGAAGATCCACAGCATCTGCGGGCTGCTGCTCGATCCCGCACATTCCTTCGTCGCGGCTAGGCCTTTTCGCGCGCCGCACCACACCATTTCGGATGTCGGCCTCATCGGCGGTTCGGCGAATCCGACGCCCGGCGAAATCAGCATCGCGCACCACGGCGTGCTCTTTCTTGACGAGTTGCCCGAATTTCGCCGCTCGACGCTCGAGGTTCTCCGTCAGCCGCTCGAAGACGGTCGCGTGACGATCTCGCGCGCCTCGGGCTCGATGACCTTCCCCGCGGAGTTCATGCTCGTGGCGGCGATGAATCCGTGTCCGTGCGGATACTTCGGTGACCCGAAGCGCGAGTGCCGGTGCTCGCCGGTGCAGGTGCAACGCTACCGCGACCGCATTTCCGGCCCGCTGCTCGATCGCATCGACATCCACATCGAAGTCCCCGCCGTGCAATATCAGGAAATGGCGAGCAACGAACCCGCCGAAGCCTCGACCGCAATCGCTGCGCGAGTGCAGCGCGTGCGCGAGGTGCAGGCCCAACGCTTCACCGGCAGCGGCAAGGCACGGACCAACGCGCGCATGAGTTCGAAGCAGATCAAGCAATTCTGCCAGCTCGGCGCCGAGGCGGAGGGCATGATGAAAATGGCGATGACCGAACTGAACTTCAGCGCCCGCGCCTACGACCGCATCCTCAAGGTCGCGCGGACCATCGCCGACCTCGACTCCGCCGAGCACATCGCGGCGCAGCACGTCGGCGAGGCGATCCAATACCGCACGCTCGACCGCAATCTCTGGGCGTAGCGAGCCGCCCGCGCTTACTGGAAAGTGAGCTGAACCTTCGGCAGCAGCTCTTTGATTTTCGCCTTCGTTCCGTCGGGGTAGCCCTTTTGGCGGTCGATCAGCTTCAGCTCTTTGAGAAACGCAAAACCTTGCAGCAATGGCAGGCGCTCATCTGGAAGGAGCGGGCTGCCAAGTTCGAGCGACTCCAGTTGCTTCATCGTCGCGAGCAATTTCAAATCCTCGTCGGTCGTGGTTTTGCAGTTCGTGAGCGTGAGACGCTTCAGTGTTCTGATTCCGGAGATCATGGGCAGCGCCTCGGACTTGTCGAAGCCCTCGCCGAGTTGGAGCGACTCCAAGGGCAGCTTCTGGATGTGCTTCAAGCACGCGGGCGTCGCGTTCGGCGTGCCGATCTCGAAGCCCTTCAATTTTGTGAGCTTCTCCAAATGCACCGCGCCGGCGTCGGTGAACTTCGCGTGCGCGAGGCTGATGCTTTCGAGATTTGGCAGATGATCGCACAGTTGCTTGAGCCCCTCGTCGTCGATGCTGCTCCCGCGATGGCTGACCTTCACCAGCTTCGTGAAGCCGTCGAACTTCGCATACGCCTTGCCCGTGATTTGCGTGCCCACGAACGAGAACGCCTCGAGATCTTTCAGCCCGGCGAGCTGCTCCATGCCGGCGTCGGTGAGTTTGCCATTATTGGTAAAGCGCAGTGTCTTCAGCTTCGTGAGCTTCGCGATGTTCGGCATCCATTCATCGCTGAACTTCGTCGAGATGATATTCAGCGACTCCAGCGCGTTGACGTGCCCGAGGTGCTCGAAAAACGCCGCGTCGTAGGGATCGTTCTCCCGCTTGTCATGCGGACCGGTATTTGGCACCGCGAGGTCCACCAGCTTGAGGCTTTGACCGTCCTCGGTCCGCTCCACCTTGCCCTTCGCGCCCTCGACGGTTTTGACGACCGCTTCGACGTGTGGGTCAAGTGCGAGCGCGGTGCGCGCGGTGAAGCTCAACGCGAGGAGGAGGAGGGGCAGGGGGTAATGGCGGAACATGGTCGATGGGGTTTAGTTGTGGAGAGGTCGGTGGCAAATCATTCGCGTCCGAAGAACTCTTCTTCCTTCGGCAGCGCGTTCACCTTCCACGTCGGCGGAAAAAATCGGACGACGCGCTTCGGGCGATAACCTTCGAGCATCATGTCCATCTTGAGCTTGATCTGCACGCCGCTGCTGCCCTGCTCGACGGGGATTTTTTTGACCTCGAAAACGCCGCCGGTCTTGCGGTCGTTCACCGGGTCGTAGGTCAACAGCGAGTCGCATGCGACGGCGAGGCCACCGCGGGGATCATTCGTGGGCGGCGGTTCCTTTGGCGGAGGCGCGTTCGGATCTACGATCAAGAGTTCGTCGAAGAGCTTTGCATCGACGTTGCCGAAAAAGGTGACCGTCACGATTTGCGGCTCATCTTCGACCGCAGTGACCCAACCTGGCAGCCCGCGCTCGCGGGTGTAGTTGCGATTCCGCTCGAGCTGCTGCGCGGTCGCGAGCGCGCGACTCGGCTCGTCGAGCCAGATGTCGGTGATGCGGCCGGGGCCGTAGAGAGTGACCCACGTGAGATCGAAGAGCACGGTCTGTCCGGCTTGCAGCGCCTTGAGGTCCGCGAAGCCGTCGCCCTTCATCACGCGCGTGCTCGTTTGCAGGTCGAAGATTTTTGGCTGGCCGCTCGCCGCGCCATTTTCGAGCAGCGTCGCGGTGAGTTTTTTCGTGTCGAGATCGACCGCATCGATTTTCCAAAGCTGCTGCTGCCGCGCGTGGAAACTGAAGTCGTCTTCGATGCGGAAGCAGCGGCGGAAATCTCCCTCGGGCGTGTGCCGATTGTTGTACGGGCCGGCGGGCAGCGGCGTCTTGTCGTTCGGATCTTGTAGGTAGAAGAGCCCGCGCAAATGCGTGCCGAGCGGGATGTCCTGCAACGCGGCCGGCGCGCCGTGAAAATAGATCGAGCCGTATGGCAGCATCGTCGCGTAGAGCGGCAGGTCCCACACGCCGCGATCCTGGCTGTCGTTGCGATCGACGCGAATTTGGAAGCGCCGCTCGAGATGATCCATCTGCATCAGCTCGCCGGAAATCGCGTGCGCCGAACCTTCCGGAGGGAACTCGCCAGCGACGAGCTGATACCACTCCGGCTTGTCGCTCTTCTTTTTCGGATCGCGCTTCTCGTCAGCCTTCACCGGTCCGTCTGCGTCGGTGCGGAATTTCGGCGCATCGGCGAGCAGTGCCGCGCCGCTCAGCAAGACGCCAAGGAAGACGACCGCGACGAATCGCTCGTTCAACGTCATTCGCTGCGCGCGGCTCAAGCGACGATCTGCGAGATCGGCGCCACGCTGTCCTGAAACTTCTCCACCTTCACCTCCACGCGCTGCAGCATCGTGAGGAGCAGATTGCTCACGCGCGCGTTGTCGTCCACGGGCTTCGAGCAAATCTTGTAGTGCCCCTGCGCGTCGGCGACGTCGTACTTGCCGATCTTCGGCAGATTGAAATCGACGTGCGAGCCGTGCTTGTAGCCGAGCGCTTTTCCACCCGCGACGATCGTCGGCAGGTTCGCGTTGCCATGGCTGTGGCCATACGCCATGCCGCTTCCCCACAGCACTTGCGTGGTGTCGAGCAGCGTTCCGCCGTCCTCCTCGTGCGACTTGAGCAGATCGAGGAAATAGCTGAACTGCTCGATGAGAAAGGTGTCCGTCTGCGTGAGCCGCCGGAGCTGCTCCGGGTCGCCATTGTGATGCGACAGACCGTGGCGCGTTTGCAAAATGCCGATCTCCGGAATGCCGCTCGTATTCCCCTCGCTGCCGATGCCGCAGGTGATCACGCGCGTGGAATCCGTGCGCAGCGCCATGACCATAAGTTCGTAGAACAGCCGGTAATATTCCCCCGCTTCGGCCATGCTCAGCTTGCGCTGGAGGCGCGCGGCTTCATCCGCGGGCACAAGCGGCTTCGGCACGTTCAGCCATTCGTCGGCGCGGCGGGTGCGCTCTTCCACCTGGCGCACGGCGGTGAGATATTCATCGAGCTTCGAGCGATCTTCGCTGCCCAGTTTTTTGTTCACGCGATTCGCATCATCGGCCACGAGATCGAGGATGCTGCCGCGGCGGCTGAGCCGGCGCCGGATCGTCTCCTTGCTGTCCTTTTCCACGCCGAAGAGCGCATTGAAAATCTGCTGCGTATTCCGCTCCGCGGGAAGCTGGATGCCATCCTTCGACCACGCGAGCGACACACCTTCGATCGCCATTTCCAGCGAGGAAAATCGCGTCGCCACACCCTGCGCGTCGGCGATGAGCTGGTCGGCGGAAACGGTGTTGCGAAAGGCGCCGCCGTCGCCGGGCACGTTCGCGCCGGTGAGCCACACCTTTTCGCAGTTGTGATGTTTCCCGATCACCATCGGGTGATGCAGCCCGCTGATCGGCGTGATGTCCGCGCGATGCTTTTCGAGCGACTTGAGCGGCGCCGTGAACTCGTAATCCGCGCCCGCCTTTTCGATCTGCCACGTCAGCGTGTTCACGCCGTTCGGAATGTAGAGGAAGACGCTGCGCTTCGGCTTCGACGCCGCCGGCAGCGCCGCCATGCAGTCGAGCAACGGCAGTGCGATGCACGCGCCAAGTCCGCGCAACATCGTGCGGCGGCTGATCTGCCAGCGGTTGAGATTCAGGTTGCTCATCGTCTTCTCGTTCTTCCTGCGCGTGCTTTCTTAGCGTTCCCGGAAAAAAAGACCAGCCACGGCGGGCGCGCGCACGGTGACGCTTCGGTTGTGATAGCCCAGATTGGAGCACAGGGCCCGCGAGATGCGTTAGTCCGACATCTCGGACGCTCCCCGCCTACTCATCCTCCATCGGCTCCACGAACTCCGTCGTAGGCGTCGTGGTTGTCCGGCGCAGATGGCATGGGGCGACCAGAGTCGGAAATAGGACACAGGAGGGAGGGGATAGAGGAACTCAGTTTTTCCCGAAGGACTCGCTGAGCACCACGGCGCGGATGAGATCCTTGAAGCCGCCTTTGTTGGCCGAGAGGTTTTTCATGATGCCGTCGATCACGGCACGGTCGGTGAATTCAGGTGCGCGGCCGAGGGCGTAGGTGAGGAGTTTTTCCGTGAGCGCGCGGGTGAATTGTTCGTGCCGCGCGATGAGCAGGCTGCGGAAGTCGGTGACGCCGGCGAATTTTTCGCCGGTGGGCAGGTCGCCGCTGGGGTCTATCTTGTGATCGCCGGAATAATTTTCGCGCCAGCCGCCGATGGCGTCGAAATTCTCCAGTGCGAAGCCGAAGGGGTCGATCTTGCGATGGCAGGAGGCGCAGGTTTCGATCGTGCGATGTTTGGCGAGTTGCTCGCGGATGTTGGTGGCTCCGCTGGCGTCGGGTTCGATGAGCGGGACGTCGGGCGGCGGCGGTGGTGGCGTGTAGCCGAGGAGTTTTTCCTGCACGTAAACGCCGCGCACGACGGGCGAGGTATCGACGCCATTCGCCGAGGCGGTGAGAAACGAGGCCTGGGTAAGCAGGCCGCCGCGCTCGGCTTTCGGCAGCGACACCTGGCGGAGCTGGACGCCTTCCACCGGCGGCAGGCCGTAGTGCAGAGCGAGTTCGCGATTCAGGAAGGTGTAGTTCGCCGCGAGGAATTCTCGCGGTGGCAGATTTTTGTCGAGGATGTGGCGGAAGAATGTCTCGGTCTCGGCACGCATGGCGGCGTCGATGTTATCGCGGAAGAAGCTGACGAAGTCGGTGGAGACCGGCATCTCGCCGATGTGGTCGAGGTTCAACCAGAGGCGGATGAAGTTCTGCACGAAGCGTTGCGACTTCGGGTCGGCGAGCATGCGATCTACCTGCGCGTTCAGCGTGGCGGGCTCGTGCAGTTTGCCGGCAGCGGCAAGCTGGAGCAGCGTCTGATCCGGCATGGAGGACCAGAAGAAATACGACAGGCGTGATGCCAGCGCGTAGTCGTTCAGCTTGCCGCTGCCCTCGTGCAGGTGGAGGAAGGCGGGCGAGCAGAGGATGGTCTGGAAGCCGAGTTGCAGCGCGGCCATCGGCTTCATTCCGGCGTCGAGCTTGGCGGTGACGAGCTTCTCGATGGGTGCCAGTTCGCCTGCGTGCAATGGACGGCGGAACGCTGTCGCGGCAAAAATGCGCAGCCGTTCTGGGATGTTGGCGCGACTAATTTGATCCGGCGCGAGATTGCCGTAGAGCAAGGTCTGACCACGCGTCGGCCACTGGTCGAGTTGCGGACCTTTGACCTGCATCTCCCAGATGCGGAGCTTCGGACCGCGATACGCCTGAAGCATTGCCAATGCGAGGACGCCCTTATTCAGCTTTTTCTTAGCCACTGCTTCGAGTTCGGGATTGCCTTCGGCGTGCCTGTTCAATTGGAACGCCAGTGACTTGGCCTTGGCCGTGCCATTGCGGAAGCGCACCTCCGGCTCTTCACCGCGATCGAGATCGACGGTCCACTCGAACCACTGCGGCTTGTCGCTGGTGATTTCCACCAGGGCGAGCGTGCGCTGCGTGGTGACGTTGCCCGTGCTCTCGACGCTGCCTCCGCGGGTCACGGCGGCGATTTCCATCACGATGGGATCGCCGCTGCGGATGTCCTCCAAGAAGGGATAGGGATTCGTGCGGTCAATCGCCGCGGCCTGGACGCGGATGGTGTAACGCCCGCTCTGCGGAGCGCCGCCGTGCCCCAGCGGCTCGAATCCGATGTGCCCGCCGCGGTAATACCGCGCGACGAGATCGTCGTAACCCTTGTCCGAAATCCAGCGGTAGCGGTCGGTCTGGAAAATCTTCGGCAGGTCGCCAGCTTTCCTTTTCTCAAAGTAAAACGGCGACTTCTGCGCGTAGGTCTTCGTCTCCGGTTTCGCGCCAAACGCCGTCGCGCGCTGGATTGCTTCCTCGGCGGCGACAAAGTAGTGATCGAGCAACATCCCGGAGGTCGTCTGCGCAGCAGCATTGTTGTCGAAGCCGTTTACGCGTGTTTCCGGCGGAAAATCCACAGTGGGATTCCATCCCGCTACGTTCAGTCCCAGCAAGTCGCCGATGGTCTGCTGGTATTCGTAGCTATTGAGCCGGCGCAGCACGGTATGAGCCGCCGTGCCTTTGAAGCGAAGCGCAGCCTCGCCGACGGATTCGGTGATCGCATCCACGGCAGCCAGCAGTTCCGCCGTCTGCGGCTGTTTCTCCTTCTTCGGCGGCATCTCGCCCTTGTTGAGCTGATCGAGAATCTCCTGCCACGCCAACGCGTCATCGGGCGTCTTGATATTCGTCGTGAGTGCATCGAAGCGCCGGTCACCCTTCTGCTTTTCCGCCCCGTGGCACTTGATGCAGTAGTCCTTCAGGAAATTCTCACGCAGAGGCGCGGAGACGCAGAGGGATGGGAGGATGGCCAGGACTGCAAGCGTCACTCGGCGGATCACCCGTTGGTAAAATCGATGCAAGTTCATGCGGGCAGCTAGTGATTGAGTTGTTCTTCCTCTTCCTCAGCCAATCTTCATTGGTGAAAACGTCCCCGTGCTGCGCCCGAACCGCTCGCGCTCCACGCCGAACCACTGGAGCGTGGACAGCCAGAGATTGGATAGCTGGATGCGCTTGCGCTCCTCCGCCGGGCACACGAGATGGCCTTGATGCTTCAGTCCGCCGCCTGCGAGAATCACCGGCAGGTCGCGATTGGAGTGAGTGGAGCCGTTGCCCATGCCGCTGCCGATCACCACGAGCGTGCTGTCCATCAATCCCGCCTCCTTCAACTTCCCGAACAAGTGCGCGACCTGTTCCATCAGGTATTTCTCCACGATCTGCAACTGCGTGAGCAGGCCCTCCTGCTTGCTATGGTGCGACAGCCCGTGATAGCTGCCGACATTGAGATCGTTGGTGTGAAATCCGAGCGGGACTTCAAAGGTTGCCACGCGCGTCGAATCCGTCTGCAGCGCGAGCGTCATCAGATCCAGAAACAGCGGGATTTCCTCGATCTGCATCCGCTCCTCATCTTTCACCGGATCGATGGGCGACTTCGGCTTCGGCTTCTCCATCCACGCCTCGGACATTTTCAGCCGACGCTCCACATCTCGCACCGAAGTCAGATATTGATCGAGCTTGCTACGATCCGACGCATCCAGATTGCCCGCCAATTGCTTCGCCGACTCACGCAACGCATCGAGCACACTAGCTCGATTCGAGAGCCGCTCGCGCTCCATTGCCTTCGCGCCCGCGCTCGACTCGACAAACAGCGCCTCAAACAGACGCGCCGGATTGTCCACCGGCGGAAGGTTCACGCCCGCCCGATTCCAGCACATGTCCGTGCCTTCGCCGATCCCCGCCGTGATCGACGGATACCTCGTCGCGGAACCGACATGCTCCGCGGCCACCTGATCGATCGAGATGTTCTTCTCCGGAAACCCCGCCGATTCCTCCTTCTTCACGCCCGTCAAAAATGAATGCACCGCGCCGTGCCCGCCTTTCGCGCCGTGATCGAGATGGGAGAAGACCGTGAAATCCCCGCGATGCGCCTGCAACGGAGCCAGCGTCTGGCTGATCGCATAGTCGCGCCCTTCCGCCGTCGGAAAAAATCCGCCCGGCCAAAATCCGAGATGATTGCCGATGCAAATGAGCCGCCTCGGCGTGACGCTCGGAGCCGCGGCCGCGAAACCAACGTTGAGGCTCTCGAAAGCCGGAAGTGCGAGAGCCATTCCAAGTCCACGAAGGAAATGGCGGCGGTCGATGACGGGGGAGGAG
>JBAVML010000537.1:0-17965 GCA_049690035.1 Chthoniobacteraceae bacterium
GCTCCAGCCGGCGAAAGCCCGCAGTTCCAGCGCCGCGGGCGCACGCGCGCAGGATCGCCGAACCGATGCCACGGCGCGCCCAGGCTGGGTGAACGAAGAACGCGCGGATCCGCGCCGCGTCGGTCGCCGGGTCGAGCGGAGCGTCGCCGTCGCCGGCGACCTGATCCCCGCCGTAGATTTTCCGCCGCCAGCTCCAGCCACCGCAGCCGACGATCTGGCCGTCGATCTCCGCGACGAAAAAGGTGCCGTCGGCAATGAGCTGCGTATCGACGCCGAACGCGTACCGGATCGCGCTTTCGATCTGCGCGGCGGCGTAGCAGTCGGCGCTCAGCGCGCGCACGGACTCGGGGATCAGTCGTTCGAGCGCCGGCAGGTCGTCGCGGACGGCGGTGCGGATGCGAAGATTCATGGATTTTTTGGCGCCAGGGACTAACGACGCTTCAAGCCCAGTGCCTGGATGCGCGAGGCGAGCGTGGTGGGTTTCATCCCGAGGAGGGCGGCGGCGCCGGCGGGGCCGAAGACTTTGCCGTTGGTCTGCGCGAGGGCGGCGGCGATGCTTTCGCGTTCGCGCTGCTTGAGGTCGGCGCGAGTGAAGACAGGGGCGGCGGAGACCTGCGCCGGTTCGGACGGGAGCGAGCGCGTCGCGGCGGGGAAATCGAATTGCAGCGGGCCGCCTCGCGCGAGAATGACGGCGCGTTCGACGGCGTTTTGCAATTCGCGAACGTTGCCGGGCCAGTCGTGTTGCGCGAGCTGGCGTGCGGCGGCTTGGGTGAATTTCGGCGGCTTGCGATTCATGCGTTTCGCGGCGGTGCGGATGAAGTGTTCGGCGAGGCGCGGGATGTCTTCGCGGCGTTCGCGCAGCGGTGGGTTTTCGATCGGGAAGACGCTGAGGCGGTAGAAGAGATCCTGGCGGAAGCGGCCGGCTTCGACCTCGGCTTTGAGGTCGCGATTGGTCGCGGCGATGATGCGCACGTTGATTTTGCGCGAGCGCGTCTCGCCGACGCGTTCCACTTCCTGTTCCTGCAGCACGCGCAACAGCTTGGCCTGCATCGGCAGCGGGACTTCGCCGATTTCATCGAGGAAAAGTGTGCCGCCATCGGCGAGCTCGAAGCGCCCCGCCTTGTCGCGCAGCGCGCCGGTGAACGCGCCTTTCGTGTGGCCGAAAAATTCGCTCTCGAAGAGCGGCTCGGGCACGGCGCCGCAGTTCACGGTGATCATCGGGCGGCTCGCGCGCGGGCTGCGCTGATGGATGGCGCGGGCGACGAGTTCCTTGCCGGTACCGCTTTCGCCGGTGACGAGCACGGTCGCGTCTGTGGCGGCGACGAGTTCGATCTGTTGCTGCACTTTGCGCAACGCGGCGCTTTCGCCCACGAGATCGCCGAGGCCGCGCACGGAGCTCACTTCCTCGCGCAGGTAGCTGTTTTCCTCTTCGAGCCGTTCTTTCAGAAAGGCGATTTCCTCGTAGGCGTTGGAGTTGGCGATGCTCACCGCGGCGTGGTCGGCGAAGATGCGCAGCCAGTCGAACTCGACGTCGCCCAGCTCCATGCGGTCGAAGATGGCGAGCACGCCGAGCACTTCGCCGCGGAAGACGAGCGGCTGCGCGGCGAAACTGCGGATCTTCGCGCGCCGAAACCACTCGGGATCGGCGATCCATTCCTCATCGCCGCGCACATTCGGGATCAGCAGCGGCTGACCGGTCGCCGCGACCCGCCCGATCTTCCGCACGCCGATGGGGAAGCGGCGAAAGGTTCCGTTGAGCCGCGTGAGATCGGCCTCCGGGTCGTCGGAATTGCCCGCGCTCGCGGCGAGGTGCAGACAGCGCGTCTGGTCGGGGCACTCTTCGCGGAAGCGGCAGGTCGCGCAGATGTCGCCGCCATTGATCAGCCAAATGCGAGCGAGCCCGATGTAGCTGCAATCGCAGATGCCGGTGACGATCGCGTTGAGCAGTTCGGGTAGCGAGCGGCTCTGGGCCATCTCGACCATGTGGCGTGGCAAAGTGGCGACCTTCATGCGGGGAAACTACGAGAAGTCGCCCTACTCGCAACGAGTTATCGTGATTTCCGATTTTTCGTAGCGATGGGCGAGATTTCGGGAAAAGCTCGGTTTACTCTGGGAAACGATCCGAAAACATCGGCGCCGGGGCCATGGCACGGAGCATGTGTATAGGGGATTCACAAAACGAATCCACCAATGCTGACCTCCTCCGACTTTATCCGCCTCGTCTTCACCTTCCTCTTCATCGCGACGCTCCTCGCCGGCGTTTACCTCCTGCGGAACTACCAGCGCCTCTTCGGCGTGGACCCGAACATGCCGAGCGAGACCGGCAGCTCGAGGGCCTACAGCAAGGTGCAGGTCTTCGTCGTCTGGGCGCATGCGGCCGCGCTCACCGGATCTTTCGCCCTGCTCCTCCACTGAGCCAGAAGCGCCGCCACTTTCAGAAAAACCAAAACCACAGACCACCAAAACCAAAATGAACCGCATCCATCAATCCGATCCCGCCACCGCCACTGGCAAAACGAAACAGCTCTTTGACAACGTCCAAAAAGCTCTCGGCTTCGTGCCGAACCTTATGCGCGTCCTCGGCAATTCAACTGCCGCGCTCGAAGGCTACCTCACCCTCAATGCCACCCTCTCGCACGGCGTGCTCCCGGCGCCGCTGCGCGATCAGATCGCCCTCACCGTCGGCGAGATCAACGGCTGCGGCTACTGCCTCAGCGCCCACACGCTACTCGGAAGCAAGGCTGGTCTCGATCACGACGAATTGCTCGCCGCCCGCCGCGCGACTTCGGTCAACGACAAATCCGACGCCGCGCTCAAGCTCGCCCGCGCCGTCACGCTCCAGCGTGGCCACATCAGCGACGCCGATCTGCACGCCGCTCGCAGTGCCAGCCTCAGCGACGCCGAGATCGTCGAAGTCGTCCAGCACGTCGCGCTGAACATCCTCACGAACTACACGAACAACGTTGCCCGCACCGTGATCGATTTCCCCGAGGTAAAGCCCGGCGAACTCGAACTCGCGACGGCCTCCACTCATAGCCTGCGCCACGACTAGCCACACTTTCTGCGGAAGCCAATACCGGCACTCTGCGGACTAACAAAACACCAACAAAAACACGCCCATGAAAAACATCATTACATCCATCGCAGCGCTCGCGCTGCTCACCATCACCGCACTTGCCGGCGACCTCGTCAACGTGTCCGGCGCCAGCAAGGCTGCGGTAAACGGTTACGACACCGTCGCCTTCTTCACCGACTCGAAGCCGGTGAATGGTTCACCCTTCATCAGCGCCGAACACAAGGGCGCGACTTACTTCTTCGCCAATGAAGACCACAAGAAACTCTTCGTCGCGGACCCGGAGAAATACGCGCCGCAGTTCGGCGGCTTCTGCGCCTTTGGCGTGGCCATCGACAAGCTGTTCCCCGTGGACATCAGCACGTGGCAGGTGCGCGACGGCAAACTGTATCTCAACCTCAATCCCGACATCCTAAAGAAGTTCAACGAGGACCTCGCCGGCAATGTTACCAAGGCCGACAAGAACTGGCCGGGCCTAGTGAAGAAGAACGCGAAGTAACACACACCCACTGGAGCTGTCCGGTAACTCCGGGCAGCCCCAACCTATCACCCCATGAATCAAACTATCTCCGCCCTCGATCTCACCCAACGCCCGCCGCGCAGCCCGCGCGTCCGCCTCGGCGGCTATGCCATGCTCGCCCGCGTTCTCGACAAAGCCCGCGCCTCGCTCACCGGCAAGGCCGGCGACTACAAATACGGCAACCCGATGGATCAGCACTTTTTCGCCTTCACCGGCATCGCGCAGGGCGCGCTGCTCGAGCAGGTGAAGACGGGCGCGGGCGATTGGGCGCTGCTGCTCTGGGTGAATGCGAACGTGTCGCCGAAACGCGCGCCGCACGAAATCCGCGCGTGGGCCGCTTGGCTCGAAACGATGCCCGTGGGTGAGGCCGAGGACCTCGAGTGGTTCGCCGCGCAGGCCCGGCGCATCAACCCCGCGCGCACCGACCTGCAGACCATCATGGACTATCTCGACGCCGACGACCACGTGAGCTACGGAGGCGCAGCATAATTTTCCACGCCGATGAACACTCCACGTCCCCCGCTCCCGCCCTTCACCGAAGAAACCGCGCGCCAGAAAGTGCAGCTCGCTGAGGATGCCTGGAACTCGCGCGATCCGGAGCGCGTCTCGCTCGCCTACACGCCCGACACCGAGTGGCGCAATCGTGCCGACTTCATTAACGGCCGCGAGCAGGTCGTTGCATTCCTCCGCCGAAAGTGGGCGAAGGAGCACGACTATCGCCTGCGCAAGACGCTCTGGGCCTTCACCGGAAATCGCATTGCCGTGCGCTTCGAATACGAGTGGCACGACGAAGCCGGCCAGTGGTGGCGCAGTCACGGGAATGAGAACTGGGAGTTCGACGCCGACGGCTACATGGCGCGCCGCTTCGCGAGCATCAACGACCAGCCGATCGCCGAGTCGGAGCGGAAGTTCCGCTGGGAACGCGCAAGTTAAAAATTATGGCTGCGAGGTTTATGCAACTCATGCTCACGCCCGCCGTGCAGGTGGCGCAGGAGCGCTACTTCGGACGGCATCAGGTCGTCACTGAAGCGCCGGAGCGCGACGCTTTCACGGATGAAGAAGCCGCGTTCGTCGCCCGGCGCGACAGCTTCTACATGGCCACGACGAACAGCGATGGCTGGCCGTATGTCCAGCACCGCGGCGGGCCGCCGGGTTTTTTGAAAGTGCTCGGTCCCACCCAGCTCGCGTTCGCCGACTTCAAAGGAAACCGCCAAATGCTCAGCACCGGCAACCTCGGCGGCGACGACCGCGTGGCGCTCTTCCTCATGGATTACCCAGCCCGCGAGCGCCTGAAGATCCTCGGCCACGCGCAAGTCCTCGACGCCCGCGAGTACGCAGAACTCGCCGATCAACTCAGTCCCGCGCCCGAGCTGCGCAGTAGGATCGAGCGCCTCTTCCTGATCGAAGTGGTGAGCTTCGACTGGAATTGCCCGCAATACATCACGCCGCGCTTCACCGGCGCCGAGGTCGAAGAAATCACCGCGCCGCTCACGGCCCGGATCGCGGAGTTGGAAGCGCACTCTGCGACCAGGGTGCAGTAGGTGGCTCAACGGTTTGCCGTCCTTCGCTCTTTTTCCCGGACCGGCATTCGCAGCATGCCATCTCCGATGCTCACCCGTTCAGTCGCAAGGCGTGAACGCGGCGAATAATTCGTCGAGGGCGATGGTGACGATCGTAGTCATCGTGTCGCTGACTCCGTAGGGAAGAATCAAGCGCCCGCGATGCACGAGCGCACCGCAGGTATAGACGACATTGGGCACATATCCTTCGCGTTCGTGGGCGGCGGCGCGCACGAGCGGCGTGGTCAATTCAGCGATGACTTTCCTCGGGTCATGCAGGTCGAGGAGCATCGCACCGATGCTGTATTTCCGCATCGGGCCGACGCCGTGCGTGATGACCAGCCAGCCCCGGTCCGTTTCGATCGGCGAACCGCAGTTGCCGATCTTCACCGCCTCCCACGGCTGGCAAGGGCGGCGCAGGATCTGCGGTTCGCTCCAGAAGTGCGGGTTGTCGGAGAACATCAGGAAAAGGTTCTCGTCGTCCTGGCGCGAGATCATGGCGTAGCGGCCATCGATGCGGCGGGGGAAGATGGCCATGCCCTTGTTTTGCACGGCGCGGCCATTGAGCGTGAGCGCGCGGAAGCTCAGAAAATCGGACGTCTCGAGAAGCTGCGGTAGGATCGCGCGGCCATTGTAGGCCGTGTAGGTGGCGTAGTAGAGGACGCTGCCATCGTCCTCGACGAAGCGCACGAATCGCGCGTCTTCCATGCCGTTGCTCTCATTTGAGGAGACGGGGAAAATGATGCGCTCAGAGACGGCGATGGACGGGTCGAAGTGAACCTCGTAGTTCGATTCCGCCAGCCAGCGCACACACTCCGCGGTGCGTTGCGCCTCGCGCGACAACGGCCCGGAGACGTGGCCAGCGCGGTGCATCGCCGCTTCGAGTTCACTGAGCGTGAAGTCTTTGTTCAGCGAGCGCATCAACTCCACGCTCCATTCATTCTCAAAGCCCATCTCCGTCAGCTTGTGCAGGAAGACGCTCTTGCGGTAGGTCGGGTTCGGGTTTTGCACCGGCGCGGTGACGAAGCGCGACGGCTCCTCCATGGTGACGGCGTGATCGGCATGAATGACACCGGTGCGGAACTCGATCGACGAGATGTGGCCCTCGCCCGTCGCGCGCAGGCTCAGGATGAAACGCAGCTCACCCTCCGCGAGGTTCGATTGATCCGGATGCGGCACGATCGAGGGATTGAAGAGCGCCGCGGATTCGAGCGCGTATTCGCCGGAGAAGAGCGCGCCGATGTAGAGCTGGCGCGCCTCGGAGAGCGGGCGTCCGCTGAAGATGTGTGCTTTCACCCGCTCGAAATGGCTGCGCCACATCGTGCGGAGATTCAGGTGCCGGCTGCCGAAATCCTCGGTGACGGCGATGAGTTGCTCCTCGATCTCGGCTTCGCTCAGCGCCATCGCCCGGCCGATAATATTGACCACGCGAGCCGGGTCGCCGGGGATGAAGGGGCGGACCAGGACGCGGGCGTTGTTCGGCCGCAGGGTGAGGCCGGTGGGGTGAAGGGTCAGGCTGCGCATGATTGGACGATCTCGAGAGGAATGCTCGCGGCCCGCGCGATTTCGGCGTGGGAGAGGTAGAAGGCCAGGCTCGATTCGGCGCCCTGGTTTTGATTGAGGTGATCCTGCAGCAGCGCATCGCGACAGCCGCCGGTGGTGGGATCGTAGAGGGATTGGCCGAGATCGTTGCGACCGAGGAACCATTCAAAGCAGCGGTGTGCCGCGCGCTGCCAATACTCGTCGCGCGTCACGCCGAAGGCTTCAAGACAGGCAGACAGCGTAGCGTGCGCCTCGAGCGGTTGCTGATCGAACCGCGCCCGCTCGCCGCCCTGCACCCAGAATCCGTGGCACCCGATCGGCGCGAAATGTCCGCCCTCCGCCGTCTGCGCTTCCAGCAGCCAGCGCAGCGAGGAGAGACCGATCTCGAGCATCTCGCCATTGGACGTCCAGTGGCCGCTGAGGATCAGCGCGTGGGAAAGCTTCGCGTTGTCGTAGGTCGCGATGCGTTCGAACCACTGCCAGCCGGGAGCAGCATTCGTGCGGAAAAGCCCGACGAGCTGTCCAGCGAGCACATCGCGCATCTGGCTAACCACGCGATCGCCGGAGAACGTGCGGAGATACTCGTGAATCGCCAGCAACGCGAACGCCCACGCCCGCGGCGAACTAAAGCGCGCCACCGGCGGCAGCCCGCGCTGAAAGAGCAGCGCGCAGAGATTGCGATGACCCGGATCGCGCGAACGCCCGAGCGCCGTCCCGACGGCCCAGAGCGCGCGCGCATGACTGTCCTCCGAACCCGCCCGCTCGATCCATTCCCGGTGATGATTCATGAAATTGCGGAACCGGCAGGTATTCGCGTCGAAGGCATACCAGAGGAACGCAAGATAACTGCTAGCGAGCCGCTCGACCTCGGGCTGCGGTCCACTTACTTCCTGCAAGAGCACAGTTAGAATGAAAGCGCGCGCGTTGTCGTCCGTGCAGTAACCTTCGTGGTAGTTAGGCACGTTATAAATCGCGTGCTGGAAAATCCCCGTGTGGTCACTCATCTTGATCAAGTGATCAAGCTTCAGCGGCGGGAAAGGATAGTTCGCATTCTCCGTCGTGCGCACCGCCACCGTCTCGACCGAAGGTTCGCTGAGACTCGCCCGGGCGCGCTCAAAGCTCTCCATGTAACGTCGCGCCACCACCGGCCAGATCATCTCCCGGCCAGCCTTCCACGCTCGCTTGCGCATCGCGGTCATCAGCGTCGGATTCGAGAGAAAATGATTCACGCCCTCCGCGATGGCGGGCGCGTCGCGAAAGGGAACCAGCACGCCGCGCTCACCCGCGAGCAACTCCTGCGCGTGCCAGTAGGGCGTGGAGATGATCGCCTTACCCGAGCCATAGGTATAGGCCAGCGTCCCCGAAGTAACCTGCGCTTCATTTAGATATGGCGTGATATAGATATCGGCGGCGCCGATGAATTCCTTCAGTTCTTCGATGTTCACAAAGCGGTTGTGAAAGATGACCTGCTTGCTCACCCCGCGGTCCACCGCAAGCTGCTCCAGCCGGCGCCGGTACGCCTCGCCCTCGTGCGCGAGCAGATGCGGGTGCGTCGCGCCGAGCACGAGATAGACGATGTTCGGATGCCGCTCGAGGATCGCGGGCAGCGCCTCGATCACGTATTCGATGCCCTTGTTCGGCGAGAGCAGGCCGAAGGTGAGCAGCACCGTCTTGCCTTCGACACCGAAGATATCCTTGAAGAAATTCGAATCGATGAACGGCATGTCGATCACGCCGTGCGGGATGAGATCGATCTTCGCCGGATCGACGCCATAGATCGTCTCCAGCATACGCTGCCCGCGCTCGGCCATGACGATGAAGCGATTGGAAAGCAGGTCGAGCTGCTCCATCACCAAGCGCTGGTCGGCATTCGGCTCGCTGAGCACGGTATGCAGCGTGGTCACCACCGGCTTGCGCACTTCGCGCAGAAAGGAAAGCAGATGACTGCCCGCCGGCCCGCCGTAGATGCCGAACTCATGCTGCACGGACACCACCTCGACGTTATTGATGTTTAGAAACTCCGCCGCGCGCCGGTAGGAATCGAGCTCCTGCTCATCGATCTCAAAGCGCACGCGCTCCGGGTAGTCGTAGCCCTCGGGCCGATCGTTCACCGAGCCGACGATGCACTGCGTCTCGGGAAATTCCGCGGCGACGGCTTCGCAGATATCCGCCGTAAAAGTGGCGATGCCGCAACGGCGCGGCACGTAGTCGCCGAGGAAGGCGATGTTTTTGGTATTAGGCTGTTGATCCATGGGCGTCGAGTTTCTGCGATCTCGGACGCCTCACGGTGGCAGCGGTCTGCAACTTGACCGCGATGCGGCCAGCAGCCCTGAACGAAACGCCGCAACGTCCGGCCTGCATGGTCCGCGGTCAACCCGCTTCCGCGGACAGCGCTCGCAACTTTCTTCCAACCAAGGCACAACAACCGGGTTCACCATCTCAGCTCCTCCCATGAATTCATCCTCCGCCGCATTCGTTCTCGCCACCGCGCTGTTGTCCGCGTTCTCGCTCGCGGCTGAGCGGCCGAACATCCTCGTCGTCGTCGCCGATGATCTCGGCTACGCGGACATCGGCGTCCACGGAGGCAAGGACGTCCCGACGCCGAACATCGACGCCCTCGCGGCGAGCGGCGTGCGCTGCACCAATGGCTACGTCGCCGCGCCGTATTGCAGTCCCTCGCGCGCCGGCTTCCTCACCGGTCGCAGCCCCACGCGCTTCGGGCATGAGTTCAATCCGCACGTCGGCGAGGAGACGAAACTCGGCCTGCCGCTGGATCAGCGCACCATCGCGGATGAACTGCGCGGCGCGGGCTACGCCACGGGCTTGATTGGCAAATGGCATCAGGGTTTCAGCCCCGAGCATCACCCGCAGTCGCGCGGCTTCGACGACTACTTCGGCTTTCTCGTCGGCGGGCACAATTACCTCCTGCACAAAGACGCCGAAGCGAAGTTCGGCTCCGCCCACTCGCACGACATGATCTATCGCAGCCGCGAATTGCAGAAGCTCGACGGCTACACCACCGATCTCTTCACCGATGAAGCCATCGCCTTCGCCGATCGCCATGCGGACAAGCCGTGGTTCCTCTACCTCGCTTACAACGCCGTTCACACGCCGCTCGAAGTGCTGGAGAAATACGGCGCGCGCGTGCCCGCCGCGATCACTGATCCCGAGCGCCGCGGCTACCTCTCGCTGCTCATCGGCCTCGACGACAGCATTGGCCGCCTCACCGCGCACCTGCGCAAGACGGGACGCGACAAGAACACGCTCATCTTCTTTTTCAGCGACAATGGCGGCTCGGGCCGCAAGCCGTTCTTCGCCTACAACACCGGCGTCAACACCCCGCTGCGCGGCGACAAAGGCCAGACGCTCGAGGGCGGCATCCGCGTTCCGTTCTTCGTCTCCTGGCCCGGCAAATTACCCGCGGGAAAAATTTTCGACGCGCCTGTGACCGCGCTCGATATCCTGCCCACTGCCTGCGCTCTCGCTGGCGCGAAAGCAGGCGGCGATCTCGACGGCGTGAACCTGCTTCCTCACTTCACCGGGGAAAATTCCGCCCCGCCGCACGACGCGCTCTACTGGCGCTTCGGCCCGCAGAAAGCGATTCGCAAAGGCCGATGGAAGCTCGTGGACGTGCGCGACTTCGACGCCAAAACGCAAAGCGGCTGGCAGCTCTACGATCTCTCCAAAGACCTGGGCGAAACCAACAACCTCGCCGCCGCGCAACCGCAGCGCGTCGCCGAACTCGCCGCCGCGTGGGACGCCTGGAACGCGCACAACGTCGCACCGCTCTGGCACGGCAGCCCTGCGGAAGATCCCACCGCTCCGGCCGCACCGGCGAAGGCAAAATAGCGCGCTCTTCCCAAATCGCACCGTGCCCAAAACCGCCTCCCGTCTCAACGTCTTCACCGAGTCCGTCATTCGCGGAATGACGCGGCTCGCGACGAAGCACAATGCGATCAATCTCGCGCAGGGCTTTCCCGATTTCGATCCGCCGGAGGAATTGCTCGCCGCGCTCGAACGCGCCACCCGGGGGCCGTTTCATCAGTATGCGGTGACGTGGGGCGCGCCGAGTTTTCGCGAGGCGCTGGCGCGGAAGATCACGCATTTCAGCGGGCTCGCAGTCGATCCGGATCAACACCTCGTCGTCACTTGCGGGAGCACGGAGGCGATGATGGTGGCGATGATGACCGCCTGCAATCCGGGCGACAAAGTCATCGTCTTCTCGCCCTTCTACGAAAACTACGCCGCCGACGCGATCCTCTCCGGCGCCGAGCCGATCTACGTCCCGCTGCGGCCGCCGCACTTCGACTTCGATCGCGGCGAACTCGCGCGCGCCTTTGCGCAGGGCGCGAAAGCGATCGTGGTCTGCAATCCGTCGAACCCGACCGGCAAGGTTTTCACCCGCGCCGAGCTACTGGAAATTCTCGCGCTCTCCGAGCGGCACGACGCGTTCGTCATCACCGACGAGCCTTACGAACACATCGTCTTCGCGCCGCACGAGCACACCTATTTCGCCGCGCTGCCGGGCGCGCTCGAGCGCACCATCACCTGCAACTCGCTCTCGAAGACGTACTCGATCACCGGCTGGCGGCTCGGCTACGTGCAGGCGGCGGCGAAGGTCATCGCGCAGGCGCGCAAGGTGCATGATTTCCTCACCGTCGGCGCCGCTGCGCCGCTGCAGGAGGCGGCGATCGCGGGGCTCGAATTACCGGACAGCTACTACGCCGGGTTGCGCGATCTCTACACGCGCAAGCGCGACGTTTTCCTCGAGGCACTGCGCGCGACCGGCCTGCCTTTCACCGAACCGCAGGGCGCGTATTACGTGATGCTCGATGTTTCTTCGCTCGGCTTTGCGAACGACATGGAAGCGGCGGAATGGTTCACGCGCGAGATCGGCGTGGCCGGCGTTCCGGGCTCCAGCTTCTTCCGCGAGCCCGTGCATGATTTCGTGCGTTTCCACTTCGCCAAGCGTGAGGAAACGCTGCGCGCCGCGGGCGAGCGTCTGTCGCGCGTGCGCGAGCGCTATCGCGCCAAGATACATTAGTGAACGAGACTACCTCGCCAGCGCTTCGCGGATGGCCTGGCGCAGCGGTTCCTCGGAGCCAGGCCCGACCCATGTCCAGTCGCGGAGATTGCTGTCATTTTCCCGCCACGCGCGCTCGATCGGAATGTAGCCGGGACCGCATTCGCCATAGCCGAGACACATGACGAAACTGTCCGGCCGCAGCTCCTGCGCGTAGAGCTGGAACTCCACATACGTCTCCGCGGGCAGCAGCAGGAGTTGCGCGGGGCCGAAGTCGATCGCCGGCAGCTCGATCTGATGACCCGACTTTACGCGGTCGTACCACGCGAGCCCCATCGCGGCATGCGCGCGGGCGAAGGGCTTCGGATCGTTCGCGAGCCGCTGCCGTAGGATCGCCTCGGTGTGATCTTCGGTCGCGCGAGCGCCGAGCGGGATGCGGCTCAGGCGGAAGGTGGGCGCGGTCAGTGGTTGCTTGCGCGTCTTTGTCCAGGCTTCGACCATCGCGGTGTGGAGGCGATCGGTAAGCGCGGCGCGGCTCGCGGGCGTGCCGTCGTTGTATTTGCCGGCGGTGACATTTCCGGCGCAACCGGTGGCGTAGATTTGGAAAACATCCGGCTGCTCCGCCTGCCGCCGCTCGCGAGCGAGGCCCACGAAATCGATGCTAACTTCGCCCGCGCCGTAAAAGCTCATCGGATGCACCGCGTAGCTGTGCAGCGCGCACACCGGCGTGTCGCCATCCCAAAAGCTCAGCGTGCGCAGCCACGGATCGATGTCGCCTTCCGCCGCGCCTGCGCTCGCCGCATCGCCGCCAGAGCGGCTGCCGCGCGCGAAACTCACGCCGCCACTCGGCAGCATGAAACGGCG
Organism: Chthoniobacteraceae bacterium; assembly: GCA_049690035.1. Lineage (GTDB taxonomy): Bacteria > Verrucomicrobiota > Verrucomicrobiia > Chthoniobacterales > Chthoniobacteraceae > Chthoniobacter. Next base: position 12,582 of record JBAVML010000537.1, read on the forward strand.
GTTCGACGCGATCGCTTCCACCTCCGCGCGTCCGAGGCCGAGATGCGTCACGCGGCGTGGAGATTTCCGCGCGAGTCGCACGGCTTCGCGGGCTCGCTGGATGCAGATGCGGTTGAAATCCGGCCAGCACACCGAGGCGAGCTGGATCGGTGTTTTTGGATCGGGCGGCGCGAGATTTTTCCATGCGCCGCTTTTCTCCGTCTCGCGCAGCAGCCATTCCGCCTCGGGGTCCATCACCGGCGCATCGTGGACGTGGGTGCTGCTCACCAGTACGCGCTGCGGCACGGTGCCCGCCTCCTCCGCCAGCGCGGTGCGCCAGTCGTCGAAGGCGCTCCCGCGGATTTCACACCAGTCAAAGCTCACCACCACCAGCGGCTGCTGGCCCGGCACCGTCAGCACGAATCCCCGCACCTGCAGCGGCTCCGCCACGCGCCGCGCCGGAGCGACGCCGCCGCCCATGCACGCGTGGCCGACGGGGATCGTCACATCCACCGCAAACGTGGCGAGCGAAGCAGCGCCCGGGTCCTGCGCCGTCACGATCCCTCCGAGGCTCATCGTGAGATCGAGCGCGGTCATGATCAGGACGAATTTCATGTTCAGCAAAGTTAACCTGCGAACTCGCGACCCGTGCGGAACTATCCGCCGATGGTCGCGGCGAGAGGCTGGCGGCCGGCCTTGGTGGATAATGACCGGATTGTCACGGGCGGCTGATCGGATGGTTGTTTAAGGTGATTAATGAATTCGATTCAGGCTGAGCAATGCCGACGCAGGCCCCATGCTGACGGTTTCGGAGACGGAGGTGGAGCGCGCAAGGCAGCGCGGCGCGCCGCTCGCAACAGCCCTCTCGAACAGCCGGGCGGCAACCCGGCGATCAGTCCGGCGCCGCGCTGGTCGCCGCATCATCTGGCCATGGTCGCGCTCGCGCTGGTCGTCGGCGTCCTCTTCATTCGGGAGCCTGGTTTCGGCGACGAACTGACTTACTGGAGCCTCGCGTTCGGTCTCCACGAGACGGGCGGGGCCGCGTGGAGCGTTCATAGCTTCCACGATCTGCGCTGGCCGGTCTGGGGCGTGAGCTGGCTGTGGCAAAGCGTTTTCGGTCCCGGCCTGGCGTCGTTCTATTGCACCCCGCTGCTCTACCTCGCGGCCGCCGCGACGCTGGTCTTTAGCTTTGGTCGCGTGGTGTTGCGTTCGCTGAGCGCGGCGTGGGTCGGCGGGATCGCGCTCCTGTTTCTGCCGCTGCTCGATCCGGTGATCAGCCGCGCCATGCCCGATCTCTCGGAGAGCACCTTCGGCGCGTGCGCGCTGCTCGCCTGGTGGGCGATGATGAAGTCCGCGCCGCCGCGCCGCGCGGCGCTGTTCGGGCTGCTCTCGGGCGTGAGCATCGGCCTTGCCTTCGCAAATCGCCTGACTGGGATCTTCATTGCGCCGGTGCTGGCGGTCGCCACGCTGCTTTTCTTCCCGCGTCGCTGGAAGTGGCTGTTCCTGCCCGCGGCGGTCGCGGCACTTTTCTTTGTCGCGGAAGGCGCGACGTATTACGCGATCTGTGGCGACTGGCTGCACAGCATTCACGCCAATCTCGGAGGACGCGGCGCCACCGATACCCAGGTGCTGCCGGTGTGGCAGTTGCCCGTCCGCTATCTGGGCGGCTTCTTCCGCGCGAACCGGCTGGCGCCGATCTACGCCGTGCTCGCGGTCGGCGGGCTCTGGACTGCGTGGAGAAAGTGGGGCACCGGCGGGCGGCTGATCGTCGTCTGGTTTTGCGTGCTTTATCTCGAGTACAGCTGCGCGGTGCAGAGCATTCATCCGGTGCGCCCGCTCATCGGCAGCACCGTTCGCTACCTGGCGGCGCTGGCCATTCCCATGTCGTTGCTGGTCGGGCTCGGCGCGCTGGAGGCTGGCCGTCTGCTCGCTGGCATAAAATGGGAGCCGGCGCGGCGGCTGCGCTCGTGGCTCGCGCGTCATTCCGTGCTCGCGGGCGCCGGAGCGGTCGTGATGCTCGCACTTTATACGAGCCGTCCGTTCTTTGATCTCGGCTTTGCCGTCGAGCAACGGCGGCGGATGGCGACGCTGCCGGACGCGACGAAGATCTTTACCCATCCCTCCATGCGCGACGTGGCGTTTCTCGTCGATCCGGCCGACGCGCGCCGTTTCACGTGGGTCGCGCCGAAGGCCATCCTCGAGCGAACTCCCGAACTGGAAGCGCAGGCGGCGGGCTGCGATGAAGTGTGGTATTTGCGGAAGCAACTCTGGATGACGCGCCGCAAGGCGATGGAGCGCAATGGTTCCAACGAGCAGCCGCCCCTTGGCACTTACTTCGACACGCCGGAGCGCGACTGGCTGCTCGCCGACGTGCTGGCCAAGGGAAGCGACTCCGATCTCGTGTTCTACCGCCGGCGCCCCGCGGGCTCGCCCGCGCCGCACATCCTGACGGCTGACTCCCCGGAGTTCCGCGGCATCTTTCCCGCCTTGCCCGCGGAATGGAGCAGTCAGCACGATCGAAAGTCGATCACCACGAAATGGAATGTTCCCCCGGCGCTGCGCGGCAAGCTGCTCGCGCTCGAATTCCGCGCCGCGTCGCCGACCGTGGAACCGCTCATCGCGAAGCTGCAATTCATGGCCGGCCGCCGGCGCAGCACCGATCTCCTGCTCAAGCCGATTCTCTACGCGGGTGGTGGAAAGGAATTCTTCGCCGTGCCGATTCCCGCCGACGCGGAGACTTGCACGGTCGAGCTGCATTTTCCCGCCAAGACGAAGCACGTGCAACTCGCCGACTTCCGCGCCGTCTTCGATGACGCGCGTTAGCTTTCTCGTCCGGGCATTCTCGTGATGCGGCTCTGGAATCCGCGTGTGCGCGAGTTGCTCGCCTGGTGCCTGCCCGCGCTCGCGGTCGGGCTCGCGCTCCGCGTGCTGCTCACCTGCCAGATGCCCTTCGGCTACTACCACGCCGATTCACCGGATTTCCTGACCACGCCGGAAAGCCTGCTCCTCGATCACCGCTTCGAGTTGCACATGAAGAAGACGTTTCTCGTCCCGTTCTTTTTCACTCCTCCCTTCCTGCTCCATGTCCCGGCCCTCATCGCGATCCCGATCGCCCAGCACCTGCTCGGCCTCGCGCTCGCGCTGATGGTCGGGGTGCTCTGCCGGTTGTGGTTCGTGCATTGGAAATGGTTCGTCGTTCCGCTGACCATGATTACCGCGGTGGATCCCGCGCTGCTCTGGTTTGAGCACGCGCTGCTCGCGGAGACGCTCTTCGTTTTTTGCACCGTCCTGCTGGCCGTCGCCGGGACGCTTTACGCGAGCCAGCAGACGCGCGCGCGCTTCGTGTTCCTTTGCGCCGCCCTCGTCCTGGAAGCGGGCGCGCGTCCCGAAGGGAAGCTGTTCTTTGCCTTCGGCATCGGCCTCGTCTTCCTCGTGCACTTCCGCGCCTGGCGCGCACATCTGCCGCGCCTCGTCGCGATCCTGCTGCTCGCGGTCGTCACCGATCGCCTCACCCGGACGTCGCAAGGCGGCCTTCTGCTTTACACGTCCGTCGCGCGGCTGACTCCGGCGAACCTGCGGTGCGCGCCGGGGTTTGAACCCTTCATCGCGGCCGAGCGCGCCGACTTGCAGGCGCGGTGGGCAAACAAACCTTCATTCCCAAAAGTAACGGACCGCCGGATCATTGGCGCCGCCGTCGAAGACTATCTCAAGGCGATTCCCGACAGCCGCCTCCCCGACCGCCATCGCCGGGTCAACGGCCTCTGCATGAAGCTCGCGGCCGAAACGTGCTGGCGCAATCTCGCCACGCTGCCGCCCCATGTTTTCGCCAAGTTTCGCTACACGGCGAACGACGCGCCCAACGGTCTTTACGATCGTGAATGGCTGTTCACCGCGCAGCATCGCGCCTATGCCGACGAGGCCGCGCACACGCTCCGGCTGGCGCCCGGTCTCACGGGAATCCGGATGGCCAGCCTCGAGGAGGTGCAACGTTTCGTCGCTGACCACTACCGCGAGCTGCCTTGGTTCAACGCGTGGAGCGCGCGCTGGTTTGCCGCCCTGAATGCATGGCGATGTCCCGATGCGCGGTTCCCCGGTGGACCTTCCTCGCCGCACGTTTTCATCTCCCTCGGCGTGCCGATCTACTTCCTGCTCGCCGCCGTCGGACTGCTCGCCATCGCGCTGCGCCCCGGACCGCGGCAGCGCTTTCACATTACCTGGGGGCTGATGCTCGCCGGCGCGTTCTTCGTCATCATGCTCACCGCGAATGTGAAGCCCCGCTTCCGGCTCGTTTTTGAGCCGTTCTGGTTCATCTACTTGGCTCTTGTCGTGGAAAGTCTGGCGCTGGGGGCGAGTCGTTTTTTGGGCGGGCGCCGAGCTCCATGATTCCGAATTCCGCATCGATCGCCGCGCGCACGCTGGTCGCGCGGGAACGCAGCGCCTGGAGGCCGTTCAGAATCGCCTCCAGGTCGGCACGGATGGTCGCGAGCGCCTGCGCGGGGCCGGTGGCGGGCAGACGTTCCGCCGCGCTCAGGATGCTGGCGAGCGTCTCCATGCGGCGGAGCTGCCGGCCGACATTCACGCAGATGAGGAGATAGCCCGGCAGGAGGGTGAGCAGGAAGATCGCAGCGGCGTGCAGGTAGAACGTGCCGGGCAGCCACTCGTGCTGCACCCAGGTGCCGGCGATCTCGTAAGTGATGTGCGCGAGCGCGGCGAGCGGCAGGAGATTGAGCAGCCGCACGAAGAAGCCGACGCACTTCGCGGCCGCATCCTCGGCGCGGCGGTCGATGGCTTCGGTGATCAGCGGCGCGAGTTCCCGCGAGACGAGGCTGATCTCGCCACCGGCGGTGAGCCGATCGAGGACGCGCGCGAGCGCGGTGCCGGCGCCGGGGATCGCCGCGACGGCTTGCTGCAATTCATGGTTTGCCGCCGCGTCGGGCGAAGACATCGGCGCGGGCACGGCGATTTGACGATCGGCGAGGAACCGGTGCACGTCCGCCGCGAGATCGGCCAGCGGCGCGGCGAGTTCGTCGTCGAGACGCGCGAGCAGGCCGCGCACTTCGAGGCTGCCGCGGAGCGCGGCAAAGAGCGTGGTGGCGAGCAAGCCGAGCCGCCACAGCGAGAAGCCGCTCGTGGTGAGCCGCCACAATTGGAACGCCGACGCCAGCCCGGCCAGCCGCGCGTGAATCAGGACGGGGAGCGCCAGCGGGCCGCCGGTTCGCGCGGGCAGCGCGACCCAGATTTGTTTGCGGAGCAAAGGGACAAGGCGATCGGCGAGCTGCCGGCGCTCGATACCATCATGCACGCGCTGGATGATCTCGCGGCTGGCGGCTTTTTCCCGCTGCTCGATTTCCCCGCGCAAAGCGTCGATGCGCGCGAGCGTGGCCGGTTCGCACGCGTGCAGCGCC
>JBAVML010000538.1:0-27415 GCA_049690035.1 Chthoniobacteraceae bacterium
TCTCGACGCTCAGTGAAGAGGGCAATGAAGTGCTGAAGCGCGCGTTGAACCCGGCGGAGTCATTCGCCAGCGCACAGGGGTTTTTCGAGGCGCTCAAGGAACTCGACGTCCTCGGCATTCGCTCCACCGAACGCAAAGCGCCGGCGGGCCTCCCGCAGCACCACGCCACGACTGCCGGGACGACACACCACACTCGCGCAAGCGCGCCGCCCGCGGTGACGGTTGCACCGAAAAAGCACAAGGTGCCGGTAAAATTCCTCAGTGGTCTCCTCACCGTCGCGGCGATCGGCAGCGGCGTTTATTTCTTGGCGCCTCACACCGGGACACAGACCGAGAACGTTCCGCCGCAGGATAGCTCGAGCCAATTCTCGGACGATCCGGGCGTGACGCCGATCAAAGATGACACGCCGCCACTGACGGTGAAACCGGCGCCCGCCGAGCCAAAATACGAAACGCTCGCCGAAATGCCGGCAGTGGATGCCCGGGAGGAAAAGCTACGGGCCGCGATCGACGCCGCCGAGGCGGCGGAGAAACGCGCCGATCCCGTGGAGGCCGTATCGGGCTGGCTGCGGGTGGCGCGGGATTTCCCCGAATCGGATACCCCGCGGAAGCGCCTCGATTTCGTGATCGATCCGCTGCGCAAGCGGCCCGAGATCATGAAACCGGCGACGTTCGCCGCGCTCAAGCCGCTGCTGGTGGAAGCCGCGCAGCTCGACTCGCTCTCGGCGGTGCTGCTGCTCGCCGAGGCCGAGCGTCCGCGCAACCTCAAGGAGTCTTTCGCCTGGTATTCCACCGCCGCCGCCAAGGGCCGGCCGGAGGCGTCGCTCCAGTTGGGACTGATCCTTTCGAACGGAGTTGAAGCGCCGCCGGAACTCGAGAAGGCGTTTTACTATTTCACGGTCGCAGCAGAGGCCAATGAAGTCGCGGCGAAAACAGCGCTGGCCGAGTGTTACCTTTTCGGAAAAGGGACGGCGCAGAACTACGAACGCGGCATCAAGTGGCTCAAGGAAGCCGCCGACCAGGGCAACCTGCGCGCGATGAACCGGCTGGCCGATGGCTACGATCACGGGAAGTTCGACCTCCCGGTCAACTACGACGAAGCCTTCCGGATCTGGTCGAAGGTGGTGGAAACCAAAAACCCGAGCGGCGACATCCGCCAGCCCGTCGGCGAAGCGCACGGCAACTTGGGCGTGCTCTACTTGAACGGTCACGGCACCACGTCCGATGAGACGCGCGCGGTTAAATTGTTTACCGACGGCGTTCGTCTGGGGGATCTGAATTCAATGTACTTTCTCGGGCGCTGCACGCAGAGCGGCCTCGGGGGCTTGCCCAAGAACGCCAATGAAGGCCAGCGCCTGATCAAGGTCGCCGCCGCCGGAGGCAGCAAGCCGGCGATCGACTGGTGCCGGCTCAATGGCATCGCGGTCGAGCCGAAATAGCGCGGGCCTCATCCACAGGCGGTTGACGACTCCCGTCTTGCGCGCGCTCTGCGCTGACGGTAAAAAGCGGGCCATGAAGCGCGCCACTCTCATCGTCACTTCCCTCGGCACCGCCACCGCGCTGCTCTTCCCCGGCTGCTCCGATCTTCCTCCCGGCCAGACTGGTCCCTTCGCCGATGGCGCTGCCGTCGGCGGTCAGATGGCTCGCGCCACGACGGTGACCAGCGCGGAAGCCTTCGCCACTGGCAGCACCACGGGCACCGTTGCCTCAGCGGCGATCGTGATTTTGGCGAAACATCAGGCGACCGAGCACCAGCGGCAGGTCGCCACGATTCGCGCAAAAGCCGCGATCGCCAAAATCAAGACGCAACAGGCTCGCGCCACCGCGCCGCAGCCGAAAACCGGCGCCACGAAGAAAGGGACGACCGCCGCGAAGACCGCACCCGCGCCAAAGAAGCTCCCGCGCTACATCGCCGTCGATACTGCCAAAGACGAACGCACCGTGCCGCAGGCGGAAAAAAGCGTCGTCATCTTCGACACCGAGACGCAGGAGATTGTGGGCAACAACGTCTATGACGTGAAGAGCACGCCGCCCGTCGGCGGCACCGCGAAATTCGAGACCTACACCGCGGAATACGTCGGCAACGGCTCCTAGGCGGAACGATTCAGTTGCTTCCCGGGCTCCCCGTCGCGTGGGGACAGAACGCAAAAAGGCCGCTCTCCGCCGGAGCGGAAAGCGGCCTCGACGCGGTTTGATCTACGCGAGCTTTTTCACCGTCTTCCACTGCCGCGAACGGCCGGAATCGATGATCGCGTCGCAGACATATTGCGTCTCCAGCGCATCGCGGAAGGTCGGCGGCAGCGGCTTGCCTTCACCCGCGGCCTTGAGGAAGTCGGCGACCTGGTGCGTGAAGCTCTCGGCGTAGCCGATCTGCAGGCCGGGCACCCACCAGTTCTTCATGTAAGGCTGATCACCATCCGTCACATGCACGGACCGCCAGCCGCGGACGATTCCTTCGTCGCTGTAGTCGAAGAACTGCAGGCGATGCAGATCGTGGAGGTCCCACTTGATCGAAGCGTTCTCGCCGTTGATTTCCAAAGTGTAGAGCGCCTTGTGGCCGCGGGCGTAGCGCGTGGATTCGAAGAGCGCGAGCGAGCCATTGGCGAAGTGCCCGTGCACGATCGCGGCGTCGTCGATCTTCACTTCCTCGACCTTGCCGGTGAGCGTGTGCGTGCGCTGCTTGATGAACGTCTCCGTCATCGCGCTAATATCCACGATCGAGCCATTCAGCCAGATCGCGGTGTCGATGCAGTGCGCGAGCAGGTCGCCCGTCACGCCGCTGCCGGCGGCCTTCGCGTCGAGGCGCCAGAGGCCGGCGCCGCCCTGCGGGAGGTCGGCGTTGATCGTCCAGTCCTGGAGGAAGTTCGCGCGGTAGTGGAAGATCTTCCCGAGCTTCCCGCTGTCGATGATCTGCTTCGCGAGCGTCACGGCGGGCACGCGGCGGTAGTTGTACCACACGGTGTTCGGCACGCCGGCCTTTTCGATTTCGCGGACCATTTCCTCACCCTGCGGGCCGTCGAGCGCGAGCGGCTTTTCGCAGAGCACCATCTTGCCCGCGCGCGCGGCGGCGATGGCGATCTCAGCGTGCGAATCATTCGGCGTGACGATGTCGATCGCGTCGATGTCCTTGCGCTCGATCAGCTTTTTCCAATCCGTCTCGGTCGATTCGAAGCCCCAGTTGTCCGCATAAGCCTTCAGCTTCGCCTCATCGCGACCGCAAGCCGCCTTGAGAACCGGGACGAGCGGCGTGTCGAAGAACTTCGCCGCATTGTGATAACCATTCGCGTGCGTGCGGCCCATGAAGCCGTAGCCGACGATGCCGATATTGAGGGGTTTCTTGGCCATAGAGGGAGTGGGGTCTTTGAGGAGTTATGGTGAAATGGGGCGCGCATTTGAGCAAAGACGCGGTGCAAGCGCAACCTCTCGTCGATCGCTTCGCCAGACAGTTGCCCGCACGTGAGATAGTGTGCGGTCGATGATCCGTCACCTCTACTTCCACATCCCCTTCTGCCCGAAGCTATGCCCCTACTGCTGCTTCTACGTGGAAGTCGGCGGAAAAAATAAGACGACCAAATTCCTCGACGCGCTACTCCGCGAGGTGGAAGTGGCCGCGGAACGAGGACCGATCCAGCCTCACACGATTTATTTCGGCGGCGGCACTCCGAGCGCGCTGACTGAGTCGCAGCTTGCCTACCTGCTCTCCAGCCTTCGCGAACGGCTCGATCTTACCGCTCTCCGCGAGTGGGAAATGGAGGCGAATCCGGCGACCATCCGCGCCTCGAAAGCGCGGCTGCTCCGCGAACTCGGCATCACGCGGCTGAGCCTCGGCGTGCAGTCCTGGGACGACGCCACGCTGAAAACCCTCGGTCGCATCCATAACGCGCGGCAGGCAGAGGAGACGTTTCACCTCCTGCGCGATGCCGGGTTTCGCAACTTGAATATCGATCTCATGTTCGCCGTGCCCGGCCAGACGCTCGCGCAGTGGCAGGCCACGCTCGCCAAGACCATTTCGCTCCAGCCCGAACACGTTTCCTCGTATTGCCTGACCTACGAAGAAGACACCGCGTATTTTCAGAAGCTCGTCGGGGGCGAATACCATCAGGACATCGACCTCGACGCGCAGTTCTTCGAAACCACGATGGACACGCTGACCGCGGCCGGAATCAACCAATACGAAATCTCCAACTACGCGCGCCCCGGCCACGAATCGCGGCACAATCAGGCCTATTGGCACGGCGCGGATTATCTCGGCTTCGGCCCCAGCGCATTTTCCACCACGGGCCTGCAGCGCTGGAAAAACATCCCCGATACCGCCGATTACACGCGCCGCATCCTCGCGGGCGAAAGCGCGAGCAGCTTTGAGGAAAACCTCACCGACCACCAGCGCCGCGGTGAAATCCTCGCCTTCGCGTTACGCACCAGCCGGGGCGTAACGCGCGAGGAAATCGAGCCCTGGAGCGCCGCAGTGAGGGAATTCGAAGAACTAGGGCTGCTCCAGGAGTCCCACGGCCGACTGTCGCTCACGCGACGCGGGAAGCTCCTCGCCGACTCTGTGGCCGAGGCGTTCGTGTGAAAGTGCTCGCTTGAAGTGTAGTGCCACCGAATTCTTGCCAACCGCCCCGCATTTCGTTTCCTAACGGGACGACTTCACAACTTGGACTACCGGACTCAAGTGCGACGCCATGGATCGCACCCCGCGGAGCCGAGAACGAAGACGAGCAGCCCTAAAAGGACGGCGGGAACGCCGCGCCGCGCATCTCCGACAACAACAGGGTTGATCGCTGACGGCCTCCCCGATTGGTCCGATTGCGTGGTCCTCGGTCTCCTGGTCGAAACAAGGCGCGTGCCGAAGCTGATAGACGACGAAAATCGCGCTGAACAGGTAGCCGGTCAGAATAATCTCTATCACGACACCCTCCCTGTGCGTGGCTCAAAGGGCTTCAGACGGGCTGTTGTGGATTGGTTTGCAAGAATGAGAGGCATTCTCAGGGGGCTTCTTATGGTTACGGGTAAACCGACGATCGAAAGTGCGCCAGAGTTTTCTTTGCAACTTTTTCCAAAAATCTGATCACGCGTTCCGTTCCTGGAAACCACTCCACCGGAACGCATGAGTTCGCCAAACGCGAACAATCAGCCTCATCCCGCACCGATGTTTGGGTTGTCAAAGAACTGCGCCGGCGTTGCAATGCCAGCGTCACTCCCCCCAACGAATGAACGTCAGATTCCTGATTGTCGCTCTCCTTGCGCTCCTGCCGTGCCTTGACGCTGCTGCGCAAACCACGCGCGACTTCGCCATCGATTTGCGCGCCGATGTGGCGCCGACGGTCCCCTACATCACGCTGAGCTGGACGCAGCGGCAGCAGGCAAACATCACCGCCCAAAACATCTACCGCCGGCTCAAGGGCGCGACGTCTTGGGTCTTGCAGTCGGCACTCTCGACGAGCGCGACGAGCTACGCGGACGGCACGGCACTGCCGGGCGTGGAGTACGAGTATTGGATGCAGCGCACCTACTCGACGATCTCGCCGAATACTGCGGTCGGCTACATCAACGCCGGGAAGGACCTGCCGCTGGTTGAGAGTCGCGGGAAATTACTCCTCGTCATCGACGCCACGATGACAGTGCCGCTCGGGCCGGAAATCGAGCAACTCAAGAATGACCTAACGGCAGATGGCTGGCTGGTGCAGACGATCGCCGCCGCGCGGCGGGACACGCTGACTGACGTGACGGCGGCGGCGGATACGAAGGCGCTGATTAAAGCGGCTTACGACGCCGATCCAACCAACGTGAAGCAGGTGTATCTCCTCGGTCATGTCCCCGTGCCGTATGCCGGCGATTCTGCCTGGGATGGCCACGGCAACCACAGCGGGGCGTGGTCGGCTGACGGCTACTACGGCGACATGGATGGAACGTGGACCGATTCGTCGGTGAACAATTCTGTCGTCGCCAACGTGCGCCTGACCAACGTCCCCGGCGACGGGCGGCTCGATCAATCCACGATCCCCAGCCCGCTGGAGCTGATGGTGGGGCGGGTGGACTTGGTCAACATGCAGCGGGCGCCGGCCACAAATGTCACCGAGACCACGCTGCTGCGCCGCTACTTGAAGAAGGCACACGACTACAAAACGAAGCAGGGCGCGTATGCCAACGTGCAGCGGCGGGTGCTGATTCGCGACGGCTTCGGCACCTTCGGCAGCGAGGGATTCATGCGCACCGGCTGGGCCTGGGGCTTCAGCGGGGTGGGCCGCCCGCCGGAGGTCACCTTCGATGAAGCACCTTCCGGAAATTGGTGGACGCAAGCGGCGGCCAACTCCTACCTGATGGCGAATGGAAATGGGGGCGGCAGTTACGAGACGTGCGGCTCGGTCGGAGCGACGGCGGACTTCGGCCGCCGGCCGTTCCGGGCCGTGTTTGTCTCGCTCTTCGGCAGCTATTTCGGCGACTGGGATGTGACGAACAATTTCATGCGCGCTCCTCTCGCGGGGAATGCCACGGGAGATGGCCTGGGGTTGTGCTGTTTCTGGGCGGGGCGCCCGAGTTTCTTCATGCACTCCATGGCCACGGGGGAAACGCTTGGGTACTCGATGCGGCTCTCGATGAACTCGCAGTTTTCATCGGTCAGCAATCCGATCTACACCCCGGTCAATTTCGGCGGTGGCGGCACGCACTGCGGCCTGCTGGGCGATCCCTCGCTGCGCATGCACATCGTCGAGCCGCCGCGCGACCTCACCGCGACCAGCGCGAGTAATCAGGTGAGCCTCGCGTGGAGTGCGTCCGCCGAAACGGCACTCCTCGGTTACCACGTTTATCGCGCCGCCTCTCCATCCGGGCCGTTCACGCGGCTGACCTCGACTCCACTCGCCACGCCGGCCTATGTCGATGCGACGGTGACCGCAGGCCAGACCTATACCTACATGGTGCGGGTGGTGAAATTGGAGACTTCGCCCGGCGGCACCTATCAGAATCCCAGCCTCGGCGCGCTGGCCACCATCGCCGCGAGTGCCGGTGCGAACGGCGTCCCGTTGAATCCAACGAGCGTCAGCGTGGTGCCCTCCAGCGGCACGAGCGCGGATCTCTCCTGGCACGACAACGCGACCAATGAAGCCAGCTACCGCATCGAACGAAAGGTCAACGGCAGCGGCAGCTACGCCACGCTGATCACGCTCGGCATCAATGCGACCAGTTACACGGACCCCGGCCCTTTCATCAACGGCAGCGTCTATTACTATCGCATCGTGGCCCCTGGCGCGGCGGGCGATTCGATTCCGAGCGAGGAGGTTTCCTTTGAGGCGCTGCCCGGCTATTTCGAATTTAACGACACCCTCGCCAAGGTCAGCAAAACCTCCGGCACGGCGTCGATCCCGGTGAAGCGCTTCGGCGGCGCGAACGGAGCCGTCACCATCAACTACGCCACGTCGAACAGCTCCGCCATCGCCGGCACGCACTACTCCGCGAGCAGCGGCACGCTGAGCTGGGCCGATGGCGAGACCGGCGCAAAAAACATTGATGTGCCACTGCTCAACTCCGGCCCGCCGCAACAGGCGCGGCAGTTTCGGATCACGCTGAGCAGCCCCTCGAGCGGCACCGGCATCGGGACCTACAACGCGATTTCCGTCCTCATCGAAGATCCCACGGCGACGCTGCCCGCGCCTTGGAACCAGGCGCTGATCGGCACAGTTACCAGTTCGTCCGCAGCCGTGGATGCGGAAGGCGCGATCAGTTCCGCGACCGTCGGCGGCATCGGCCTGGCGACGGCGGCCACCGCGGAAGCCGGTCAGTTCATTTACCAAACCCGGACCGGCGATGGCGTGATGACCGCGCTCGTGCCCGCGGCCTCACCCGCCCAGACCGGTGCGCGCTACGCCGTGATGATCCGCGAAAACGCCACCAACGGCGGCGCGCTCATGGCGGGCACCGCCACCAGCAGCAGCACGAGCTACGGCGCGAAGCTCGTCTATCGCACGACCACGGGCGGCACCGCCGTCTTCGCGGGAAATGCGCTCACCGCCACAGCGCCACAGTGGCTCCGGATCACCCGCGCCGGCAACAGCTTCATGTCCGAATGCTCCGCAGACGGCAGCACCTGGACCAACCTCGGCACCGCCACCGTGCCCATGGCCAGCACGGCGCTTTGGGGTCTTTTTCATCACTCCGATGATCTCAGCGGCACAACCTACTCGGGCAATTTCCAGACAGCAGGTTTTCAGAATATCACCTTCGGCACCGTCAGCGTCCCGGGTGCGCCGGGCACCTTCGCAATCACGCAACCGCTGCCCTCGCGGGTCGCGCTCACCTGGACAGCCGGCACATCGGCGGCGGGCTATCGCATCGAGCGACGGACGGAAAATGGCAGCTTCGTGCAGATCGTGGATCTATCCGCATCGACGCTCACTTTCAACGACGACTCCGTCGCGCCCAACTCCGGCTACGAGTATCGCATCTACGCCTTCAATTCCTCGGGCAACAGCGCGCTTTCCAATGTGCTGCGCGTCACCACACCGGCGCCTGATGTCTTCGCGAGCTTCACGACCGAAGACAACGCGAATAGCGGCGATGCGCCGGTGCGGGCGAATGCGACCGCGGCGAATTTCGGCAGTGATCCCCTGCTCACCGTCGCGGGACTGAGTTCGAGCGGAGCGCTCAGCGGTTCGTCGAAAATGTACCTGCGCTTCGATCTGAGCAGCGTCACCGCCACATTGAAGAGCGCCACGCTGCGGCTCGCCGTGGCGCAGGCGCGGAACTTTGCACAATCGGGCTACTCGTTTTCCGGCAGCGTGCGCATGCTTCCCGAGACGTCGGATGCCTGGGATGAAAGCAGCGTGACCTGGAACAACGCGCCGCTCAACCAGACGACAGGCACCTCGTTCCTCGCCGGAACATTTTCCGTCGGCAGCCTCTTTATTTCCGATCCTCTGGGCGTGCCTTCGGCTGGCACCGTGCTCGGGCTTTCGCTCACCGCGGCGACGGTGAGCAGTCAGAAGGGTGCAAATGGGATCGTCTCGCTCGCCATGCAATCGAGCACGAACGCCGCGGCCATCGACTTCGCCTCGAAGGAACACGCGACGCTGCCTCCGCCGACGCTGGAAGTTTCGTATGCTTCACCGCTGCCAACCCGCCCCTCGTTCTTCACTGCTGCGGCCGTGGCGGCGAGCCCGAACGTCGATCTCGCGTGGGACGACAATACCAGCACCGAGACGGGCTTTGAAATCGAGCGGCGTCCGGTCCCCGGCACCTTTGCCCTGTTGCAAACGACCGCCGCCAACGCGACCGCATTCACGGACACGACCGCCGCGTTCGGTACCACCTACGAATACCGAATTCGCGCCGCCAGCGCGGCCGGCAGCTCGGCGTGGTCACTGACCGTCACGGCCACTTCAGGCGGAGGAACCGGACATTCCACCGGCGTGATGACCTATCAATCGTGGCTGCTCGGCTACCATCAGCCGGGCAACCTCGCGGACGCCGCCGACCTCGACGGCGATGGCATTCCGAACCTCCTCGAGTACGCGCTCGGCCTCCAGCCGAACTCGGCTGACGTCGCAGGCAAACCGATCATTGGCGTGGCGACGATTGACGATCAGAACTTCCTGACGATTACGTTTGCCCGGCGCCTCGATGCGAGCGGGGTAACGCTCGCCGTCGAGGCTTCCAGTTCACTCTCCGGCTCATGGACCTCGATCGATCCGCTCGATCCGTTCAATCAAATCGAGGTCGTGCCGGACATGCCGGAACCGGGCTGGGAGACGCTCGTCATCAAGGACGTCGCCCCGATCAACGCAGCGTCGCGGCGCTTCCTGCGGCTGAAAGCCACTCGTCCCTAGCGACCGTTTTTCCCCCACCATGTCCCCCCATCTTCCGCACTCCTTTCGACCCACCCAGCCCCAGCCTCGCAAGATCCTTTCGCAGCCCATCGCCGCGCTGGTCCTCGCCTGCTGCACTTTATGGACGCCGGTCTCCGCCGCGACCGACGCGGTCTGGAACTTCGACGGCTCGGGCAACTGGACCACGGGTGGAAATTGGCTCGGCGGCGTGGCGCCGAATGGCGTGGGCGAGCTGGCCGGCTTCAACTTCAACATCACGAGCGCCCGCACGATCACGCTCGACGCGCCGATCACCGTCGGCGGGCTGACCATCGGCGACACGCTGGGCGCGCAGGTCTTCACCTTCGCCGGTCCGAATGCGCTGACGCTCGATGCCGTCGCAGGCAATGCTTTCATTGCCAAATACAACTCGTCCACCGATCTCTGGCAGGCGCCGCTCACGCTGAACGACCACCTCGACGCGCGCATCTTCGCCGGCATCCTCGATGTCAACGGCCCGGGCAACGCGCAAGTCGTGCTCACCAGTGCATCGTCGGATGTCATCAAAAGCGGCGCGGGCACGCTACGACTGAACGTCGATTCGTCCGCCTATCAGGGCGACTGGGTGGTGAACAACGGCACGCTCACCATTGGCGGCGCGAACACGAACAGCGCGGATGTCCTCGGCACCGGCACCGGCGGGATCATCCTCAACGGCACCGGCTCCGTTGGGCTCGCCGTCTTGAGTCTCGCGAACAACGGCGCCGGCAGCGGCGGCAACATCATCTACAGCGGCAACAACGACGTGGTGCTGCAAGGCGCGGCGACGATCAACGTGGACCGCAACTACATCGGCGGCGCAAACTCGGCGAACACCATCATTCTCGACACGCTGACGATGAACGGCGGCATCCTCGGCGTGACCGGCGCGAACAGCTACGCGCTGCGTTTCGGCGGCACGACGACGCTCGCGGGCGACACGAATGTTTTCAGCCCAACCTCGGCCACGCTCACGCTCGGCGGCGCGATCACCGACGGCGCGAACAGCCGTGCGTTGATCAAGGAAGGCACCGGCCGGCTCATCATCGAAAACAGCGCGAACAGCTACAACGGCGCGACGGTGGTGAAGGACGGCTTCCTGCAAATCGCCAGCGGCGCGAATCTCGGCACCGGCAAAGTTTTTGTAAATGGAGGCGCGCTCAGCCTTGCCAGCGCCAGCCAGACTTCCGACGGGACGACGTTGCCCGGCGGCTTGCAACTCGTCGCGCAGATCGGCACCTCACGCGCCGTGCTGCCGGTCATCGGCAACACCGGCTTCGATATCGACGCCGCCCATCCGCTCAGCGTCAGCGTGCCCATCTTCGGCATGGTGCTCGGGCTCGATGGCAACTTCGCGAACAACATCGATCTCAGCCAGGTTGGCTCGACGGGAAATCGGCGCGTCTCGATCGCCAACATCGGCGGCGTGGACCGCACTTACAGCGGCGTGATTTCGCCCGCGAGCGACAACACAATCCGGCTCAACTCAGCAGCGAATAATCTCCTGCTCACGGGCGCGAATACGCTCGGCGGTCCGTCATCATCAGCGAATCTCATCGTCGGACTCGACTACGCGACGCCACTCGTGCTGGCCGGGGTGAATATCACGCAAGGCAACACCGGCACCGTCTCGGTGCGCGCGGACAACTCGCCGTCGCTCGGCGCAGTGACGGTCAACCGCGGCATCACGCTGAACATCAACGGCGCCGGCCTCGTCTGGCCGATCGGCGCGGGCGTGGTCATCGCGCTCGGCGGAACGATCAGCACCGGTGCAACAACCGATGCGAAGTTTGGCAACACGGACTTCCGGCTTTTCGGCGGAAGCACGCTGCTGCTCGACAACTCGGGCGTCACGACCGGCAACACCGACCGCCACCTGCTCAGCGGAACGACCGTCGGCCTAACGAGTTCGACGCTTAGGCTGATCGGCGATGGCGGCGCTTCGGTCGCCGCCGCGCAGACCGTCGCTTCGATCGCCTACGCCGGCGGCAGCACGATCAGCGTTGATACGGACGGCACGACCGCCGGTCGCCTCGCCACGCTGACCAGCGGCGCGCTCAACCGCGGCACGACGCGCGGCACGCTGAACATCCGCAGCATTTCCAATAACGCGACAACGTTCGGCACCGCCGCGGGCACGCAGAAGCTGATCATCACCGGCAACCCGGCAGGGCTGATGAATACGGGAATCGCGCTGTGGGGCGGCACGGCAGCGAACGATGCGGGGCTGGCGCAGTTTGCGACCTACGACGTCACACACGGCGTGCAGCCCGCGGCGTTCGGCGTAACGGCGACGACGATCACCCAGCTCAATACTTCCACCGCCGCGACGATCCTCGACATCAACGGGCTGACCGGCACGAACACGATGACGCAAAACGTGTCCGCGCTGGCCGCGCGGCTGCGCACCACCGCGGCCACGCAGGCGCTGAACAACGGCGGCTTCACGCTCAACATCGGCGCGTCGGCGGCGGTCGGGCAGGGCGCGGGCTTGTTCGTCACGCACACGATAAACGACACCGTGACGCACACGGCGAACTTCGACTTCGGCGCGCAGGAAGGAATGCTTTTCATCGCCACCACCGGCGGCACGTCGGGTGTGGTCACGCTCAATGGCACGCTCGCCGGCACGAATGGCATCACCCGCTTCGGCGACGGCATCCTCACCCTCGGTGGCGCGAATCCTTTCACCGGCCCGCTGACCATCAACGCCGGAGAAACGCGGCTGAACAATGTCTCCGCCGGCGGGCTCGTCACCGGCGCGGCGAACGACATCAACCTCTGGGGCGGCTCGCTCTACCTCAACGCCGCGTCCACGAGGCACAACAACAACGTCACGTTCTTCAACGACGCGCGCTTTGGAAATGTGAACGTCGCCAGCACCGCATTCGGCAACCTCACAGTCGCGCCGCGCACGGGCAGCAGCGCGCCGGTCGTGGTCGATCTACGAAATCAAGCGGGAACCAATTCGACCACGGCTTTCGGCAACCTCGCGCTGAATGCTCCGGCACGGATTTACATCACGAACATTTTGCAGGTGAATGGCGCGCTCGGCGGTGCGGGAGCGCTTGAGAAGTTCGGCAACGAGCGTCTCTTCATCGGCGGCGAGTCGAGCGGCTACTCGGCGCCGATCACCATCAACACGGGTTTTCTTGAAAGCCTGAACGCGTCGAGTTTTGCGAAGCCGTTTGGAATCGGCCCCATTACTGCGAATCCCGGAGGCTCGGTCCGCATCGCGGCGCCCACGAATCTGAATCCGAATCAACTCACGCTGAATTCCGACCTCGGCGGCATCTCGGCGCTGGGCCTCACATTCGTCACGGACCCCACGACACTTCCGGCAGTCACGGTCAATTCCACGGCGCCTTGGAAAGGCACGCTTGCGCTCGCGGCCGCGGGTTTCAGCCGCAACGTCGATCAAGGCTCGCTGTGGGGCGGTGGATCTTATCTCGGCGCGCCGCTCGGCGATACCGGCACCTTCACCGGCACGCTCACCGCGGATGGCGGCACGTTCCGCCTCGGCACCGGTCAGGGCACGCTGCGCGTCGCCAGCCCGCTCACCGGCGCGGGCAATTCCGTGCAGCTCGGCATCTCGATGACCGGCGACGTGGGCCGAGCCGATCAGGTGGTGAACAACAGCGGCGGCACCGCGCAGTACGACGTGCCGATGAGCTACGGCGGCGCCACGGTGATCAACACCAACGCCACGCTGCGGATCAGCGCGGCGAATGCGACCAACGCGCTCGGACCGATCACGCTCAACGGCGGCACTCTTCAGCCGGACAGCGTCGTCGGCCAGTTGCGCATGATCGCGCCGCTGACCATCGCGAACCCGATCAACCTGGCGGCGGATGGGACGATCCAGTTGCAGAACAACGCGAGCGACGCGCGGTTCACCGGCGCGCTCAATCTCGGAGCCGGCTCGACCGGCGTCGTCCGCACGCTCACCGTCGGCATCGACGGCGCGAATGCCGGCCAACTTTACCTCGACGGCGGAATCGCGAACGGAGCCGCCGGCTCCGGCAATCATCTCGTGAAAGCGGGGCAAGGCGCCGCGTTCCTCGCGGGCCCCAATACTTTTTCCGGAAGCACCACGATCACGGGCGGGCTGCTCGCGGTGAATGCCAACGCGGACTTTGGCAACACGTCGCAGATCATCCTCGCGGGTGGCGGGCTCGCTGCTTGGGAGAATTCCTTCACGCTTGATCGCAATCTCAGCATTCAAACAACCGCAAACAACCTCGTCGGCTGGATCGACGTGCAGGCCGGACTGACGCTGACGCAGGGCGCGGGCGCCACGATCGACGGTCCGCAGAATGGCGTGCTGACCAACTCGGGAATGCTCATGAAGCGCGGCCTCGGCACGCTCGTTCTGAATGGCAGCAACGCGATGACCGGCGTCGCGGCGCTCGATGGCGTGCTGCAGATCAACAATCAGGCCGCGCTCGGCGATCCAGCTCGCGCGGGCGCGACGGATATTCAGATCGGCGGCGACTTCGCCATCGGCGGGACCGGGACGGTCACGCGCTTCACCGGCGGCACGCTCCGCATCAATGGGAGCGTCACCACCACGCGCGGCATCACCTTCAATAACAACGCCTCGTCGATCTACGGCGGCGGCATCGACGTGACGGGCGGGAATTTCTTCACCGTCACGAGCCCGCTCGCGCAGGGCACCGAGTTCGATTTCTGGTTCAAGACCGGCGCGGGCACGCTCGTCGCGACGGGCGCGAACACGTTCCGCCAGGCAGCTTTTGCGAATGGGACGTATCAGTTCAGCAACAGCACGCCGTGGACGAACAGCACGGCGACCGCGACGGACACGACACAGCTCGAATGGATCGGTGGCACGATCCGCGCGGTAAATTCCAGCACCTCGCTTTCGCTCACCAATCTCGCGAGCACCACGACGTTCAACTACGGCGGCGGGCTGCATTTGCAGATGGAAAGCGGGGCGGGCGTGAGCATCCAGATCGCCGCAGATAATCTCCTCCGGCAAAACCAAGGCACGCTGGTGATCGAGACAGTGAACGGCACGACGCTGGGCGGAGCGGCAGGTGCGAACAGCGCGCAGTTGATGCCGGTGAACGCGATCAATTCGGGCGTCGCCCGCGCGTCTGCGTTGACCAATGGAGTCTTCGCGCCGCACCTGCTGGCTGCGGATGCGAGCGGCGTCGCAAATTTCACCACCGACGATGCGACGACCGGCATCAAGCCTTACGCCGGCACGACGTTGGGCTCGCTCGCCGGCCTCAATCCCACGGGCATCGGCGACATCGCGAGCCCGCAGACGCTCAGCGGCTTCAACAGCATCTATGCGTTCCGCACCACGGCCGACGTGAACGGCGGCACGATCGTCGTGCGCGCGATCGAGAACGTGAACATGGGCGGCGTGCTGATCAACGGGAGCAACACGATCGGCAGCAACCTGCTCTTCGACCCCACGTCGGCGACCACGCCGGGCACGGGGACGCCGGGCGAGGGGCTGATCTACGTGATGACGGGCGAGAACGCGGCGATCACAGGCACGGTGCTGGCGAATGCGCTGACCAAATTTGGCCGCGGCACGCTCACGCTCTCCGGCGCGACGGCGGTGCTCGGCGATGTAAGCGTGCAGGACGGCACGTTGAAGCTGGGGAGCGCGGGCTTCAGCCGCATGGACAGCGAACTGAATATCAACTCCGGCGCGACGCTCGATCTCAGCGGCAACAACCTCGCGGTCGAGACGATCGGCAGCAACAACCGCCAGGTCACCGGCACAGGCGGCGGCGTGAATTTTGGCGGCACGATTACTTCAAACTCGACCGCGACGCTGAGCATGGCGGGGCCGCAGAGTTCAATCTTCACCGGCATGCTCACGGGCGGACTCAAGCTGGTGAAAGCGGGCTCGGGGACGCTGACGATCGACGGCTACCGCGCGAGCACGCCCGACTCGGGCAGCAACACTTTCACCGGCGGCACGGACATCTACGGCGTGAACACCACGGGCGGCATCACGCTCGACAACGCGCCCTTCGGCCTTGGCGGCGCGAATGCAAGCACGCTCGGCAGCGTGAATCTTTTCAGCGGCACGCTGAGCGTGCTCTACACCGGCAATGCCACGACCTTCGGCATCGCCGGCGGCACGACCGGGCAGCAATACAACAACCTCACCGTGCGTCTCGGCGCGGACGACACGAACGGACTTACGCTCAATCTCAAAGGACCCGGCCTGCTCAATGTCGATCGCGGCGTCGGCGCGATCGGTCAGGGAAATATCATGCAGTTCGGCGCGTTGAACGCGACCGACACGACGCTGATCACCACCGGCGCGAATCTGTATCGCGCGCGCATCGCGGGACAGACGACCATCCTCGGCGCGCAAGCTTCCTTCCAGACGAACAGCGACGGCCCGAGCGGTGCGCTGGAATTTGCGGGGCAGATCGTCGGCGCAGGCGCGTTAAACAAACTCGGCGACGGCACAATGCGCGGCATCGTCATCACCGGCACAAACAACACCTACGCCGGCGGCACGAATGTGATCGCGGGCGACGTGCAGGTCACCGCGACCAGCGGCACTCCGCTCGGCAGCGGACCCGTGCGCGTGTTCCCCGACGGCACGCTGCGCCTCGCGGGCAACGGCAGCGTGGACGGCGCGAAGCTCCGCGTGATGAGCCGGGTGAATGCGCTCGGCGCGGTCGGACTCGACAACAACTTCGATCCCACGGTGCTGACGAGCGCGAACTTCGCGAGCGTTTACAACACCACGCTTCAACTCTCGCAGCCCTACTTCACGCAACCGCTGAATCTCGCGACGATCGGCGACGGCCGCGCTTTCCTCGGCTCGGCGCTCGCGCAGGAAGTGAAATACATGGCGCCGTCGCTCGGCGCGGGCGTGGCAGACGCGTGGAATCCCGGCGTGGGCGTGTATCGGCTCGTCGGCGGCGTGAACAACCTCGCCTTCGATGGGGTGAACAACGCGCTGACCGGCAGCGCCTTTCTGCAAGTCGGCCCGCAGCGCAACATGGTGCTCACGGCCGCGACGAACACCGGCAACAGCGTGCTGATCCGCAACTCGAACAACTTCACCGGCGGCACGCAGATCGCCGAGGGCACGGTGCTCGCGATCGAAACCGGCGGCTCGCCGATCGGGGAGACTCCGGTCGGCACCGGCGCGGTGGAAGTGTATGGCGAACTGCGCATCCAGGGCACGCTGGGTTCGCTGTGGAAAGCGGACGCGGGCGCGGCGGCGAACACGGTCAATCTTCGCCCGGCGGGATTGATCCGCATCATCGACAACATCGGGCTCGTCGCGGGCAATCAGGGCCGGTGGGGCGATGCGGTGCCGGTCGATTTGAATGGCGGGCAATTCCGATACGACGGCGCGGCGAACTGGAACAGCACGGAGGCGATCGGCGCGGTGACGGTGAGGAAGGGCGGCGTTCTCAACGTCGTCCGAGCGAACACGGCGTCGAGCGCGCAACTGACCCTCGACGGACTCAACCGCGCGAGCAACGGTACACTCACGCTTGCTTACACCTCCGGGTTTCTCGGGACGAACAACGCAACGCCGCTCAGCTACGAGCGGATCATCGTGAACGGCGGCGTGGCGCGCGGTGGAACCACCACGCCGGGCGTCGGCGTGGTGAATGGCGGCATCGCGCCGGTGTGGATCGTCGATCAGGTGCAGAACACGTATCTCGGCTACGACCCGACGGGCGCGGGCACCGGCTTCCAGCCGCTCGTCAGCACCGCGCCCGGTGCGGGTGAAGTGGCTTACAGCAAGATCGTCGCGGGTGCGCTGAGCGCGGGCGGACTCGTGGCGGGCGACATCGCGGACCTCACCACCGCGGCGAAAACACTCGCGGATAATCCGACGCTCTACGCACTACGCTTCAACCAAAACCTCAGCCCGACCGCGGCGAACAACACGCTGACGCTGACCAGCGGCGGCTTGATCAATACGCTCACGCCGACGATCAACCCGACCGGCGCGATCACCGCTGGCGTGGTGAGCCCGATGACCGTGAATTTCGGCGCCGCCGGTGCGGGCGAAGCGATCATCTACAACGCGGGCAACATGATCATGCAGGCGCAGATGAACGCCGCCGGCGGGTTGACGAAATTCGGTGCGAGCCAGTTTGAGTTGCGGTCGATCAATCCCGGTTTCGGTGGCGTGGTGACGGTGAATCAAGGCACGGTGCTCGCGCGGGTCCCTTTCTCGGGTTCGGCGGTCGGCACGGTGTTCAACGGTCGCGACGTCATCCTCAACGCGGGCGCGCTGCAACTCGACGGCATCGGTGCCAACGCCGCCGGCACTGCGGCGGAAATCGCGTCCACCGTGCGTTCCACGGGCGTGCTCGGGAGCCACATTTTCATCCGCGGCGATGCGACGCTCGGCAACAACGGGCAAGCCAACTACCAGCGCATCGGCAACCTCACTTTCGAAAATGCGGGCGGCGCGACGGCGATGAATGGCAACGGCGTGATCGCGCTCGCGCTGCAAAGCGGCATATGGGTCGATGGCACCACGACGCTCATCCCGCAGGCGCGGATCAACGCGACCTTCAACGGCTTTTCGCAATCGACGCTCTCCGGACCGGTAACGGGCGCGGGCGGCCTGCTGGAGAAGTTTGGCAACGGCGCGCTCACGCTGCTCAACGCGGCGAACGATTACTCCGGCGGCACGATCATCAACGGCACGACGAACAACTCCGCGACGAGCGTCGTGGCGTCGGGGCTTCGAGGGGCGGGCACGCCGTTTGGCAGCGGCAGCATCACGGTGAACCCCGGTGGAAATCTACGGCTCGCGGACAACGCCAACATCGCAGGCAACGCGGTGACCTTGAAGTCGGACGGCGTCGGACTCGCCGGCATCGCCCTCGCGCACAACGGACCGCTGCCCGCGATCATCACCACCGGTTCACCGAGCGCAGGTCAGGTGAAGATCGAGACGACCGGACCATTCGGCGGCGCGCTGAGTCTCGACTACGGCTTCTACAGCCGGCAGCTCAACCTGGCCACGATCGGCAACGGCGACTGGTGGCTCGGCAACTCGACACAGGCGGAGACCTATTATTTCAACCCCACGCTGGGTGCCAACGCTAATGGGCGCTTCCAACTCGGCGCGGGCGGCAATCAGAACGCGCTCGAGTTTGGTGGCGTGCTCGTGAGCGCGGCGCGCACAGCGCTGTTCGAGAATGTCTTCAGCGGCGGTGCGACCAATACCACGCGCATCGAGATCGGCGCGCTGACGGCGGACTTGTTTGCGAATGGCCCGTCCTTCGTGAACGGCAACAGCGGCGGAGTCGGAATGACTTTGCTCACGCGAAACCTCGGCCTCGTCGGCGACGTGCGGCTGAACACCAACTCGACGCTGAACCTCGGCAACAACTTCGCGCTCGGCTCCGGGCGGCTCGTGCTCAACGGCGGCAACGTGCGCTATGACACGGTGCAGAGCATTACGATCAACAACGCCGTGCTGCTCACGGGCGACTTCAGTACCAGCGGCGGGAATGACTTCGTGCTGAAAGGCAACGTCGCCATGCACGACGGGACCGCGGGTGCGACGCGCATCTGGAATCTCGCCGGCACCGGCACGATGGGCGTCTATGGAACGATCAGCGGCGCCGACGGCAGCAACCTGATCAAGAGCGGCGCGCAGAACATCGTCCTCGCGGGCAACAATAACTACCAGGGCTACACGCAGATCAATCAGGGAGAGATCATCGTCGTCGGCAATGTCGCCGCAAGTGCGAGCGGGCCGCTCGGCGTGAGCGACTCGCCGGTGGTGCTGGCCAGCGGCGCGGCGAATCTCGCCGGCGGCATCGGGATTGGCGGACGGTTCGCGTTCGCGCGCGACATCATTCTCGGACAGGCGACGGGCACTGGCTCGGCGGCGATCGACGCGCGGACGAATGAGCGGGTGACTTTGACCGGTGGCATTTCGTTGGTCACCGGCGGTGTGCTCACGGTCGGCGCCGCTGCGGTCGATGTCACCGCGTTCCGCGGCGGCTCGCTCGATGTCCAAAGCGTGCTCAGCGGCGCGGGTTCACTGATCGTCGGCACCACCGCGGTCGCGCCGGCGAATGGAGGGACCGTGCTGCTTTCGGCGTCGGCAAATGGCTTCGGCACGAACACCTTTTCCGGCGGCACCACCCTCCAGAGCGCGCGGTTGCAGATCGGCGCGAATACCTATTTCACGGGACCGGCGAGTGCGCCCACGATCCTCAGCGGACCACTCGGCATCGGGACATTCACCTTCGGCGCCGGCGAGACAAATCGCGGTGGCGCGATCGAGGCCATCGGCGGCGCGCGCACCATCGTAAACCCGCTTGGCGCGCTCAGCACCGCGGCCAGCACGACGCTCACTTTTTCCGGACGCGAGTCGCTTACCTTCACCCGCAACCTCGATCTCAATTCCGACGCATCGCTCCGCACGCGCACCTTTGCCGCGCAGAATCTCCGGCAGTCGATTGCCTTCGGCGGAAACTTCACCAACTCCGGCGCGCAGGGCAGCAACCTCGTGAAGAGCGGCTTGGGAACGCTCGCGCTCACCGGCACGAATGCGAACGCGAATCTGCTCACCACGGATCCGAACTACGGCAGCGCGCTCTTCGTCGATGCCGGCATCGTGCGGGTGAATGCGGATGCAGCGCTCGGGAGCACGCTCGTCGTCACGGCGGGCGGACAGCACACGGCGAGCACGCCGGCGGATCTCCGCTTGCGCAGCGCGACCGGTGTGGCCGGCGGCACGCTCTCCGTCAGCGCGGATGTGAACACGACGCGCAAAGTGATCTTCGGCACGACGGCGCCGAGCGGGACGACCAACGTCACGACCGCCGGGATCGACGTCGCCGCGGGGCAGACGCTCACGCTTTCCACCGCGACCGCGCTGCAATCCGGGACGATCGCGGTCAGCTCGGCCACGTTGATCAAGACGGGGGCAGGGACGCTGGCGCTGAACGCGAACGCGAATGCGCAAACGACGCTCATCCTCGGCGGCCAGGCGCAGCAGGACCCGGCGTGGGGGCGCTTCGGCCACAGCGGCGGCGTGGTCTCGACGACCGCGACGAGCGGTGCGCCCTTTGTGG
This sequence comes from Chthoniobacteraceae bacterium, assembly GCA_049690035.1. Classification (GTDB taxonomy): domain Bacteria; phylum Verrucomicrobiota; class Verrucomicrobiia; order Chthoniobacterales; family Chthoniobacteraceae; genus Chthoniobacter. The sequence continues at coordinate 20,912 of JBAVML010000538.1, forward strand.
CGGTGGTGGGAACGAACACGATCACGATTAACAGCGGCGCGCTTTCGCTGATCGGCGGCAGCGTCGCGCAGGCGCTCAGCGTGCCGCGACTGGCGTATGGACCGGCAGCTCATCTGGCGCTGAATCAAGGGACGACTTCGTCATCGCTGAGCATGACCGACGCAGCCTTCGCAGCGACGATGCGCGCGGGCACCGTGAACGCGGTGAACTACGGCACGCTAGCGATCAATCCCACTTCGCTCGCGAATCTCGGCGCGACGGAAAAATTCCTCGTCCCCATTTCGACCACGACGCTCGTGGCGCCAAACATCGTCGCAGCCGCGGCAGGTATCGGCCAGGACGCGACCTTCCTCCGCTACGACACGACGAACGGTTTCATGCCCTACAATGGGGCGACGGTCACGACCCTCAGCGCCACCGCTCCGGCGAGTGTCGGCACGATCTCCGGCAGCGACACGGCCGGCGCCGGCAACATCGACATCGCCGCCCTGCAAACCGCCGGCAATATCGCGCCGACCGACGGCTCGACGTTGATCCGGATCAGCAACGGGGGACTGATCCTGAATGGCAGTACCGCGCCGACGATCAGCACGAACGTGCTCTTCGGCACCGGCGCGGCAAGCCTCGTGGAAGCGACGGTCTATGTTCGCGACGGGCAGAGCGGACCATCGGTCCTCTCCGGCACTTTGAACGGTCGCGACTTCACCAAGTTCGGCCCCGGATCGCTGACGGTCAGCGGCTCAGCAAATCTGCTCAGCGCCACCACGGCGCGACTTCCGGTGCTCAGCGTGCAGGAGGGTTCGCTGCGGTTTGCGAATGCGGGCGCGATTTTCCAAAATGGGCTGCGCGGCAATGAAGCGGGGCTTTTCACGCTCAACGTGAATGAGACGGGCGTCTTCGATCTCAACGGTTTGAACCTCTCGTTCGCGGGGCTCGCGGGCAACGGAACAATCACCAGCAACGTCGCCGGTGCGGTGACGTTGACCGCGAAGAACGGATTCGGCGTGGACACGATTTTCAACGGTGCGCTCCCGAATGGCGCGGGCACGCTCGCGCTGGCCAAGACCGCAGACGGGACGCTCACGCTCAGCGGCTTCAACATCTACACCGGTGGGACGACGATTCAGGCGGGACGCGTGACGAATGCGCGCGGAACTCCTGCGGCACTGGGGGGCATCGACGCGCGAGGCGTCGGCGCGCTGGGCAGCGGGCCCGTCGTGCTCGCGGGAGGCAGTCTCGCGATCAACAACAACTTCGCGCACGCGGAGGTCGAGGACGGGATCGACTTCAACACGTTTGGCCCCGGCAATGGCTATGATCTGTCCGTCTCCGGTTCGGCTTTCAGCAACGGCTTCGCGCTGCCGGCGAACACCACGAGCGCGATCAACCTCAACACGAGCAACACCGCGACGCTGGTCGGCAGCACCGGCATCAACTCGCTGACGATCGACGCGCCGATTCTCACGATCGGCGGACTGGCCACGAACAGCGGGAACCTCGCGCTGCTGCTGGTGAAGGGGGCGACGAACTTCAGCCAGCCGGAGACAGTGCTCCGAGTGGCGGGTGGCCGGCTTTTTCTCGGAGGCCAGGTGAATGCCAGCGGCAGGACGATCACCAAGATCGGCGCGAATGATCTCGTGCTGATCCACACCGAACCCGGCGCCGGTCAGAACGCGGCGGGGCTGTGGAAGGTGTACGGCGGCCTGCTGGATGCCCGCGTCGCGGATGGCGCGTCGAATCCGCTCGGGAATGGCGCGCTCGTCGAGCTCAACGGCGGTTCGACGGCTTACGGCCTCTTCATTCACACCGATGGAAATGGCACCACGCTGTCGGAGCGGATCGGTATTTTTCAGGACGCCAATCTTCGCTATGGCTCGATGCTGCCGGTGACCAGTGGCGAGTTCGTGGCGAGCGGTGCCTCGCGGCTGCAGGTGGATCGGGTGATCGCGAACAACAGCAACAAAACGGTGGTGCTCAACAACCTCGAGGTCGGCGGCGTGCTCGGGTCGCCGTATGTCTTCACCACGGGGGGAAACAGCGACAGCATTTGGTTCAACGGCACGACGAGCTTTACGCGGGACCTGTATTTGCAAAACGACGTCGTCACGACGCTGAACGGCGTGATCAGCGGCAACGGCACGTTTGCGAAGCGCGTGGGCGTGAATCTTTTCATCAACGCGGACAACACGACGGGCTGGAAAGGCGGGACGATCCTCGGGCTCGGCGGCACGACGTTTCTCGGCAGCTTCGAGGGAAATCAACTGACGCTGAACGACACGGCGAAGCTCGGCTCGGGGCACGTGATCGTGAATGCGCTTGCGGCGCTGCAACTCAACGCGGCGACGAATCTTCAGTCCGGGCAGGACATTCACGTGGGCGGAAATCTCAACGATCTCGGGATGCTGCGGCTCGCGGCGGATCTGAGCCTCGATCAGGTGCGCTTCCGCGCCGCCGGACTCGGCGGGCCGCAAGCGACGGCCAGCAACTACTACCTGACGAACTCGAACCCGGCGAACGGCGCGCTCGCCTTGAATACCATCTACACGAAGCCGCTCGATCTGCGCGCGCTGGGTGATGGGACGTGGTTCCTCGGTTCGAGCGGGAATGGCGTGGGCGCCAACGGCTCCTACGATGCGGCAACGCTCGGTGCGGGCTTCAACGACACCTACCGGCTCGGCGCGGGCGGCGCGACGCTCTTCGTCGGTTCGAACGGAACCGCGAACACGCTGACCGATTCGACGCGGGCGAACAGCCTGACCGTCGGTGCGCCGCTCTCGATCCAGAACAACGGCGTGATGACCTTTGGCTCCGGCAACGTCGTGTTGCTCACGAACCAGAACTACACGGGCGGCACGTTCATCAATCGGGCGAGCACGCTCGACGTCCGCGGCACGCTCGCGACCTCGGGCATCGAGACCTACGGCACGCTGAACGTCGCCGGTGAAGCGGGCACGCTCCTCGCGAGCGGCGTGGGCGCGAACATTCCGGTGACCCTGCGACCGGGCGCGACTTTGCGTTTTGATAACACGGCGGCAGGTGTGCTGCCGATCACCGCTCCGGCCGATGGTCGCTGGCAGGACTCGGTCGGCATCGCGCTGAACAACGCAACGCTGCGGATGCAGGGCAATGCGGCGGTCGAGACTGCGGAAACCGTCGGCTCGATCGCGGTGAACGGTGGTTCATTTCTCGAGATCATTCGCGGGGTGATTGGACGCGGGACTGAGCTGCGCACTCCGAGCATCACGCGGGTGGGCGCGGGTACGCTGACTTTCAACACCGACTCCGAGCAACTCGGGAGCGATGATCGGCTGATCGTGACCGGCGCCGCGCCGCTGGTGACGAATGGGATGGTCGCTCCATGGATGGTGACGAACACCAACACCGATTTCCTCACCTACAGCCCGAGCATCGGATTTGTCCGCGCGGGCTTCACCAATGTGCAGGCGGGCGGCACGACCGCGGCAACGCTCAACCTGCCAAATGAACGCGTCTTGTTTAACACCGCGACCACGGTGATCGGAAACGGCTTTGACATGACCGCGCATGCAGCGCGGCTCGATGTGGACGTGACGCTGGCCACGGCCGCGAACAACACGGCGACGGCAAATCGCCTCATCGTCGGCAGCGGCGGACTCATCACGACGGGGACGCGCGCGATCAATGCGGGGCTCGTTTTTGGAAGCGTCGCGACGCCGGCGGAAGGCATGATCTTCAACACGGGCACGACGACGATCGGCGACAGCGCAAACATCGCCACTTCGGGGCAGATCACCGCGTCGAGCATCACCAAATCCGGCGCGGGCACGCTGGTGTTGCAGGCGTCGCAAGGGACGTTCGCGGGGAACATCAATGTGAACCAGGGCGCGCTCACCCTTTCCTACGTGCCCGCGGGAGCGACGGGTAGCGTGACAGTCACGCCGACGGTGACCACCGGCGGCGCGGGGGGCACCATCTTCCTCAATGGCCCGAACGTGACGCTGAATCTGCTCGGTGGAAACGACGCCTACGGCGCGGGGGTGAACACCGTGTTCAACAACTCCGTCACGCTCGGCGACTACAATCCGATCGTGCAAATCGTCAGCGATCGCGCGGGCGGTGCGATCACCACGCGCCGCTCGATCATCGCGGGGAATTTCACCTTCGGGCAAAATAACTTGGAGACGGGACAGATCGCGCGCTTCACGGCGGGCAACACGTTCAGCATCCAGCTCGGCGATGCGCCGAGCGATCTCGTGACGCTGAATGGCAAGTCGATCTTCGACGTGGACAATGCGGCGAGCGGGCAGGCGCGGTCGGTGTTTATCGATGGAAAAGTCACCGGCAGCGGCACGCTCGTGAAAGGCCCGATCGACACGCGGAGCGATCTGCTGCAGCTCGAGAACATCACGAATCTCCACGACTGGAGCGGCGGCACGATCGTCGCCGGCGGCACGCTGCGCGCTTTTGCCAAGGCGAACAACGTGGCGGCGGGCGGCTCGACGAATCTGACCGCGGGCGGGCTCGGCACGGGAGCCGTGACGCTGATGGGGGGCACGCTCGACCTGCGCGTGGACAACGAAGTCGGCGGCGCGCCGGACACGAACGCGGAACGCACCTTCTTCAGCACGACCGGCAGCGGGCTCGATCTCGTGGTCGGCGGTTCGGCGACGATCAACGTCGATCGCACCGGGCTCGTCGCGACGGGCACAACTAAGCAGATTGCGTTTCGGAATCTCGCGATCGGGCCGCAGATCCTCACGGTCACCGGCGCGAACGCCTATGGGCTGGAGTTCGCGGGCGCGACGACGATGGCGGGGAACCTTTTCTTGAACAACACAGTGGACACGATCCTCAGCGGCGATGTTACCGACGGTGGCGCCGGTCTATTCCTCAACAAGATCAACACCGGCGCGCTGTGGATCGGCACGAATACGAACACGCTCGGCGGTGGCGCCTACGTGCAGGCGGGGATTCTGCGCTTCGGCACGCCGCGGGTCGCGAGCACCACGGCGCAGCTCGGCACGGGTCGGCTGACGATCAATCCCGACGCGGAAATCCGGCTCGAGGCGATCGGGAATATCAACACCACCGCGGGACAGCAGGTGCATCTCGTGAGCACGCCGTACGCGCCGGCGGTGTTCCGCACGCCGGCGCTGACGCAGACGCAATATCAGTCGCTGATCACCGCAACGTCGGACGGTTTGCTCTCGCTGCTCGGCACAGAGTCAAACGCGCTCGACATGAGCACCATTGGCGGCGGCCGGATGTACCTGACGAGCGTGGAAGCGGATCGCACTTACAACGCAGCGACGCTCGATCCCGGGCTCGCGGATGTGGGCGGAAGCCATCGCGTCTTTCGCCTGGGAGGACGCAATTCAAACACGCTGGTCGTCAACCTTTCCGGCACGGGCAATCTCACCGATGTCGGCGGCCCCACCGACGTGCGCATCGGGTCGCTGGCCAATCTCGGGCCGCAGGGCAACTGGGGCATTGGCCTCGCCTTTTTCCAGGATCAGAACACCTACACCGGCGCCACGACTGTCACCCGGGGCAGCAGCCTGCGCTTCGATCAAGCGCCCACGTCCAGTTCCGGTCCGTTCGGCGTACCGAGTTCAGCCGTCGTTCATAACTACGGTGTGCTGCGGACAGAGGGAACGAACGGCACTTTCGTGGACGCGACGAATTCCGGCAGTGCCTACACGAGCCTGTTTTTGCATCCCGGCTCCGAGCTGCGCTTTCAGGACACCAATGCCACCGGCGCGGCGGCCGACCGCTGGCACGACGGCACCGCGATCGCGCTCGCCGGCTCGCTGCTGACGCTGCAGACCGCGAATGCCGCGATCGTCGGAACAGAGTCGGTGGGTGGTATCAGCTTCATCCTCGGCTCGCGCATTCAGGCCGTGACGCAAAGCACCGCGCAGATCACGCTGACCACGCCCTCGATCAGCCGGCTTGGAAATGGAACGATGATGTTCATTCCCTCGGCCGTGAATCGCCTCGGCATCGCACCGACTGCGAACAGTGAGCGCATCATCGTTTCGGGAAACGCGCCATCGAATGCCGCGGGCTCCAACATGCTGCCGGGCTACTACGGCGTGTCGGTGGAAAATCGCTTCGCCACGTTTGGCAACGATGGCTTCACGTTCGTCCCGGATAGCTCGATGGCCACCTACGCGGCGGGGCTGCCGACTGCGGCGATCGTGAATGTGCAGGCGACTACGACCTTGCTGGATCAACCGACGATCTTCGCGCTGCGGATCGGTGGGGTGACGCTGAGCAGCATCACGGGCGCGAATAACGACAGCACGATCACCTTCACGGGCAGCGGCGATGAAGTGGGCGGCATTATCACGAACGGCACGGCGACCATTCATCCCAATTTGAAGTTCGGCCTCGCGGGGACGAACGAGGCTTTGATCAACACGAACGGCGGCAGCCTGACCTTCAACGGGAACCTCACCGCCGGCGGCGGCGTGACGAAGTTTGGCAACAACACGCTCATCATTACCAACGACCAGAGCGACG
>JBAVML010000539.1:0-9729 GCA_049690035.1 Chthoniobacteraceae bacterium
GAGATGGAGCGCGCCGTTTCGCCGCTGCCGACCGGCGCCATACCGTTGCTCACCAGCGCGATCGCCGCGGAGGATCTTCGCGCGGAAGTGACGTGGCTCGCCGACCCGGCGCGCGAGGGCCGGGCCACCGGCAGCGATGGCGCGAGCGCCGCGGCGGCATGGATCGCCGACTACTTCAAAAACGTGGGGCTGAATCCGGCGGGCGACTCGTTCTTTGCGCCGTTCAAATTCGATGCCGGCGTTAAAGTGCTGCCCGACCAGAACCGCCTCGCGGTGGAAACGCTCGAAGGCGATTTGTCCGGCAAGGCGGCCAAGAATCCGATCTTCAACGAGACGCCGTTCGCGCTCGACAAGCAGTTCCGCCCGCTCCCGTTTTCCGACAGCGGCAGCGCCGAAGCCGAGGTCGTTTTCGCCGGCTACGGGCTGAGCGTGCCCGAGGGAAATGGCGGGCGCTACAACAGCTTCGACGGCCTCGACGTGAAGGATAAGATCGTGCTGGTCATGCGCTTTGTGCCCGAGGGAGTCGAGCCGGCGCGGCGCGCGCAGCTCAATCGCTACGCCGGCCTGCGCTACAAGGTGATGATGGCGCGCGAGCGCGGGGCCAAGGCGGTCCTTGTAGTGACGGGACCGAATTCGCCGCAAGCCGGCGAGCTTCTCCCGCTCAGCGGCGATGGCAGCCTCGCCGGCTCGGGCGTGCTCGCGGCCTCGATCACGGCAGAAGTCGCGGACGCGCTGCTTGCCCCGTCAGGGAAAAAATTGAAGGACCTGCAGACCGGCCTCGACACCGAAAATCCGCACGCGGAAGGCGGCTTTATTTTGCCCAAGGTGCGTGTCGCGCTGCGGCTCGGGCTGGAGCATATCAAGAAGGTGGACCGCAACGTGGTCGGCGTAATTCCGCCGGTCGGCACCGACGAATACATCGTGGTCGGCGCGCACTACGATCACCTCGGGCTCGGCGGCGGCGGCAGTTCGATGGCGCGGGCGGGCGAGGAGGGAAAAGTGCATCCCGGCGCGGACGACAACGGCAGCGGCACCGCCACGGTGATGGAACTCGCCGCGGCCTTCGCGCACAAGCACACCGACCCGCTGCGGCGCGGCATCATCTTCGCCTGCTGGAGTGGCGAAGAGATCGGCCTGCTCGGCAGCGCCGCGTTTTGCGAGAAGCCGCCGGTGCCGCTGGCGAAGATTGCGGCTTACGTAAACTTCGACATGGTCGGCCGCCTGCGGGACAACAAACTCACGCTGCAAGGCGTCGGCAGCAGCAAGGTCTGGCGGAAGCTCATCGAGAAAAAGAACGTCGCCGCCGGCTTCAATCTCGCGCTCCAGGACGACCCGTATCTTCCCACGGACACGACGAGCTTTTATCCGAAGAAAGTGCCGGTGCTCAATTTTTTCACCGGCGCGCACGAAGACTATCACCGGCCCACCGACACGGCGGACAAAGTCGACTACCCCGGCACCGAGCGCATCGCGAAATTCGCGCAGCAGATCATCCTCGATCTCGCCACCGCGCCCGAGCGCCCCGACCTCGCGCGGGTGGCGAAGAGCGATAGCGGCGGTGGCTCGCGCGAGACCCTGCGCGCGTATCTCGGCACCATTCCCGACTACACGACCGAGGTGAAAGGCGTGAAACTGAGCGGCGTCCGCGGCGGCAGCCCGGCGGAGAAAGCGGGCCTGCAAGGTGGCGACGTGCTGGTGGAGTTCGGCACCCAGAAGATCACCAACATCTACGACTACACCTACGCCCTCGACGCCGTGAAGATCGGCCAGCCCGTGAAGATCGCCGTCGAGCGCGAGGGCAAGCGCGTCGAACTGAGCGTCACGCCGGAAGCGCGGAAGTAGCCCGAAACAGAATCCATCACACCGTCTCTTTTCCCATGCGGCTCGCTGCGACGCGTTTTTCCGCCGTGGGATGCTCCCACAGCTCGAACGCAAGTGTCGGTTGCTCCCCCGAAGAATCCCTCGAGACGATTTTACGGCGTGGCCGACCCGCGCGGCAGGCGAACACAAGCGAAACGTCAATCGGGGGCGGCGCGCATGAATTGGTTGCCGCCCCGGTGCTTTACTGAAACAGTGACTGACCCAAACCTATGGCCGAAGTTCAAACCCACACCCAAGCAGGCGAGATGACGCAAGTGTTCATCGAGTTTGTGATGCAGCAGGCGCAGAATGCGGCGCTTTTCCTGGGGCAGATCCCCGATCCTCGCCGCGGGCAGGTGGAAGTGAATCTGCCTTTGGCGAAGATGTTCATCGATCAACTGGCGGTGATCCGCGAGCGGACCAAGGGTAACCTGAAGGCGGACGAGCAGAAGGTGATCGACAGCGCGCTGACGGAATTGCAGATGGCGTTCGTGGAAGTAGCGCAGATGGTGCGTGCGCAGGACATCACGGCGGAGATTCCCGAGCCGCTCCTGAAGATCGAGCCGACGTCGCCGGTGATCGCGCCGGCCGTGATCCCCGAGGCACCCGTCGCAGCCGCGCCGGCTCCGGAGCCGCCGAAGCCGGCACCCGCGCCGAAGGCCGAGGAGCCGGAGGAAGGGCGGAAGCGCTTTACCAAGAGCTACGGTTCCTAAGGTGGAACGTCGTCCGTTTCCGATCGGCGCGTGCCAGATCGGCGGGGCTGAGCCCCTTTACATCCTCGGGCCGTGCGTGATCGAGTCGGAGGAATTTGTCTGGCGCATGGCGCGGCAGCTCCGCGAGATCTGTACCGAGGTGGGCGTGCAGTGGGTGTTCAAGGCGAGCTACGACAAGGCGAACCGGACGAGTGTGAACTCCTTTCGCGGCCTCGGCGTGCGCACCGGGTGCTCGATCCTCGGGGCGATCGGGAAGGAACTCGGCGTGCCGGTGACGACGGATGTGCATTCGCCGGAAGAGATCAAGGTTGCGGCGGAGTTCGTCGACATTCTCCAGATCCCCGCGTTCCTCTGCCGGCAGACCGATTTGATCCGCGCCGCCGCGGAGAGCGGGCGAGTGGTGAATGTGAAGAAGGGTCAATTTCTCGCGCCGTGGGACATGCGCAATGTCGCGGAGAAGCTGCGCGCGTTCGGCTGCGACCGCTTCTTTTTCACTGAGCGTGGGGCGAGCTTCGGCTACAACAATCTCGTGGCCGACATGCGCTCGCTCTATTGGATGCGCGAACTCGGCGTGAATGTGGTCTTCGACGCGACACACTCGGTGCAGCGTCCCGGCGGCGGCGGGGACAAGACGAGCGGCGACGGTGTGCTCGCGCCGGTGCTGGCGCGGGCGGCGGCGGCGGCGGGATGTGACGGAATATTCATTGAGACTCACGAGGATCCGGCGCGAGCATTGTCGGATGGACCCAATCAGATTCCGCTCGCGGACTTGCCCTCTCTCCTGAAACAATTGCGTCAAATTCATGAGCTGGTCTCGTAAGGCACTCACCCTCCTCGCAACGATTGTCATCGGCTCCAGCATGCTGGCGGCGAAGAAGGAGGATGCGGCCAAGAAGGCGGACAAATCAGAGGCGAAGAAGGACAAAAAGAAGAATTCGCCCGAGGCAAAACCGGAGAGTTCGCCTGCCGAAGGTGCCGAGGAAAAGGCTCCGGGAAAGATCTCGGTCCCCGTTCCGCCGGGGCACGACGCGAAAGGATTGGTCATTCCGATTCGCAGCCCGACCGGGCTCATGCAGATGCGATTTACGATGGAGATCGGGGCGCGCACCGACCTCAACCATATGGACATGACCACTCTCCTGATTGAAACCTTTGACGATGAAGGCAACGAGGAGATGAGCATCAATTTACCCCGCTCCATTCTCAATCTGGAGACCCACGTCCTCACGACCGACGCGGGTGTCGTGATCAAACGCTCCGACTTCGAAATCGCCGGCCAGAACATGGAGTTCAACACCGAGACGAGAGCGGGGCGCCTCACCGGGAAAGTCCGGATGCTGATTTACAATCTCGAAAATGAAACCAATGCCAACCCCGAGAAGGGCTCCAGTGCGAAATAACCCCGTCATTCTTTACTGCGCAAGCGCCGCCGCGGCCCTGGTTCCCTTTGTTGGCGCCCACGCCCAGGCGCCGGCAAAACCGGTGACGCAGGACGAACTCTTGCGCCAGATTGAATCGCTCAACCCGCCTCCGGCTGCTTCTGGAAAGCGCACTTCCGGTTCAGGTTCAAGTGGAGTGGAATCGACTCGGACGGAATCTCGCGGTACGGGCTTGGCGCCCGCCACGCGGCCTTTGTTTGCGGAGCAGCACGATGAAAAGCTTGCCGAGAAACCTGCGGAGAAGCCGGAGAAGAAATCGAAGGGCCCAACCGAGATCGTGGCGCTGGAGGCGACCTTTGATCAGAAGGCGCATCTTGCGATCTTCATCGGTCAGGTTGTAGTCACCGATCCTGAATTTATCGTCCAGTGCGACAAACTGACGACTTACCTCAAGCATGATGACAAACCAGCGGGCGAAGCGGGATCGGCGCGGTTGAAGGCCCCCACCACGCCTGCGACCACCCCGAAGCCCGATGATAAGAAAGCAAAGGGAGGCGGACTCGAGAAGGCGATCGCCGAGGCAAACCCGGGCAGCCTGTGCACGGTGATTCAGGAAAAAAAGGAAGCGGACGGCTCCACCAGCCGCAGCATCGGTCACGGAAAAAAGGTCCACTACGACGCAATTACCGGTGACATCACCCTGACGGGAAAACCCGACGTGCAGCAGGGGATCAACACATGCGTCGCGACCGACGAGAGCACCATCATGATTCTCAACCGGGACGGGCATATGCGCGTCACCGGCCCGCACAAGACCGTAATTAAGGACCAGGGCGACCTGACCAAATAGCACTTCGTGATTCTTTCCGACCAGCCTCTGCCGAAGAACGGCAAACCGATTCTTCAGACGGAGAAGCTTGTGAAAATCTATGGTGGTCGCGCCGTCGTGAACGGCGTGGACATCAACTGCCGGCGTGGCGAGATCGTCGGCCTGCTCGGGCCGAACGGTGCCGGCAAGACGACCAGTTTTTACATGATCGTCGGTCTGGTGCGCCCCAACGGCGGACGGGTGACGTTTGAGGATCAGGATGTCACTGATTTCCCGATGTTCCGCCGGGCGCGCATGGGGATGGGTTACCTGCCGCAGGAGGAGTCCATTTTTCGCAAGCTGACCGTTGAGGAAAACCTCATGGCGATCCTCGAGACGACGAAGCTCAACCGCAAGGAACGCAAGAGCCGATGCGAGCAACTGCTCGCTCAGTTCGGCATCGAGCACGTGGCAAAGCAACCGGCGCTCACGCTCTCCGGTGGGGAAAAGCGCCGTCTCACCATCGCCCGTTCGCTGGTCACCAATCCGAGCATGATCATGCTCGACGAACCGTTCAGCGGGGTCGATCCTATTGCCGTGAGCGAGATTCAGCAGATCGTGCAAAACCTGCGCGACGCCGGCTTGGCGATCCTCATCACCGATCACAACGTGCGCGAAACCTTGTCGATCGTGGACCGCGCCTACCTCATCTTCGAAGGGCGTGTGGAAACGCAGGGCACCAAAGATTTCCTAATCAACGATCCGGTCGCCCGCCGAGTCTATCTCGGCGAAGGCTTCCAGATGTAACCCCCCAAACACCAACCCCCAAAAGCTTATGCAAACCGAGAACATCAATGTGCCGGTGAAAGTCACCGGCCGTCACGTCAGCATCACTGAGGCGATCAAGGACTACGCACACAAGAAGGTCGAGAACCTGCACCTCGACTATCCGCGCATCATTGAGGCGCACGTCATCCTCGATGTGGAAAAGCACCGTCACTTCGCGGAGGTCATCCTTCACTGCAACAACCACATTACCATCGAAGCCAGCCACGAGTGCGACGACATGTATGCCTCGATCGATGGCGTGATCGATAAAATCGCGCAGCAGATGCGGAAGTACAAGACGAAGATCCTGCGCAATCATCGCCCGCGCGGCTTCGTAAAACATTTCGATGAACAAGTCTTCGCGCCGATCGACGAGGCCTTCGCGGAGATCGAAGAACACGAACCCGAAGTCATCAAGACCGAGCGTTACCCGGTGAAGCCCATGTTCGTGGACGAAGCCGTGCTGCAGATCGAGATGTCCAGCCGCCAATTCGTGGTCTTCCTTAACGCAAAGAGCGAGAAGATCAACGTGCTCTACCGTCGCAAAGATGGCGGCTTCGGCCTGATCGATCCGACCTTTACCTGACGCCGATCGACAGGCTCGATGGGGCGCGCGAAAAATTCCGGGCCTGTAGCTCAATGGTCAGAGCAGGGGACTCATAATCCCTTGGTTGTCGGTTCGAATCCGACCAGGCCCACTTTTCCAGAGTAAATCAGGAAAAGTGTAGCAAAAATGTAGCAAACAGCCTTGTTTTCGGGGCGAGAGGGCGGTCGTGCTGACGGCGACCGAGCTCAAGCAGCGGATTTCGCTCAAGGCGTTATTTGAGCGCGACCATGCGGAACTGCAGAAGGCCGGACGCGATACGTGGAAGTGCTGCTGTCCGTTCCACGGCGAGGGGACGCCGAGCTGCGTGGTTCACGACGAGAAGGGTTTCTTCAAGTGCTTCGGCTGCAACGCGCGCGGTACCATCTTCGAGTATTGGGCGCTGGCGCGCGGGATCGACGGGAAATCGAAGGAGGGCTTTGCCGAGATTTGCCGCCAGCTCACCGAGCTCGTCCTGGGCCAGGCTGTGCCGCCGCCAAAGGCGCGGCCGGCGACTGAGGTAAAGGAGCCGGAGCGGCCGGCACCGCTGGCAGGCCGCGATCTGGAAAGATGGAGGGAAGGCTGCCGCTGGCTGGCGGAGAATGAAGAAGCGCAGACGAAGCTCGCGGAGTGGCGCGGCTATCGTGTTTCGCTGGTGAAGCAGCTCACGGAGCAGGGTAAGATCGGGATGCCGGTTTATTTCGGTGCGCGGCTGCCGGCGTTTGCTGTCGAGTGCGTGGACGAAAAGACCGGTGAGCCGTATCTCGCGGGCTTCCATGTGCGGCTGGAACCGAGGGAGGGCGAGAAGCGGGCGATGTGGCACTTCGTTCCCAAGGGCATCGGCTCCTGGCCATTCGTGGTCGGCGATCCTCGCAAGTGTGCGTGTCTCGTGATCCTCGAAGGGCAATGGGATGCGCTTGCCTTCATTGACGCGCTCGATCAAGGGGCGCCGATTAGAAACGTGGCGGTGATGGGCGTGCGCGGCTCAGGCGCGTGGGAGAAGACCTTCGTATGGCCTTGGAATTCCGATGAGAGCCAGGTGTGGCTTTACGCGGATTCAGACGAGGCGGGGATGAAGTGGCTTCATGAATCGCAAGGTTTCGCGTGGCATCTGCGGCGGCGCTGCAAGGCGCTGCATGCGGGCACGCTCGAAGGTGAAAAGGATTTCAACGACCTCCACCGCTACGCGTGCGGCCACGATCGCGCGGAGTGGACGAAGGGTCTGCGCGCGATGATGCGTCGGCAGTACGAGCGGGGAAAACGGACGCGCAAATACCGTCCGAAGCGGGAGCGCGTGAAGTGTTTTATGAATGAACCAACCACACCATGAAGGTTCCAGTTTCCTCCATCGAGCGCGACACCGCGCTGCAAATGCGGGCGAAGCCGCTCGACCTGGGCATTATCGCGGAATATGCGGAGGCGATGGCGCGCGGAGATGTTTTTCCGCCGATCATCGTCTTCGCGGACGAGCCGAATATTGAGCAGACGCGGCTCTGGCTCGGCGATGGATGGCATCGCATCGAGGCGTGCGTGACGCGCGGCCTCAAGACGATCGACGCAGAAATTCGGCCGGGTGGCCGGCGCGCGGCGTTCCTGTTTTCACTCGGGGCGAATGATAGTCACGGCATGCGCCGAACGCGCGCCGACAAGCACAACGCGGTGGAGGCCGCGCTGGCGGATTTGGAGACGCGCCAGTTGAGCGACCGCGAGATTGGGCGGCTGTGCGGTGTAGATCACAAGACCGTGGCGAAGGTGCGCGCGGCACATCCTGACCTGGAACTTCTCGACGCCAAGCGAAAGGGGCGCGATGGCAAAGTCCAGAGCGCGCACAAGCGCGTGGGGAAATCCCCACCTGACTCCGCGCCCTTACGTAAGGATGAGCCGCCGCGGCTGCCGATCACAAAGCTTTTTGATGATCTGGAAGGCACGCTCGCGGACAAGTTCGAGCAATGGCCTGAGCACAAGCGGCACGCGTTCTGTGTGAAGCTCTACCAGTTCTGCAACGATCATGATCCCGAGGTCGATGAGATGAACCGCACGGCGCGGCAGGTCCACAATCCAACCGTTCATCAGATCCTCACGGCGAAGCCGGGGGACCTTGCGCCATGAAGAAGCGATCCTTTGTCGTTGGAGTGCGCGGTGATTTCGAATTCCCCGGCTTCGAGTTGGAGCGTGAGCCGATGCGCTACACGGTCGCATATCAGAAGGCCACGGGGCGGCGCTATGTGGTCGAAATCACAGACACGCTGTTCATCCTTCGGCCGCTCGTCATGGGTGTCCCTGTCGGCGGTTTGTGCGCCGAGGTCGGCCTTGATCTGGATGACGAGCGCGCCATCACGTTTCCGCGAGTGGAGGTCATGAAATGAGCGACGCGTTTGTTCCGAAGATCGTCGAATACAAAGACGCGGGTAAGGACCGCTTCAACGAGCTCCTGTGCGTGAAGGCGTTCCTGCGCAAGAACAAGGTCCGCACGAAAGACGATCAATGGTACGTGTGGGATGGCAAGGCTTGGCAGAGGCGGAGCAAGTCCGCCTATCTGCCCGACGCGCTCGATGTGCTCCAGCAAGCGGTGCGGCAGGTGCGGAATGCCAAGAGCGTGCTCGAGCACGTGGAGGCGCTCCAGCAACTCAAACCCGATGAGGAGCTTCGCGGCGCGATTGCGTTCAGTGCGGATCGCAAGGCCGTGCTGGTCAACCTGGATAACGGCGTGCTGCGTGTGACGGCCGACAAAGTGGCGCTCGGCAAGCATGATGAGAGCATGCTCTTCACGGGCTATCTTCCTTCACGATGGATCGAGGGCGAGTCGGAGCCGACGAACTTTCTACGTGTGCTCGGCGAAGCGCTGCCGCCCGATCGCGATGGAAGCACGCACGGGCAGGCGTTGCTTAAATGGTGGTGCGGCTACCTGCTCTATCCAGATTCCGCGAAGCACGAGCTTTTCCTGATCTGCTACGGGCCGAGCGGCACGGGCAAATCGACGATCGCCGAGTCGGTCATTGGCTGTCTCGGAAGGGATCCAATGGTCACCTCGCTCACGCTTTCGCAAATCTGTGCCGGTGACAAGGCTTACAGCGTCCCGAAGCTCGAATACGCGCTCTGCAATATGGGGACGGAGCTCGATACCGTGGATGTCGAGGACGCGAGTGCGCTCAAGCGAATCGTGTCAGGCGAGCCGGTCGAGGCGCGGAACATCTTCGGCAAGCCGTTCACGATGCGCACGACTGCGAAGCTGTGGTATCTCGCGAACGATCTGCCCCGCTTCAAACACGGAACCGATGCCGAGCTTCGGCGTGTGCGCTTCCTGCACTTCGATCAGATGCCGAAGTGTCCGGAGTGCGAGGGCAATGGCTACATCGAGGACTACGAGTCAGAACATCCGCCCAAATGCGGGAAGTGCGGCGGCTCGGGTGTTTTCCGTGATCGCCGGCTGAAAGGTTCTGAGGGACTGCTCACGCAAGAGCGCGACGCCATCTTCGCGTGGATGGTCAAGGGGTTGCAGGACATTCTCGCCGACGTGGAATGTCCAGAGGGCAACAATCAGAGCCGCGAGGTGAAAGC
>JBAVML010000540.1:0-10490 GCA_049690035.1 Chthoniobacteraceae bacterium
GCCCATGAGCACGCTGCTGCCGATGCGAAAGGTGGCGTGCATGATCTTGTCGCCCCAGCCATCGGGCACCATGCCCGGCGGTGGTGGTTCCGGTGATTCGGAGTAGCGCATCTGGAACATCATTTCCGCATCGAGATGCTTGGCGTAGTAGTCGAGAGCAGCAGTGCATTTGCCGCCGAAGAAGAGGTAAGGTTGAACGTAGAGTGGTGTCATGGTGTGCGTGTTGTGGTGATTGAAGATCAAGGAAAGTGATCAGACATGATGGGCCGCTTTTACCTCGGCCATCGGGCGGCAGAGGTCGGCGACGGGGCGCACCTCGATCTGCGCTCCGTGCGCGAGGATGGGACACGCCTTTGCGATTTCGAGCGCGGCGTCCATGCTATCCACACTCAGCAAGAAATAGCCGGCGATGGCTTCCTTCGATTCTGCAAAAACTCCATCCGTCACCGCGACCGCGCGCGTGCCGGAAACGAGTTTGCCTTCCTCCATCAAAGGCTGCGCACCGCGCAGGATGCCGCGCGTGTTCAGCCCTTCGACCCAGGCGTAAAAGTCGGTCATCACGCGCTGGAGTTCGCCCGGCGACATGCCGTGATTCCAGTGCGTGCCGCGGATCAAGAGCAGGTGTTCGTTGGTGGGTTGTTGTGGATTCATGAGTGGCTTGGATCGTTTGAATGAGCCGGGTTATCGTTCCGGGGTTTCCGTGGTGACGCTATCGACAGAGCAGCGCACTGCATCGAGCGGTCGGATTTCGTAGAACAAGCCGCATTTCATGCAGGGATTGCCCGCAGCGATCTGCGCGGCTTCTTCGAGACTGTCGGCGAGGATGAACCAGAAACCGCCGACGGCCTCCTTCGCTTCGCCGAAAGGGCCGTCGGTAACGATGCGGTGCTTCGACACCGTCGCGCCCGTGAGTCCGAGCCGGCTGCCCATTTTCATTTTGCCGGCCTCGATCGAACTGGTGAGCCACGCGTAAAACTCGTCGATAGCCTGCTGGATGGCGTCCTGTGATGCGGCACTGTCCCACTGACCGCGGGAGATGACGAGGAACTCGGATTTGCTATCGATGCTCATGGCCCTAATCCTTTGAACCCGGACAAGCCGGACCCGAAGCGCAGCGGAAGCCGTAGAACATGTCGGCGGGCGGCATCTCGACAACGGCACCGGCAGCCCGGGCGCGCTCCACCGCGGCATCGGTGTTCTCGACCATGAGGCAAAGTTTCACCGGCGTGCCGGAGAGGGTTTGCGGTGACTTATTGCCCCAGACGGGATTTTCATCGGAGAGCATGAGATGGCTGCCGTTCAGCATGATCTCGGCGTGACCGACAGCACCTGTCGAAGGATCGCTGAGCCGGTAAAGTTCGGTGGCTCCAAAGGCTGCGGTGTAGAACTCGATGGCCTTGCTCGCGCCTTTGACGGTGAGGTAAGGGCTCATCGGAGGGTAGGATGCTGGTGTACTCATGGTATGGGTGTTTTGGATGTTTACTTGGAAGGTGCAGTCGCGACGACTTTCGGGAGATTCGACACCTGGACATGGATGCAAATTGGGGTGTTCATGCGGTGCAATGCTTCATTTTTTTGCGCTACGATCACGCGGGCATAGCGTCATCGCATAGACACGACGACTGGACCCACTGCTAAAAGGACACCTGCTTCGCTTTTTGCAAAAAAAGTTCTGCGATTCGGCCCAGCCAGGCATGCACCAACGGCGTCAGCACCCCGATTCTGAGCGACAAGGGCATGATGCAGGAAATCAAAGTTCCTCGCGCCCGTAGGCGCCGAAGTGAGGCGCCGCTTCGTGAGGTTGGAAGTCCTGAGGCAGCCTGCGCTCATCGCGCCTCGCTCGATCAAATTATTGCATAGTGTGAAACAACCACGTCCGGCGCGGCGAAGCTTCGCAAAAAACTTTGTCCAAAAAGACCAGTCGTGGCGGACTGGAGTTGGACGCCCATGCCCCCCGACGACGCTTACGAGCGGTTCACCCGACTCTTCCTCCAGCACGAACCCGAGTTACTTCGGGCCGTGCTTTTGTTTGTGCCGCAGCGGGCGGATGCGCGGGACATCGTGCAGGAGACCGCGGTGGTGCTCTGGCAGCAGTTTGCGCAATACGATGCCGCGCGTCCGTTTGCGAACTGGGCCATCGGCTACGCGCGGATGCAGGTGCGGCGCTTCCTGCGCAGTGGAGCCCGGCGGGCGAAATTGTCCGAACAGGCGGTGACGCTCCTGGAGAAAGCCCAGGATGAACGTGCCGCCAGCCGGGAGCACAGGGACGCGGCGCTGCGGGAATGCCTGGAGCAACTGCCCGAAAGCGCGCGCAGCCTCATCGAGGGCTACTACTTTCACGAGCGCACTGTGGAGGCACTCGCCGGGGCGCACGGCCGCAGCACGGAGGCCATTTACAAAACCCTGCAACGGCTGCGCGCGGCGCTGCTGGACTGCATCGAAACCAAACTGACTCCAGCATGAACCACAACGACCTCATCCAGCATTTTCTCGAAGGCAGTGCCACTGCGGAGGACAGCGCGACCCTTTCGCAGCTCATCGAGACCGATGCGATGGCGCGCGCGCGCTATCTCGATCTCGCGGAAGTGCACGCCGCCCTGCTGGCGGATGAAACGCTCCACGCCCCAATGCCAGCCCGGTCCGACGTATCGTCAAAGGCGCATCAATGGATTTCCTGGCGCCCGCTGGCGGCGGCGGCGGCCGGATTGGTCATGGGGTTGTTCAGTGCGACGGCGGTGTGGGCGTTCGCTTCGGGGAAAATGCCGCGCATCGTGAAGGTGCCGCTGGCGAATGGGGACTTCGAAGCGGGTGCTGCGATTCCGCGCGGGAGTGTGCCACAGCACCTAGGCCAATGGTCGGGCGATCCGTGCGCGATCGTGGAGGAGCAGGGTCGCGTGCGTCCGCGGGGAGGTCGGCATATGCTGAAATTCCTCGCTGCGTCGAACACGGGTGATTTCGTCGGCAGTAAAAACATGGCGGCGGACCTGTGGCAGGTCATCGTGCTGCCGGGCAATGGAGCACGCACGGTCAGGATTCGGGCGTGGTTCAATGCGGACACCGAAAAACAGGCGCGCTTTCACATCGCTGCCGTGGCGGGCAATGACGCAAACGTGAACGCGAAGGAACTGTGGGAGCAGCGCTACAATGAAAGTGCGCCGTTGCCTTTTGCGCGGACGATGATCGTGGCGGACCGAGAGCCGGCGACGTGGGAGGCGGGTGAACTCACGCTGCAAGTGCCGCCGCAGGCGCGCGTGCTGGTGATCGGCATCGCGGCGTATCGTCTGGCGGATGCACCGGCGGACCAGTGGTTCCCGGCGCAGTTCGTGGATGATGTGAGTGTGACCATCAGCGAGGAGATGTCGCCGTGATCTGGCGGGCTCTCTTGCTGTTCGTCGCCACGAGCGGCTTTGCGGCGCCGATCACTTGGGGACCGGTGCGGGACATTTCTGCGGACTCCGATGTGAGCACGAATGGCGTACTGGTGAAGGCGGTTTGCAAGGCTTCGACGCAACCGGTGGTGAATGGGGTGACGTTCACTCCGGCATACAGCGGGGATTCGCTCTCGGGGCAAAATGCGAGCGGGGCGGCGGCGGGGGCGTTGCCGGTGGGCGGTGGGATTTCGGCGAGTTACGCGGCGATGTTGAGCGGGAACGATTACAGCACGACTTCGGGCGCGACGCTCACACTGACGCTGAATGGGCTGACGGTGGGGCAGCATTACGAGGTGCAGTTTTGGGCGAATGATTCGGATGCGAGCAGTCTCGGGATGCAGACGGTGAAGTCGTCCGGGGCGCAGGATCCGTGGGTGGTGCTGAACATGAACAAGTCGGGCGCGGATGGCGGGAAGGGGCAGTTTGCGCTCGGCACCTTCACGGCGGATGCGACATCGCAGCAGGTGAAAATCACGGGCAGCGGCAGTCCGGTGATTCAGGCGTATCAGGTGCGGCGCATCACTTCGCCGCTCGCGAGCGTGGCTTGGGAGCGCTGGCAGGAAACGAGCGGTGCCACCGATGTGAGCACGCTCGGCACGCCGGTGCGCGCTTATGTTTTCGGCAGCGCAGCGCCCTCCGCGCCGATCAATGGCGTGACCTTCACGCGCTTCGACACGCAGGCTCTCGACACCGTCGCGGGCCTGACAAACACCGGCTCTTCCTTTGGCTCCGCGTCCGCGCCGTATGCGAATCTTTCCGCCGATTACAAGACGCTGCTCGGCAGTGCGCGCTACAGCGCGACGAAATACGGATCGCTCGCGCTGAACGGCCTCACGCCCGGCCAGTGGTATGTCGTGCAGATGTGGATGAATGACTCGCGCGCCAGCAGTGGCGGGCGGCGGACACGCATCAACGGCTCCACCTTCCTCAGCTACAATCCCGGCGGGCCGAGCGACAATCTCGCTTACGAAGGCGGTCTCGGGCATCACATGCTCGGCACCTTTCGCGCGGGCTCGGCGTCACAGCGGTTCGAGTTCGATGCGAGTGCGTCGGCACAGATCAATGCGCTCCAGCTCCGCGCGATTGCGGCTCCGGACCCGCTCGTGTTCGAGGCACGGCAGCGCAATCAATACACGCTGGTCGGCTACATTGACGGGAAGATCACCACGACGAGCCGCTTCGATGGCGTGCATCTCTCGTTCGGCTCGGGCGATTTTCCGCGCGGGCGCTCGGCGATGAGTTCGTCCGCCGCGTGGCTCGTAAACAATGGCTACACGTTCGATCTCTGGCCCGCGATGGACGCGACCATTCGCTGGAAAAAATACGTGGACGCCGCGTCGCGCAACGTTGTGAAGACGCGGCTCAGGGGTGTGAACTACAAGTCACCGGGGACGTCGAATCTGACCAAGCTCGCGCTGACGATCCGCTTTCTCGGCTCGGAGGAGTTCGGCGAAGACGCGTTCGATCACCCTGGTGACGACTGGCGCCCGAGTGACCCGACGGCCCGGGTTTGGCTCATCGACAAGCTGCGCGACGAGGCGACCTACGGCATCTCGGAGTTCGCCTCGAACGACTACGGCATCCTCAACGCGTCGCCGTCCTTGAGCCTCGGCCAGCTCGCGCAGGATGCGGAAATGCGTGCAGCGGGCATGACTTCGTTCCCGGCTTTCATGTCGCAGTTGGCAGCGGTGTGGCAGCCGCTCGAATACTACGCCGGCGTGTGGAGCAGCCGCAGTTACGAAGACCAGAACGGCTACTACGGCACTTACGGGCGCCTGCTTTACCAAGCGCTCGGCGGCGGCGGGCGTTGGGGCGATGGCAAGTCCATGGCACCCGTCGCGGCGAGCGGCTACGTTTTGCCCGCGCCGATCCTGCACGCGGCGAACGATCGCACTGGCACCTACAACGTGCGGCAGACCGGTGCCAGCGGCTACCAGCAGGCGTTCGTGAATGCGAACAACTACATCCTCTTCGGCATGTCGGATGCGACGGCGGCCGGCAGCGGCTGGTCCTGGGGCTACGGCGTGCGCTGGCGTGGAATGACGAATTTTTTCTGGCTGATCGGTTGCGCGACCGACAACCCCGCCGACATGGCCGCGGCATCGAACCACGGAAAAATGCAGCTCGATTTCGATGTGCTGATGCAGCGCGACTCGTTGCTTTATGCCTTCGACAAAAGCCATCCGCTCGCGCGCGATCCGCGTTACGCGCAGGCCCAGGTGCCCGGCGGCTACCAGGCGATGATCAATGACTCGGCATCCACCGGCCGCATCTATCTGCACTACGGCACGGTGATGATCGCCGTCGCATCGGACGCGCTTTTCAACTGGGATCCGAACGCGGGCATTTACTCGCCGCGACACTCGATAGAGCCGGGTGATTCTGAGTTCCGCATCGCGGTCGGCGGTGTCGGCTATCCACAAAATGATCCGAACTACGCCGCGACCATCAGTGCGACGAACAACCGCTTTGCTGTCGCGATCGAAACGGCGCTGCCTTCCGAGTTCGCGGGCGCGGATGCTGCGGCCCAACTCGCGGCATTCAAAACGGCGCTGCTCGCGAGCACAAGCATCTCGCACACGGACGTGACGGTGGGTTCTTACAAAGTCACGCACGCGCGCTACATGAACCGCCACGGCGACGTCGTCGAAAAGGAAAGCTACAACGATGACCGCTCACATCGCGGCGGCTGGATCAATGGTGTGGCCGTGGATTACGCGAACTGGCCAAAGCAGGAGAATCCTTGGATGAGCGCAACGCCCGATGGCCGCGTGCTCACAGTCACGAGCGGCAACCAACGCACCGCGCTCAACTTCAACCAGCGTCCGACGGCGATGACCATTTCGCCAAGCGTCGTGCCACCCGCTGCGGCGACACCCGAGATCACCACGCTCACGCCTGCTGGCATCACGGAGACATCGGCGACGTTGATCGGCGAAGTCGTTTCCAACGGCACGAGCAGCACGAGCGTGACGGCGTATTGGGGCACGAGCGATGGCGGCACCACGGTGGCTTCGTGGGCAAATAGCATTCCGCTCGGCGTGCAGCCGCTCGGGCAAGTCATCGCGCCAATCAGCGGCCTCACAGCGAACACGTCGTATCGCGTGCGTTTCGCCGCGACGAATGCCTCCGGCACCGTGTGGTCTCCCGCGACAATCACTTTCACCACTGCGCAAACTCCGCCGCCCGCGCGACCCGATGGCCTCGCCACGACATTCACCGTCGGCAACGTGCCATTGACGTGGAGCGCGGCGAGTGGTGCGACGAGTTACATCGTGCGACGCGGCACCGTGAGCGGCACGTATTCCACGCTCGCGAGCGGCATCACGGCGACCAACTACACGGACAGCACGGCGACAGGTGGCATTGTGTATTTTTATGTTGTCGCGGCCGTCGGCCCGGGCGGCACGAGCGCAAACAGCGCGGAGATCACCGGCTCACCCGCCGTGATTCCTTCGGTGCCGGGCGGTCTCACCGTCACGCAGGGCTACACTTATCCCGAGCTGCGATGGAGCGCGGTGCCCTTCGCGGCGAGCTACACGGTGAAGCGTGCGACCACGAGCGGCGGGCCTTTCACCACCGTCGCCAGCGGCCTCACCGCGCCGAGCCACGACGACACCACGGCGCTCAATTTGAGCACATATTTCTGGGTCGTGAGCGCCACGAACATCGCGGACGAAAGCGCGAACTCCAGCGTGGTCACGCTCACGTTGAACGTGACGAACTTCGTCACCTTCACGGCGGGAAATTGGAACGCGGTCCCGTGGATTCCAACCCCGCCAGGCCAGCCCGTTTCGAGCAGCACGGCAGAACTGGTTTTCCAAAACAACAGTGCCATCGCGAGCAGCAACAACATGGGGACTTTCACGCTGAACAAGCTGCGCTTTCCCAATCAAAGCGTCACGCTCAGCGGCAACGCGCTCAATTTCTCCGGCACCGCGCCGATCATCACCAGCGGCGTGCCGAATGTCGCGCACAGCATCGCGAATGCGCTCACACTCAGCGTGGACACGATCTTCGACATCGCGGCGAACACGCTCACCGTCAGCGGCGTCATTAGCGGCGCGAACGACCTTTTCAAAACCGGCGCGGGCACCCTCGCGCTCACCGGTGCGAACACTTACACGGGCAACACGTATCTCAGCGGCGGTACGCTGCGCTACGGCGCGACGAACTCCGGCGTGAAGACGCTCTTCTTCGGCAGCACCGCAGGCGACACCAACGCGAGCACGCTCGACGTGCAGGCCAACGTCGCCGCGCTCGCGCTCACCACACAGACGGATGTCACGGCGGGCGAAAACTTCGCCATCATCGGCGCGGGAAAAATGCTCACCATCGGCGGTGCGCTCACGATGGGCGGACTGAACAGCGGCACTGCGGAGAATAGCCATCTCACGTTCAGCGGTGCGGGCGCGTTGGTTTGCAATTTCGGCACGAACGCCAGCGTGCGGCGCGGCAGCATCCTCGACCTCAGCGCACTTGGCTCTGCGAGCTTCACCGGCACGAATCTGAACGTCGGAGACATTGACAACTACACCGTCGGCAACGCCTCTACGCTCATCATTCCCGCCGACGGAGCGACGACGCTGAACGTCACCAATTTGAACCTCGACAGCGCCACCGCAGGCGGCGGCACCGCGCGCGGCGAGAGCGCGACTTTCCTCGCGCCAGACGGCACCGGCCTGCTCACGATTCGCGGCGCGACCGGCGGCACGAGCCGCGCCAATCTGCTGCTCGACAAACACGCCGGCAGCGGCACCGGCACGAGCACGGTGACCTTCGACTCGCGCGGACACGCCTGCGACATCCTGCTCACGAGTTTGGAAATCGGCCGCCGCTCCGGCACTCATCCCAACGGCAATGGCACCGCGTTTTTCTACTTCGACACCGGCACGCTCAGCGTCACGAACGCTGTGCCCGTGGCATTCTGCGAAGGTGCCGTGAGCAACACCGCGACCGTCACGCTCGAAGGCGGCACCGCCGCTTTCACCGGCGGAATCAATCTCGCCAGTCACAGCGGCACCAACACGAATCGCAACGCGACTGCCACGCTCACGATTGACGGCACCGCCGCCGTCACCAGCGGCCCCATCACGATGGCCGCGCTCACCGGCAACGTCGCCACGCGCAATTCCAGCGCGACGCTGCAACTCCTCGGCGGCTCGCTCAAGATGACCGGCCACATCCAGCGCGGCGTCGCGACCGGCACCGGCACCAGCACCGCTACATTTTCGCTGAAAGGCGGAGTGCTCGACATGGCGGGCTTTTCCATCGGCACCGCCGCAAATCCGCTCACCACGCTCACCTTTGAAAGCGGCACGCTGAAGAACGTCGGCGGCATCAATGGCAACGCCACCCTCGTGAAGTCGAGTGCCGACACGCTCACACTCGACGGCACGAACACCTACACCGGCGCGACGGTCATCGAGGATGGGAAGCTGGTCATCAGCGGATCGCTGACCAGCAGCCTCAGCACCTCAGCAGCGACCCTTGCACCCCAAGGCAACGCGAGCACCACGGGCGACGTCTCCATCACCGGCGGCGGCACCTTTGAAGTGCGTGTGGATGGCTCCGCATCCGACCAGCTCACCACCAGCGGCAGCGTCACTCTCGGCGGCACGCTCGCGATCGTCGCCAGCCCCGACCTCGTGCGAGGCACGAACTTCACGATCATGAATAAGACGAGCGCCGGAGCCATCAGTGGCACCTTCGCCGGCTTGCCAAACAACTCTGTCTTCACCGCGAATGGCTATCTGTGGTCGCTCAGCTACACCGGCGGCGACGGCAACGATGTCGTGCTGCATCTCGTCACTCCAACAGAGCAATGGCGGGTTCAATACTTCGGCAGCATCACCAACACCGGTCGCGCCGCCGACCTCGCCGACGCAAACGGTGACGGCGAACTCAACCTGATGGAATTCGCCACGGGACAAAATCCGAACGCCGCAACGAGTGCCGCGATGAGCTTGGTGAAAATCGGTGCGACACTCGAATTCACCTATACCCGCAGCAACGCCGCGCTGAGCGAAGGCGTGACATTCACCGTCGAATGGCGCGACTCACTCGCGAGCGGCGCATGGAGCAACGCGGGCGTAACAGAGCAAATCCTGAGCAACAACGGCACCGTGCAGACAGTGAAGGCGAGCGTCGCGGCGGGAACCGGCTCGCGCTTTCTCCATCTCAAAATTTCCAGACCATGATTTCCATTTTTCTTCGCGCCGCAATTTTCTGTCTCGCGCTGCTCACCCTCGCCACGTCGTCCTTTGCGCAGACGGGCACGGGGCTGACCGGGAAATACTATGACGCGACGGATTTCACCGGGCTGGTCACGACGCGGACGGATGCGAGTATCAACTTCAACTTCGGCACGGCGATTCCCGCGGGCACGGCGATCACCGCGGCGACGACTTATTCCATCGCTTGGTCCGGGCAGATCGAGTCGGCTTACTCGGAGTTATATACCTTCTTCGTCACGGCGGATGATGCGGCGCGGCTTTGGGTGGATGATCAACTCATCGTGCAGCGCACGTTTTTCCAAGGCACGGGCGAGATGCGCGGGCAGATTCGGCTGAAGGCGGGACACCGGACGAATGTGCGGTTGGAGTTCATCCAGCAGACCGGCCCCGCCTCCGTGAAGCTGGAGTGGGCTTCGGCTTCGCAGCCGAAACAAGTGGTGCCGACGAATCGGCTCTACCCGACGACGGAGATCCCGAATGGCGGCTCGGTGATGCGCGAGGCTTGGCATGGGTTGCCCGGCGCGAGCATCAGCACGATGACCTCGAATGCGAACTACCCGAACAAGCCGGCGTCACGTGAGTTTCTGACTTCGTTCGAGTGCCTGGCGCGCGATTGGGAAGATAGCTATGGCACGCGGGTCACGGGGTTCATTCGGGCACCGGTTTCGGGCAGTTATACCTTTGCGGTGAGCGGCGATGAGGTGGTGCAGCTATATCTGAGCACGGATGCGAATCCGGCGAACAAGACGCTGATCGCGAGCACGACGATGGCGACGGCTTTTCGGGATTTCGCGGCAAATGCTTCGCAGCAGTCTGCGGCTCG
>JBAVML010000541.1:0-9840 GCA_049690035.1 Chthoniobacteraceae bacterium
GTTTCTCTACCTCGCGTAACCACGGCTGCTCCGGCTTTGCCACGCGTCGATCGAGAAAGGAAAGCGCCGCCTCCGTCTGCACCACCACGCGGAAGCGCGGGTCGCTCACGAGATGCGGCGCATCGGCGAATGGCTGCCCTTTCAAATCATGCGAAGCGAAAAACTGCCGTAGCTCTCCCCGCCAGTATTCGTCGAAGCCCTGCCCATGCGGCATGTGCTCAGGCTTCACCCGCATCAGGCGATTGCCGCCGCCCTTTTCGCTGCCGATATCGAGGTGCCACTTGCCGACCATCCCGGTGAGATAACCCGCCGGCTTCAGCCGCTCCGCGATCGTCACCTCCGCGAGCGGCAGCGGCCCCTTCGCGTTATCTTCCACGCCGAATTTCTGCTGATACCGACCCGTCATCAGCCCCGCGCGCGAAGGCACGCACTGCGGCGCGCTCACATACCCGCGGGTGAACCGCACGCCATCGCGCGTGAGCAGATCGAGATTCGGCGTGCGAATGTCCACATTCACCCCCTGCGCGCCCAGATCGGCCCAGCCGTGGTCGTCGGAGTAGATGACGAGGATGTTCGGCTGGCGAGGTTCCGCGTGAGCCGCACCGGCAGGGAGCAGCAATGCGAGCGATTCGGGGATCAGCGCCCCGAGCCCGAGGAACGAGCCTCGGAGAAAGCGGGCGCAACGGTTTCGCGTTCCGTAGTTGCGTGGGATCATGCGGCGAGGGGAAGGGTGAGCATCGGCACGTCAACCCCGGCCGAACCCACTGGTCGCAGCGTTCCTGAACCGTGCCTGCTCCCAGTTTCTGCCCCCCCGGGCACGGCGCCGACCAGTTATCTTCTCAGCGCATGTTGAGCCGAGCGCTTCGACGTGTTTGTAGTCATCTTTGGTCATCAGCACCGCCTGCCCGTGGTGAGTTTGCTAGTCTGCGAATCGAACATTGGTCGCATTGCGAATCCGAAGATTCGCTTCCGACGCAGACTTCAGCACTTTGCTTTGAAGCGTGATGTTCTGGAGCACGATGTCGCTGACTTCATTCATCGGGCTGAAGCCCCGGATGTCCGAGTCCGGCATGCGGTCGCCGATGACGCGGATGTCCTTGAACAGCACGTTGCGAATCGTGCCGCGTTTCGATGCCCGCTTCTCGCGCAGGATGTTTTCCCATGGCTCGCCGTTCGGAGCTTTGCGCCCCGCGTTGTTTCGGAAGTATTCGGGCGGGCAGTCGGCGCTGTATTCGGAAAAGGCCACCTTCAGCGCGAGCAGCTTGTCGCAGCCCTCCTCGATGCGGATGTTTTCAAAGCGCACGTTTTCCACGAGGCCGAGGTCGTGGTTGTCGATGCTCATCGCGGGGCCTTTCTCCTTCTTGATGATGTCGCAGTCCTCGAACACGACGTTGCGAATCGCAGGCGCGCTGACGGCGAATCCGATGGTGAGGGCGTGGCCCCATTCGGAACTCCAGAAGGTGGATTTCGTGACGCGCACATCCTCGGTGTTGAAGCTGTCGGGATTGTTGCCGGAAGGTGCCGCGTCTTTTCCGAAATGGCTGTGCGCCTTCACCGCGATGCAGTCATCCTTGGTGCGGAAGAAGCAGTTCTCCACGGTCACATGCCGCGAGCTGTCGGGATCGAATCCATCGTCGTTGTCGCGCCAGCTCACGACTTTAACGTTGCTCATGCGGACGTTTTCCGAGAGGCGCGGGACGATGCTCCAGCCGTAGTTGCCGAGCACGATGGGACCGTTGATTTCCACATCGCGGCAGCCGGTCAACATCACGGACTGTGTTTGTTTTTCGCGCGTGGAGCCATCGAGGATACCCGGCCCGAGGATGCGAATACCGGTGGCATGGTTGGCGCGAATGACTCCGCGCACCACGGCTCCGCCGGCGAGATACACAGTCTCGTTGCTCTTCAGTTCGATCCTGCCGACCTCGTGAATCTTCCCGCCTTCAAAATAGCGAACGCCACGAGCGCCACTCTTGGGAGCGTTCACCTCGGGAGCATTCGCAAAAAGAAACAGCGGACGCCGAAGGTCATCATCCACCTCAATCGCGAGACAACATGGGCGGCTGATGCGAAAGCGCAGCGTGTTCGCCTGCACGGTCGCCGTGATGCCCAATGACAAAGGCCGGATGACAGCGGCCTTGATCGGACGCTGAACTTCCACGACGACCTCGGCATCGCCAGTGAACGCAAATGCCGTCATGGAAAAGGCTGGCGTCTTGTGGACGAAGATGTCCTTGCCGCCCGCTCGCACGCGGTAGTCCGGCGAGGCTTCGATGCCCTTTGCCTGAGGATAAGGCGTGACATCGGCCCGAGCATGGGAGGCCATTCCCATGAGGGCCGTCGTCAGCAGCAGACGGAGCAGTCGGGACATGAAAGGAACAAATCAACCGAGCGCGGCGATGCCCTCGCGCAGTCCGGCGAGCGTTTTTTCCACCTCGACGAACGGATCGTAGTCCTTGCGAGCCATCGCGAGCGTCTCAATCGGCACGAAGCCGCGGTAGCCGCCGTCGTGGATGATCTTCGCGAGCTTCTTGAAATCGGCGGCCGGTGATTTCGTCGAGCTGCCGAGGGTCTCCTTGATTTGCCAGTTCACCGCGTAGGGCACCATGATGGCGATGTCAGCATACGGGTCGTCGGTGAGGTATTTGCCGGTGTCCACGAGTGCGCCGCACCATTCGTGATCGACGCGTTTGAGCAGGCTGAGGTGCTCGGTGCCAGTATTCAGGAAGTCGCCGTGATTTTGCACCGCGACGAGCACGCCGAACTTCTCGCCATGTTCGGCACACTCACGCAGCGCATCCGCCATCCACTTTTCCACCTCCTCACGCGAGGCTCCGTTCACGGCGGCTCGCCAGTCTTTGACCTCGCCTTTCGG
This sequence comes from Chthoniobacteraceae bacterium, assembly GCA_049690035.1. GTDB lineage: Bacteria > Verrucomicrobiota > Verrucomicrobiia > Chthoniobacterales > Chthoniobacteraceae > Chthoniobacter. The sequence goes on from JBAVML010000541.1 coordinate 2,876, forward strand.
CCCGGCGAAGACGCGCACCACGGGCGCACCGAGGCGCGCGGCGACTTCGATCCAGAGTTTCGTCAGTTCCACGCCCTCAGCACGCACGGCCTTGTCCGCTGTGGCAAAGTCATTTTTCACGCCCGTGCCGCTGATGACGATGCCACGATCATGCACGTAGCGTTTCATGCGGTTCACGTAGCTGTCCGCCGGAGCCTTCGGATAGCCGGGAAAGAAGTAGCCGGTGAGATCCACGGCCTCGATGTTGTGCTTCGCGCAGAAGTCCACGACGGCGAAGAGGTCAACGCCCTTGCTGGCGTCCTTCATGTTCTCGTTGAGCAGTTCAAGAAACGAATAGGCGTTCAGCCCCGGCTTGAGCAAAGGACCACCCGTGCGCTCGATGGGCGAGAAGGCGGCTGTTGCTCGGGACAAAGGAAGTGACGCCGCGAGCGGCAGCAAAGCAGCGCGGCGGATGAAGGAACGGCGGGATGTTGGGTTCATGGTGTGGGTGGGGTTGAATTAAAAACGGGGAATGGTTCTCAATAAGTGGCGTTGCGCTTTGCCACCGACTGGGTGCGGGAATGAGTTTGCAAAATCAACTGCACGTCATCGGTGAAGCAGCCGCTGAAGCGATACGGGCCCACGCCTTGTGCCGGTGAATTCGGCATCGCCTTCAGCTCGATCACCAGAAAATCCGTGTCGGGCGGAACGATCATGCGTCCGGCGATCTGCCGCCATGTTTTCGGAGCATCATCCACGGTGATCGTGCGCGAGTTCTTGGCTGTCTCAAGATAGAGATGATCCTTCCAGTTCACCGGCAGGATAGAAGTGTCGCCCGTGAAAGCCCACACGCTCGTCATGAATTTCATCCCCTTTTCGCCGTCACCCGGAACCCAGTTGAACCATGCCGACCAGTCCACCGATGCCTGCCCATCGGCGATCTCGTTTCGATAAGACCGCATGTCCATCACTTGATAGAGATTCCCGTGGACGTTCTTTTCTGGCTCCGGCGACACGGAGGAATCCGAACGCAAGAAGCGCAGCATCCGGCTTCCTTCCCGCGGCCTGATGCCTTGCTGTGCCTCGACAATTTCCGCGAAATCCCCACTCCACACCGCATCGAGAACCGGCACGCCATTGGGTGCAGGTGCAATGGTTTCCTCAAAGCCCGCATTCGCAAACGCCAGCACATGGCTTACCGCGGGCTGAAGGCGCGGCACTGCGTAAGCGAACACCATCGAAGTGCAAAACATCCCGAACACAATCCCCGCCGCCGCCGCCGCGAGCGGACGCCATTGCAGCCAGCCGGTCCAGCGCTTCGCTTCTTCCTGATTCGGCGACAACAGCATTTCGGTAACCGCTGCCTGTGACCCAGCATGAGCCTCCAGAGCGACATCCAGATTCATGTAGCGGAGATACCAACGGGCCACGGCATTATCCCGTTTGAGCGAGTCCTGAAGAAGCGCGGATTCTTCCTCCGTGGTGAGTCCGGCGATGTAGCGTTGAATGAGATCATGCCAGTCTGTGGTCATGCTATTTCCTCCTGGGACAGGGTGCGCTCCACGCAGTCCAGCAAGGCCTGCCGGATGCGGTGGAGCAGTTTGTAGAGCGACATCGCCGTCTGTCCGCGCCGGGCGGCGAGATCGTCCATGCGCGCGCCTTTGGTGTAAGCGGCGAGCACCAGCTCCTTTTGCGATTGCGGCAGCTTTTGCAGGCAGCTCTCTAAAGCCTCGCGCTCCGTGGCGTGCTGCGGCTCCTGATGCACGGCCAGGTCAGCAAGGCGGTTCACCAGCTCGTCATCGAAGACGTGACGGTCGCGCACCCGACGGCGCAGGTGCATCCGCGCCACATTCCGCGCCACGCCGAACGCCCAGGGCCGGAAATCTTCCGCAGAAGCGAACCTCTGCCACAGCGCCACAATCACCTCCTGCATCACTTCCGACGCCTCCTGTCGCGTGCGCAGCAGCGAGCGGACAAATGTATGCAGCGCCACCTGATGCTCCGCATAAAGGCGGAGGAACTGGTCGTGCTGATCATGGTCTGGCGCCGGCGACATCGTAACTACAACCTACTCGTTGCCAGTCCCCGCTTCATTTGCCGAAATATTTTCAGGAATCGTATCTGCGGTGTGCGTGCAGCAGCGTGAGGTCTGTTCTACTCTTTCTTCCGCTGAACCCAAAACGCGGATTTCCCCATTCGTTGGCGGGCCGTCGGACGAAGCAATCCGGCGCATCGAACCGCTGCGAATGCAGCCCTTAAAAATCCCACCGCTTCTTTGCGCCGGTGCCCTGCAATTCAATCCAATCAATCTCCACTGGCTCCGCATGCGTGGGGAGGCACAGGCGGAGGATGCCGAGCGCGCCGGTCGCGGGGATGTTTGCGGTCACCTCTTGCCAGTCGCCGCCATTCAGCGTGTAGGCGACGGACTGCGGCTTCTCGCCTTTCTTTTCACCGCCGGGATTCATCCACTCGATCTTCGCCTCACCCTTCACAGTGGAGCGCGCGCGGAACTTGATCGTCGCGGGACCGTTCACGCCTGCTCCCACGCCCATGAATGGCGTGGTGTTCGTCGGCGTGATCGTCACGATGCTGTCCTTCGCCGTGTATTTGAAACCGCGCGCCTTCCAGCCTTGCAGGCCGGGGAACTCGTCGTCGTTCGCCTTGCCCTTGCCCTTCGCTGTCGGTGCGGCGGCGACCTTGCCGTAGTTCGGATTGCGCACGGGCACGACGGCTTCGGTGTCTTTTAGGAAATTGGAAATGAGCGCGTTCAGTTCGCGCACGAGCTCCGGCTTTTCCGCGGCGAGATTCTTCGACTCACCCTCGTCGTGCTTGAGGTCATACAGCTCGAAGCGGTCGCTGGCGTCTTCGTTGTCGGCATAAAAACGGATGAGCTTCCAGTCGCCCTTGCGCACATACGTGCCTGGCAACATGCCGGGGATGTGCTCCGCCTGATTCGGCGTGCCGTGCGGGAAATGGCAGAACACGCGATCGCGCGGCGACGGCTCGCCGAGCAGCGTGCGCGATTGATCGTAGCCATCGAGTTGTACGCCGGCGTGAGGTTGCAGGCCGATCATCGCGAGCAGCGTGGGATAGAAATCCGTGCTCTGGAAAAGAGCGTCGTTCACCGTGCCGGGCTTCACTTTTCCCGGCCAGACGAAGATGCACGGCTCGCGTGTGCCGCCGTCGTAGAGCGAAGCCTTGCCCGCGCGTTGCGGGAGGTTGCTCGTCGCGGGCTGGTCGGCGAAGCCCTCGGGATCCGTGGCCTTCGGCGGGTAGGCCCAGCCGCCGTTGTCGGAGAAAAAGACGATGATCGTGTTGTCGGCCACGCCTGCGTCGTCGATCGCCTTGAGCAGATTGCCCACGCCGTCGTCGAGGCTGCGGACCATCGCGGCGTAGAGCGGATTGTGCTGCGGATTTTTCATGTCCGCCGTCTTTTGAAAATGCTCGATGTAATCCTTCCGCGCATTCCACGGCGAGTGCACCGAGTAGGCCCAGTAGTTCACGTAAAATGGCTTGTCCTTATTCTCGCGGATGAACTTCGCAGCCTCCTCCGACATGCGATCCTCGATGTGCGTGCCCGCCTTCGCAGTGATGGCTGGGTCCGTGATGAATTTCCACGGCGCGAGATACCCGCCGCCCGGCCCCGCCGCGCGCGGCGCATGCGGCCAGTCCACATCGAAGCCCTGGTCCTTCGGCTCGTAGTGATCCTCCAGCGTTAAGTTATGCCCGAGGTGCCATTTCCCAAAATGCGCCGTCGCGTAGCCAGCGTCGTGCAGCGATTCCGCGAGCGTGAAATATTCCGATTTCAGCCGCGTGAGGCTGTCCGCATTGATTGCCCGCTGCGCCGGCGTCGCATTCGCGACGAGCTTCTTTTCCAAATTCACCCGCAGCTCGTGGCACGACGGCGTGGTGATGCCCGAGCGCGCCGGATACACGCCCGCGAGAATGCTGCTACGCGTCGGCGAACACAGCGGACTCGCCGCATACGCCTGCGTGAACTTCACCCCGCGTGCCGCGAGCGCATCAATGTTCGGCGTCTCGTGATACGTGCTGCCAAAGCAGTGCGGGTCATGCGCGCCGAGATCATCGGCGAGGATGAAAAGGACGTTCGGCTTCTGCGCGGAATATGAGCGCGAGAGGAAGAGTGAGGTAAGGACCGCGGTTAAGATGAGGTAACGTTTCATGGCGAGAGGATCGGGTAAGTGCGCTGAGCTATTCGGCTGCCTTCTTGTTGCCCTTGGCGCCGGGCACCATCGGCCAATTCGGATCGTCCACGCGAGCTTGCTTCATGAGCATCTCCGCTTTGACTACAAGATCGGCATGCTCGCCGGCAACATCCCTGGATTCCCCGGGATCGGTCTTGAGTTCGTAGAGTTCCACGGGCTTGTCGGGCCCGTTGCGCACCGCTTTCCAATCACCAAAGCGAATCGCTTGGATGTGGCGGCCTTCGTGCAGCTCCCAGTAAAAGTATTCGCGCTTCGGCGCAGGGCCGCCCTTGAGGAATGAGACGAGTGAGAGGCCATCAATGCGCACGCTGTCGGGAATCTTCGCGCCGGTGAGCTCCGCGCAGGTCGGCAGGAAATCCCAGAACGCCCACGGCTCCTCGCTCACCCGACCGGCGGGCACGAAGCCCGGCCAGCGCGCTAGGCCCGCGTTGCGCAGGCCGCCTTCGTAGAGTTCGCGTTTGAAGCCGCGCAGACCGTTCGCGGCCTGGTCAAAGCGTTTGCCGAGCGGCGAATTCGGCGGGAACGAGGAGCCGTTGTCGCCGGCAAGCATCACCAAGGTGTTGTCGTCGATCTTTAGCTCTTTCAGTAGCGTAAGCAACCGGCCGACATCCGAGTCCAGCCGCGTCACCATTGCGGCATAGTTTTTCTCCTGCTCCGACCACGGCTTGTCCTTGTAGATGCCCTGGTCGTTAATCTGGAACGTGCCGTGTGGCAGTGTGATCGAGTAGTAGAGGAAAAACGGACGGTCCTTGTTTGCCTTCACAAACTTCAACGTCTCATCGGAGATTAGATCTTGTGCATAGATGGCGCCCTTTCCCTCGACCTTCGTGTTACCGTCGTTCCCAGACAGCTCGAATCGCTTGTCGTCATTATATAGATAAGTCGGAAAGTAACTGTGCGCGTGGCGCTGGCAGTTGTAGCCGAAGAAATGATCGAAGCCGAGCTTCAGCGGGCTGCCCGTCGTGTCGAACATGCCCATGCCCCACTTGCCGCAGCACGCCGTCGCATAACCCGCGCTTTTCAAAAGCTGCGCGACGGTGAACGTCCCCGCTGGCAGTGGCATCTGACCTTCGGGCTTGAGTTCCCGGTTCGCACGGATCGGCGAGTGGCCCGTGTGCTGGCCGATCATCAGTGATGTGCGCGACGGTGCGCAGACCGTCGTGCCGCAATACGCCTGCGTGTAGCGTGTTCCTTCCGCTGCCATGCGATCTAGGTTCGGCGTCTGGATGAGCTTCTGGCCGTAGCAGCCGAGATCGCCCTGCGCGAGGTCGTCGCTCAGGATGAAAATCACGTTGGGCTTGCGGGTCTTGTTTGCGGCGGAGTAGCTCGTGCCGGTGAAGATGCAGAAGAGTGCGATGAGCGGGAGGAACGGTTTCATGTCGAGTTATTTGAAAGGAATTGAAGGCGGCTGCGTAGCGGGGTCGGCGGTGTCGCTGACCCACTGGCGGAGCGCAGCATAGAGGCGGTCGCGGGAAGCGCGGGTGGCTGGGCTGTGGACCAGATTGTGCATTTCGTCCGGGTCGGATTGGAGGTCGTATAACTCCAGTGCTGGCACATTGGCGCCGAAACTTTGCGGGTCCATTTCGGCGAGAATGCGGAACTGCTCGGGGAACTGTTCCTTCACCCGCAAGGTCTCGGCGTAGGTGCGATTACCCCATGGTTTCACGTCCTTGCTATCGGCCTGCACCTGACGCCACGCGGGGGTCAGTTTCTCGCGATAGATAAGGTGCCAGCGGCCATCGCAAACGCTGCGCTCCTGCATGCCGCTGTTCGGCAGCACTCCGCGATCGGAGATTTCCGCGAAGATGAAATCGTGTCCCTTCGCACCCGGTATCCCTTCGAGAATCGGCCGCAGCGAGATGCCATGCGACTTAGGCAACGGCGCGAAGCCGAGCAAGTCGAGCAGCGTCGGCGTGAGATCGAGTTCGCTGGCGAGCGCCTCGCTCACGACGCCGGACTTCATGCCGGGCGCGCGGATGATCAAGTTCACGCGCAACCCGAAATCGTAGAGCGTCATCTTGCCATGTTGGACGGCCGGCCCGTGATCGCCGGCGAGACAGATGATGATCGTATTCGACTCCTGCCCCGCGGCGCGCACGGCCGCGAGCGCCTCACCGACCAGATCATCGGCCTTTTCCACCGCCGCGAGATATTCGCTCCAGTCTTTGCGCACGATCGGCGTGTCCGGCAGAGATGCGGGTAACTTCACTTCATCCGGCCGCACGCGGATCTTCACCTTGTCGCTATCGGGAAACGGCCGGTGCGAAACACCAACGTTGTAGAACAAATGCCACGGCTTGCCGGCCTTTGTCGCCCGCCCGATGAACTCCGCAACCGTCCTGCCGTTTCCGCTGGGGATGAATTCGTCATACGGGAACTTCTCCACCGGCGCGACATGCAGCTTGTTCGTGACACCTTGGAAATAGCCCGCGTCCTTCAATCTCTCGATCAGCGTTGGCAAGTCCGCACCGATCCGGTTGCTGCGATAGAGCGCGTTGTTCTTCTCCGCGTCGGTCAGCTGGTCCGCCGGCTTGTGATAGTTCGGCGTGTTGTTAAGGATGCCGTTCGTGTGGTTGTGCAGCGACGTGTAAATGCACGCCTTCGACGGTGAGCACACAGGGTAGGCCACGAACGCATTCCGAAAGAAGACACCGGACCGCGCCAGCGCATCCATGTGCGGTGTTAGCAACCCGGCGGTGCCCAGCATGCCGAGATGGGCGCCCTGGTCCTCGGTGAGGATGAAGAGGATATTAGGCTTCC
>JBAVML010000542.1:0-9634 GCA_049690035.1 Chthoniobacteraceae bacterium
GGGTTATTACGTATCGCTCCAACGGGTTGGTTTGATTTTGCGCCAAATCGAAGATCGGCGTACCTGGCAAACCGTAATTTTTGGACCGCCAGGTTTGGCCGGCGTCCTGGCTGACGAACACCCCAGCCACCGTCGCCGCGTAAATGTTGTCAGGGCTGACGCGATCCGTTGCCAAATGTGTTGGCTTGAGGTTATGGACTTTGCCCCAAACCCGGCCGCCGTCCTGGGTCTTAAAAATACCCTTCTCCGTTCCCGCGTAAAGGGTGCCGGGGTTGAAGGCATGGGTCGCCATAGCCACCGTGGCCCCCTGGTTAAAAATCCGCCGCCAGCGCACACCCGCGTTGTCGGTCTTAAACAACCCTTTCTTGGAGAGGGCATAGACCGTACCGGCGAGCAGTGGATCAGCGCGCAATTGATTGATAACGGGTTTACCCAGTCCCTGGTGGGCGACTTGCCAGGTAATCCCGCCATCAATGCTCCGGTGCACGCCGAGCTTCCGCTCTTCTCCCACGTAGGGACTAAAGTCAGCGAATAGGGTTTCCGGAAAGGTTGGCGTTACCGTGAGTGCTTTGAGCCGGACATGTCCCGTTTCAGGATTAGTTACATCGACCGGCGTGGGGATTTCCCGCCAGATGTCATCGGACTTTAATGCTCGAAAGGCAAGACCATGCTTGGGGCTATCACTTAGACAAGCGAAATACATGACGGATTGAGGAGTAAACTGAAAGCTTGAGCAACCCGGTTGAGATGGTCCGAGCAACTCCAGACCGGTTGTGATCGGCGCCCAGGCCAGCCCTGAATTCGTGCTTTTCTTGATTACCCGTTCCGCACGTTGAGTACCGTAACTATAGCCCTCTAAGTACAGGGTAGAAGGACTTTCCGGGTCGATGCTAATGGCGGCAACCCCGTTGAGCCCTGTTTCTACCGGAGCCCATGAGTCACCCCCATCCATGGATTTGTAAAGGCAAAGGCCACCACTTGCGCTAGCTGCATATATTTCAGCCGGGTTGAGCGGGTTGACTGCAAATAAGTCAACAGACCCGGCATCCGGGCTATTCACGGGGACCCAATCGGCCAACGTAACCTGAGCAAAAAAGAAGATACCGAATCCTAGCGGGATGAGACCCGCAATCTTGGTAAGCCTTTGCATACAATAATCCTCGCAGCGTCGTCAAACCACGTGCTAGGGAGGGTCCATGTGAGACCCTAACTAGTCTTTATAGATATACAAGAAAAAGAGCGGCCAGCCGGATGCAGCGCGGCGGAATCCGGGGAACCGTGCCACGATCATCCCGTATTCCGCTATGCTGCATACGGGCTTCTACTTGCTTCTCTCCAGCCGGCTTGAATACATCTTCGACCTTTTTGGTCAGATTCCGGATGTTCTGTTAACCCGGCTTGGGCTCAACTCTTGCGACTCATCAACAAATCCAAAAACAAAGCCGCCTGGACAGGTGCTTCCTCAACCCTCCTTCAGGCTCATCTCTGAATTGGAAAGGACTGGCTATGATACGATCTTGCCGGCGGATCTCCGCATCAATCCAACGACCCAACAAATCCTTGTGGGAGATGCCTCATGCACACGCCCGCGCTATCATGCCTGCCTCGCCTTACCGCCACCGCTCTGTCCGCCGCCTTGTCGGCGAATGCCTTTGCCGCTGCGGAATTCGCTTATCTCGACAGCCTCAGCAGCGGTTGGGCCGACTGGAGCTGGAACGCCAGCTTCGCCAATGACACCACCATCAAGAAATCAGGCACGGCTTCGGCGCGGGTGACAGTCACCGGCGCTTGGGGCGCGTTGAGCCTGAACCGCAACACCGGTCCGGCCAGTTTGGCGGGATTGTCGGCCGTCACCTTTGACATCAACCCCGGCGCCGCTGCCAATGTGCCGAAAGCCGCAGCGCTACTGGTGAGCCTGGAACACGGCGGCGTCATAGGCCCGCAGGCTGCGCTCGGCGGCTACGCCACGCCGGCGCTGGCCGCCAACACCTGGTCCAGCGTCAGCATCCCCATCGGCGCGCTGCGCGGCGGCTTAACAGCGATGACCCGGCTGCATCTTCAAGACGGGCAGGGCCAGGCGGGCGCCGCATTCAATGTGGACAATATCGCTTTGGCGCAGCCGGATGTCGTCAGCAGCGGCTGCGCGGCGCTGGCGGTGGATTCCGGCGTCGCCAACGCCGGCAAGAGCCTCAATGGCTTTTTAAACGACCAATATCTGTGGTATGACAACGCCTGCAAGCTGCGTAGCGCGGCACTGGCCCGTAACGACAGCAGCAAAGGCGGCAACGCCAAACAATTCACGTACACGCTGGCGAACAACACGACGCGGACGGTGAACCCTGGCGGCAACGGCGCGGCGGGCTTCGGTTATGTCGTCTCACACCTGAGCAACCCGTCGTTCGCCAACGCCTACGGCAAAAATGACTCGCCGCTGGGTTCCGGCAGCGCGGCCACGTACGGCAAGCCGTTCACCGGCGCCCACCACGCCATCCACGAATACACTCTGAACTATGTCCGTTATGGACTGACGGCGGCGGCGTTGGCCAACCATGCTATCGACCCTTGGACATGGCTGAACGGAACCGGCGACGCCCGCCGGCAATATGTCACCGCCTACAACATGCCGGTGCGCATCCACTGGATGTTTGCCACCGGGCGCAATTATCCAGTGTGGACGGTGACTTTCGATCTTACCGCCGCTCCTGACCATGCCGTGGACGCCGATTTCCGTGCGCCGTATGGCGACATGAAAATCGAAGGCGGCACGGGCGCGGATTTCGTCGGCGGCGTGGCCTGGGGCGACAAATTCCATTTCACCACGCTAGGCAACCCGTTCACGATGGGCAATGACTGGAACTACGCGCTGCTGAACAAGGGGGCGCCGTATGACGCGCTGTGGACTTCGACGGTGGACGCGGAAATGGGCTTGGCCGGCACGCAAATCACCGCCCGGCAAAACGCCGGTGGCTACAACAACTGGCAGGCACCGGTTTGGCGGGGGAAGACCAGCGCGAATATGGGGATGGTCTGCCAAAGTGACCAGGGTGCAGGTCCAGGCTACAACCACAAGCTGCCGTGCAGTAGTGATTGGGCCTACCAGCTCATCCAATACTCGGTCGGCAATGCCGCCCAAGTCACCAGTAACAAGCGGCTTGCCTGGGGAGCGGACTGGGGGTCTTTGGGCAACAGCGCCTTCACCAGCAGCAATGGCTATGCGGTCAGCGGCTATCCGAAAGTCAGCTATAGCGTCCATATCGTCCTCGACCCTCATTCGGCCAATCCGACGCTGGCGATGGCGCGGCAGGCGGAATCCATAGCCCTGTCGCGGCTGACCGCCAGCGTCGGCACGGTACGGACACAAGGTTCCGCCGGGGTGGGGCGCGCCGACATCAAGCCCTACAGCCCCGCTGGCTACAGCCCGGTTTACGGGACATGGGAAACCGACGCGCTGAACAATGCGTTGGATGTGAGCTTCGCGGTGCCGGCCACCGCCCCTGCCGCACTGGATACGCCAATCATTGTCGTCCACAACTACACCAAGTCCGGATTGCCCGTCCGCGTCAGCCTGGACGGCGCGCCGTTGACCGCCAACCGTGATTATTTCGCCAGCCTGCGTCCCGATCAATCTGAGTTGTGGCTCACGCTGAACCGTAAGCTGATCGGAAACCGGCGGTTGCAAGTGGCTAATTGACCGTCGAAGGATAGCAACCGGGCGCGGATCCTTTTGGCCAAAAAGCGCTTATAGGTGTATCAAACAGCGAGATAGCCCGGATGAAGCGCAGCGGTATCCAGGATGACCGGAGCCACGCCACCCCGCATTCCGCGCTGCGTCAGGCGGGCTACACGCTTGACTCCCGGGTGTTTTCGTCCCCCTGAGCAGCCACCCTAACCCCCCATGATCGCCGCCACCCACGCCGCTTTCGCCACCGGCCTCTACCTGGGCGGCTCCGCCCTGTTCGAGTACCCGGCCGGGCCGGTCGGCTGGGGCCTCGCGGTGTTCTTCTCCATCGTCCCCGACATCGATCTCCCGACCTCGCGTATCGGCCGGCCACTGTTCTGGCTCTCGGTGCGGCTGGAGCGGCAGCACGGTCACCGCACCGTGACCCATTCCCTCGTCGCCCTGCTGCTCGTGGCGGGCGTCGCTTCGCCGCTGTTCGCGGTGGACCGTGGCGACGGGTATTGGGCCATCCTGGGCGGCTACTGGTCCCATCTGTGGCTGGACATGCTCAACGTGCGCGGCATCGACCTGTTCTGGCCATCGCCGATCCGGGTCGTCATGCCGGGCCGGACTGCCTACCGGCTGGAAGTCGGCAGCAAGGCCGAGATGGTCTTGCTGTCCGGCCTGGTGGTGCTGGCCGTGGCGATGGTGCCGGTGAGCCGGATGGGCGTCCGGGGCGGCCTGCATCAACTGTTGAAGAACTTCGACATGGCCGTGGACCAGTACCGGGAGGCAGCGGGCACCCGCTGGTACAGCCTGGACCTGGCCGCCATCGACAACCTGACGCTGGAGCATGTGCAGTGTCAGTGCCCGGTGTTGGGCGTCTGGAAGGACGGGCTGATCGTGGACTATCACGGCAACTCGCGGGCCGTGGGCAAAAGCGCGGTGAACCACAACCTCTACCCGAAACAGGCGGTCCTCGTGGCCGGCGCGCCCTTGCTGATCAAGACCCGCAAGGTGACCATGGCGGGCCGCTCACTGGCCTGGCTGATGGACACGCTCAAGGGTCTGCCGGAACTCTATCTGCTGGGCGAACTATGGATCGACGCTGCGCAGGCCCCGCCGGTGGAAGACCTGGACCTCTACCACCCGGTCACCGCCAGCGGCGAGCGGGTCAGGCTCCACTACGCCCGGCCCCAGGACCTCGCCAACTACCGGCGGCTGGTGGCTATCCGGGGGGAGGTTATCGTGCAGGGCTGGGGTGAGAGTGGGGCGGCGCTGGCCGGGTTGCCGCTGGACGCGAAGGCGGGGACGAAAGCGATACCGAAGGGGTTGAGGGGGTTGTTTTAGGGCATCTTACAAGACACGTTGTCCTCTATGGTTGGGTCCAGGCTTTGAACGCCGCAGACGTACCTGTTATATGGGTCATGCTTAGGGCACTCTGAGCCTTTCAAGCGATGGCGTCGAGTCCCTGGGTAGCGACCAGGGTGAGCAATTTCAGGGAAGCGCCCTGGGGGCGTTTTTCGCCGCGCTCCCATTGGCTGATCAAACCGGTGGTGACATTCAGATGGCGGGCGAACACCGCCTGACTGGCGTGTTCGCGTAATCTTAGCGCGCGGATTTCCTCCGGTTGCAGGGCTTTGACGGGCGTCAGGCACAGATCGTCAAATTCGCGCAGGGTGCGCTTGTCCAAGACGCCAGCCTCATGCAGTGCTTCGGCGGTCTCGTGGAGCGAGGCCGTCAGCCGGCTATGGTATTGCTTCTTCATCGCAGTGCACCTCTATCAATGTCTTGTTGGCCAAGGCTAGACTCAGGTCGGCAGGGTCATAGGTCAGCAGGATGGTCGCCAATTTGCGTAATGCCGCCAGCTCGTTGGCATCAATGTTATCCCTCTCGTTCTTGGCAAAGCCATGGACAAAGAAGGCGCGGGACCCCGCACGGAACAGTATCAAGGTCCGGAATCCCCCCGATTTCCCGCCGCCACTCCGTGCGACTCGCTGTTTGATGATCCCGCCACCCAAGTCGGCAGCTATCAGGCCATGTTCAGCTTCATGCACGGCTCGGCACAGGCTTTTGTCAGTCAGAGCCGCTTTTCTGGCAAAGCGGGCGAATGGCTGGTTCTTGAAGATACGCACGGGTTTTTCAGGGTAGGAATCCGGCCATGCCTTAAATCATAACACCTGGTGTTAGCTTTTTTGTTGCGTCATCACAGCCCCTCCACCAACCGGCTCAACCGCTCCTGCCCCGCATGGGTGTAAATCTGCGTGGTAGCGATGGACTCATGGCCCAGTAGCGCCTGAATGTCGATCAACTGGGCATTGCCTTCCAGGAGCCGGGTCGCATAGGTGTGGCGCAGCTTGTGCGGGGTGATGGGTTTGGCGATGCCAGCTTTCTCGACCAGCTTCTTGAGGTATTCCCGGGCGGCGCGGGCGGTCATGGGCTTCCCGCCGGGGGCTTTGGCGAAGACGTATTCAGTCGCGGGCTTGCCGGCCAGGCTGAGGGCGAAGACCCGGGCAAAGCTGTCGGGCACCGGTACTAGCCGTTCCTTGTTGCCCTTGCCGATCACCCGGATCGACTTGGCCACGCCATCCACCACCCGGATATCCTGGACCTTGAGCCCGATCGCCTCGCTGATGCGCAGGCCGGTTTTCTGGATCAGCTCGAACAGCAGTTCATAGCGCTGCCGGATCATTAGCAGGTCCGACCGGGGCCGGCCGAATTGGGTATCCGGGATGTCGTCGTGATTGCGCATCGCCTTGTATAAGGCGTTCTGCTCCTCCTTCTCCATCCAGACCGGAATCCGCTTGGGCCGCTTGGGCTTCTCGATCAGGTACACGGGATCGTCCTCGACCAGCCCTTGCCGCTTCGCCCACTTATAGAACGTAGCAAGACTCGAAATCTTCCGCGCCACGGCATGCGGACCCGTGCCCTTGCGGCTCAGAGTGGCGACATAGCGCTCCAGGTCCACCGGCTTGACGACGCGCCAATCGAGTTCGGCCTCTTTCAGCCAGCGCTCCCAGATGTTCAGATCGGAGCCGTAGTTGTAGCAGGTGGTGTCGCGGTGGCCCTTGGTGTATTTCAGGTAGGCCAGGAATTCCTGGCGGGCGTTGGGCAGTTGGGAAAGATCGGCGGTCATGGCAACCTCGCTATGCTGGTCAAAATTTTCCGGGGGCTGGATGGGAGGAATAGGGCGCCCGGCCTGGCTGGGGTCACTGGACTACCACCCCGCTCCCGGAATCCGGTTGCGATTTCCGGGCGGGTTCCCGGGGGAACCTAGTTTCCTAAAATTACTATTTTAATAATCCTAAGTGTGAATGCAAAAAAGGAATCAACGCAAAATTGACAAAAAAAGCGCTATGTCAGCGGTCAGAAACCCACGCAGCCAGGCAAAAACGGGAGTAAAATTCCTAAAGCAAATTTTTTAGGAAATCATACACTGAAAATCCCGCCATCGGCGGGGACCCACACCGGTTTTCCACAAAATCTGTGGATAACCTTGTGACCGTTACGTGAAATGGCCGATGCCTTGGGCGCTGCGGCCCATTGCCCAGAATCTACACACCCGGAGAACGCTGATGATGGAAAGCCTGGCAACTCCCCAGACGGTCGATGCCGCCGTGGATTGGCTCCTGCTATACCTGGAAGCCGAGGATATCGCCGGTCTGGCGGCGCATGACGAGGACGAACTGATCGAATATCACTTCGGACTTGGTCTGCTGACCCGGGATGCCTTCTCGCTGTGGGATAACCCGCCGCTTCTGGCGGCTACCGGTGCGGCCCACCCGGACGATGCCGCGTTGGTGATCCTGAAAGCGGCCTGGCGGCGGCTTAATCCCCTGCATTGAAGCGGAAATAAGTGATTCAATTTGCTTTGAAGTGATTCAAAGCATTATGCTTCACTAAAACTTCGGAGATAAGTAATTGATTGTATTGTGTGGCGGAGAGAAAGGCGGAACCGGCAAGAGTACCCTCGCCACCAACCTTGCCGTATGGCTCGCGCACCAGGGGAAAGACGTGCTGCTGGTCGATACTGACCGCCAACTGACTGCGAGCCGCTGGATCGACCGCCGCCACGCGCTGGGCACCGAATTTCCCATGGTTCACGGCGCGGAAAAGCACGGCAATGTCTTCCATGCCCTCCGCGACTTCGCCACCCGCTATGACGAGATCATCGTCGACGCCGGCGGCCGGGACTCCGAGGAACTGCGCACGGCGATGGTGGCGGCCCAGATCGTCTACCTGCCCCTGCGCACCAGTCAGCCGGACCTCGAAACCGCCGTCCACATGCACGAGCTGGTGTCTCTGGCCCGGGGGCTGAATCCTACGCTCCGCGCCCGCTGGCTGCTGACCATGGCCCCGGCGGGCGACCATGGCGACACGGCCGAAGCGGCGCGGACCCTCCGGGAGCTACCGGCGATTCCGCTGGCCGACATCATCATCCGTGACCGCAAGATTTACCGGGACGCCATGGCCAGCGGCCATGGGGTGACCGAACTGCTCAACGACAAGGCCCAGGCCGAGATCGACGCCTTGGGCCACGAAATTTACCGCTAGGAGGCGCGCCATGGCCAAGTTCTCATTACCCTTCGGCAAGCGGGAGCCGGGCACCGGCAAGCCGGCCGATTTCCACCCCGTCGACCTCACCGCGCTGGAGGCCTTCGCCGCCGGGGCGCGGACCGCAGCGGCCAGCCTCGACGCCCCGGACGCGCTGCCCTGGGCCGGCTACGACCGCCACGCCCCGGCCAAAATCACCCTCTCCATCCGCGTCAACGACTACCACCTGGCCATGATCCGCCACCTTGCCGAGCAGGGCGACACCACCCAGAACCGGCTGCTGCGCCGCCTGCTGCTGCCCGAGATCGAGGCCCGGGCACTGCGCGACCGGCCCGTCCCGGCCGAGCCCGCCGCCGAGGATTGATGGCCCCCTGGCTCGCCTCGCGCTGGGAGCGCGACACCCGTTACTACGAACTGCACCTGCGGCAGGACCTGTTCGGCGACTGGGTGCTAACCCGCGTATGGGGCGGCAAGGGCACGGCGCTGGGACAGATGCGGCATGAGCTGTGCGAGAGCTACGCGGCCGGCGTGGCCCGGCATGCGGCGGCGGAGCGGGTCAGGGTGAAGCGGGGGTATCGAGCAAAGGGTAATTCTTGACAGAAATACTGGGTTGAAAGTTTTAACTGGAAGGTGTAATAGGGTTTTGACTGAGTAGTGCGGAGGGGTGTGAGAGTGCGCATTCACGTTGGCTGTACCACGCCTTAGCGGCATCGAGACATGACCACCCGCTAAATGTACTGTTCAAGCCTAGCTTCGTTCGTTAGTGCTGACTAATATTCAAGTGAGGGATACCATGAAATATCTAATGACGCTATTAGTCTTTGTCGTCCTGTTGGGTATGCTTGTCACAATACCTCGAAATGCTTCGGCGGGTGTCGAGAATAACTCACAATCGGAAAGCTTTGCCGAGTTGAGTCAAGCAAAACCACCCGCGATAGTATTTACTAACATTAACATCCGCAAAGGCTCTCTTATGGGAAAGGTTTTTAATATTGACCGTAAACGCTATGTCGTGGCTGTCTATATCTATGTTGAAGGTGGTTGGTGGGTCAAGCCGACATTCTCAAATCCAGCCACACTGATCAAAGCCGGTAATAAGTTTGAAACGCGTCTTCTCACAGGTGGACACGATCACTTGGCAACTAAAATTCAGGCATTCGTTGTACCATTTTATTTCAATATTCCATTAGTGGGCGGCAATGCTGCTTTGCCAAAGTCTCTGTCGGTTAATGCTATTGCCATGACAAGCATATCGCGTTAGCGGGGTAGCCTGGATGAAGCGCAGCGGAATCCGGGATGATTGGAGCCACAGAATCCCCGTATTTCGCTACGCTACATACGGGCTACTCGCTTCGGCCTGCCGCACCACTCCGGGCCGGCGAGGCTACGGCGGCCGCAACGGGCCAGCGCGGAGCCTGGTGC
>JBAVML010000543.1:0-6300 GCA_049690035.1 Chthoniobacteraceae bacterium
GAGGGCTACACGGCTACGGATATCATCACCCGGTTTAAGCGCATGTGCGGGTTCAACGTGCTGCATCCCATGGGGTGGGACGCGTTCGGCCTGCCGGCGGAGCAGCACGCGATCAAGACCGGCGAGCATCCGGCGATCAACACCCAGCGCAACGTCGATAACTTCCGCGGGCAGCTCCAGCGCATCGGCTTTGCCTACGACTGGCAGCGCGAGGTGAACACGACCGATCCGGGTTACTTCAAATGGACGCAGTGGATCTTCCTGCAGCTTTACGGCTCGTGGTTTAATCCCGAGACGCTGCGGGCCGAGCCGATTGCTTCTTACAAGGGAGACGACCCCGACAGCGTCCGCCTCGCCTACGTCTCCGAGGCGCCGGTGAATTGGTGTCCCGAGCTCGGCACCGTGCTGGCCAACGAGGAAGTCATCGACGGCAAGAGTGAAGTCGGCGGACATCCCGTGGAGCGTCGGCCGATGCGCCAGTGGATGCTGCGCATCACCGCCTACGCCCAGCGCCTCATCGACGAACTGGAGGGCCTCGACTGGCCGACGGGGATCAAGCTGCTGCAGAAGAACTGGATCGGCCGCAGCGAAGGGGCGGAGGTGCGGTTCCACCTCTCATCAATCAATCCGCAACCCGACGGCGCTACGGAGGTGCTTTTGGACCGCAACGGTGAGCTGCTGACCGATCTCCCATACATCACCGTCTTTACCACTCGCCCCGATACGCTCTACGGCGCGACCTACATGGTGCTCGCGCCAGAACACGCCATCATTGAGTGGATCGTCACCGAGGAGCAGTGGCCGGCGGTGCGGGAGTATCGAGAGAAGACCGCCCGCAAGAGCGACATGGAGCGCACCGAGCTGGCCAAGGACAAGACCGGCGTCTGGACCGGCGCCTTCGCCCTCAACCCCGTCAACGGCCAGCGCATCCCCATCTGGATCGCCGACTACGTGCTGCTCGGCTACGGCACCGGCGCGATCATGGCCGTGCCCGCGCACGATGAACGCGACTGGGAATTCGCGCGCAAGTTTGCCCTGCCCATCCGCGCTGTGGTGAGCCCCACGCCCACGCTCAGCATGGGCGGCGGCGGCGTGTGCGAGGCTGAGCCGCTCGAAGTCTTCACCGGCGAAGGCTACGCCATCCACAGTGGTCCGCTCGACGGCCTGCCCACGCTCGACGCCAAGCACGAGATGGCGCGGCTGCTCGAGGCGCAGGGTCTGGGAAAAAAGACCGTCAACTACAAGCTGCGCGACTGGCTCTTCTCGCGGCAGCGGTATTGGGGCGAGCCCTTCCCCATCGTGTGGGAGAATGGACAGCATCGTCCCATTCCCGAAAGCGAACTCCCGCTCGTCCCGCCTCCGCTCGACGACTTCAAGCCCACCGGCACCGGCGAACCGCCGCTGGCCAAGGCCAAGGACTGGCTGCGTTACAGCGAAACGGCGACGCGCGAGACAAACACGATGCCGCAGTGGGCGGGCTCGTGCTGGTACTACCTGCGCTACTGCGACGCGCGGAATGACGCCCATTTTGTTGGGAAGGAAGCGCAGTCTTACTGGATGACCGGACGCTTCCTCGACGGAGCAACGCACACAGAGTCCGCCGTCCGCACTACCGAAGGACCCTCGTCCGCACCACACGAGTTACCTCGTCCGCACCACACGACGACCGTTCTCCAAGGCACACGGCAGCAACCGGGTGGCGTGGACCTCTACGTGGGCGGCACCGAGCACGCCGTGCTGCACCTGCTCTACGCCCGGTTTTGGCACAAGGCGCTCTTCGACCTCGGCTATCTCTCGACGCCCGAGCCCTTCCAGCGCCTCGTCAATCAAGGCCTCATCCTCGGCGAAGACGGGCAGAAGATGTCCAAGAGCCGCGGCAACGTGGTCAACCCGGACACCGTCATCGCCGAGTACGGCGCCGACGCGCTGCGCTGCTACGAGATGTTCATGGGCCCGCTCGAGGCCACGAAGCCGTGGTCGATGACCGGCGTGGAGGGCGTGGCGCGCTTCCTCGCGCGCGTGTGGCGGCTCGTCATGGAGGAAAATCAGGCGGGCGAATGGGTGTTGAGCCCGGCCGTGCAGGATGTGCCGATGGAAAAGGCGATCGCGAAAGTCGTCCACGCCACGATCAAGAAAGTGGGCGAAGACATCGAGTCGCTCAGCTTCAACACGGCCATCTCGCAGATGATGATATGTGTGAACGCGCTCATCCCGGCGAGCCCGCGTCCGCTCGCCGCACTCCGCCTGCTCCTGCAAGTGCTCAACCCCTTCGCCCCTCACCTCAGCGAGGAGCTGGCCGAGCGCCTCGGCAGCACCACCACGCTCGCCAATGAGCCGTGGCCCGCCTACGACCCCGCGCTCTTGATCGAAGACGAGATCGAGATCGTGCTCCAGGTGAACGGCAAGGTGCGCGACAAGATCGTGGTGAAGAAGGAAGCGACCAAGGAGGAGATCGAAGCCGCCTCCCGCACCTCCGCGAAGATCGCCGAATGGACCGCGGGCAAGGAGATCAAGAAGATCATCGTCGTCCCCGGCAAGTTGGTGAACATCGTGGTGGCGTAGCGCGCGCTACTGCGGCTTGCGCGAGACGACGAGGAACTGCCGGCCGAAGAGCGGCCACGCGATGGGCAGCCGCAGATAGGCGCGGAGGAAGGCGATGGGCGGATTGCTGCCCTGCGCCATGGTGTAGGGAAGGAAGCGGTCGATCCGCGTGTCGGTGACCATGCCGCGGGTGACGAGCGCTTCTTCCAGCGAAAGATCGGTAAGCGCGAGGTGGTGATCCCAGAAGTCCCAGTAGCTGCCCGCGAGGTAGCGGATATTCGGCCCCATGGCGATGAGGCAGCCGCCGGGAACGAGGCAGCGCTTCACTTCATCGAGCGTGCGGCTGAGCGCTTCCTTGCCGGGGAGGTGCTCGAAGAAGTTGCTGGTGAAGACGGCGTTGAGCGAGTTGTCGTCGAGCGGCCAGCGCGTGGAGCAATCCTGCTCGAGGAAGGTGATGCCGGGTGCGAGGAGCTTGGGCGCATCGGGGTTGAGGTCCATCGCGTACTTCTGGCCGCAGGCCATGTGATTGATGAACTCGCCGTAGCCGCAGCCGAGGTCGAGCACGGTGTCGGCGGGGCGGATGAAGCGGGAGAAGAACTCGCTGGTGAGGACCTGCCACACGCGGTTGCGATACTCGCGATTTTGCGCGAAGCGCGTGCCGTAGATCCGCTGGAGCTCGTCGGGGTTGTTGGCGCTCATGGTTGTTTTCGGTAGTCACCCCGGCTGAAGTATTTCTCCAGCCAGATGTAGAGGCAGATGAAGAGGTAGCGGCTGCCCATTTCGCGGATCTTGAGCTTGGCCTCGCCGGTGCGGCGATTGCGCCAGGTGATGGGGATGACCGTCCACGAATAGCCGCGGACGATGGCCTTGAGGGGCAGCTCGACGGTGAGATTGAAGTGCGGCGCGATGAGCGGCCGGCAGCCCTCGATGGCCGTGCGACGGTAGGCCTTGAAGGCGTTGGTCGTGTCGTTGAGCTGAATGTTGAAGAGGACCCGGAGGAAGAAGTTCGCCGCGCGATTCATGCGCAGCTTGAAGGCCGGGTAGTCGATCACGCCGCCGCCCTTCATGAAGCGGCTGCCGAAGACGCACTCGTAGCCTTCGTTGAGCTTCTGCCAGTAGCGCACCACGTCGCGGCAGTCGTCGGACTCGTCGGCCATCATCACCGCCACCGCGTCGCCGCGCATGTGGTCGAGCCCCAGCACGATAGCGCGGCCGAAGCCGCCGGGGCCGGTGTTTTGCACGGGGGAAAGCTCGGGCATTTCGGCCTTCAGCGCGGTGAGGATCTCCCACGTGGTGTCGGTGCTGTGATCGTCCACGACGACGATTTCGTGGGGGACGCCGTGGTGGCTGAGCTCGAGGTGAAGGTGCTTCACGGTCGAGGCGATGCAGCCTTCTTCGTTGCGCGCCGGGATGACGATCGAGATGAGCGTCAGCGTCGGGAGGGAGGCGGGGGGATGGGGCGCCTGGCTCACGGGCGGGAGAGTTCTAGCCAGTCCGGATGCTGCTCGGCGTGCGCGGCGATTTCCGCGAGCACGCTGGCGATGGGCGTCTGCGGCCGCCACTGCCAGGTGCGCCCGGCGAGCGCCGGGTCGAGCACCACCCACGGGAGATCGAAGGGCCGCGGAGTCGCGTCGGCGGCGACCTCGCGGGGACCGAAGCGCTCGGCACACCACGCGCTGACCTGCGCGAGCGAGAAGCTATTCTCGACCCCGCCGGCGACGTTGACGATGCGCGGCGCGCCCGCCTTCGCGCCCGCGAACTGCTGCTCCAGCAGCGGCACAAGATCGCGCGGATGCAGGCAATCGCGGACCTGATGGCCGGCCCCGCCAAAGCCGATGTAACGAAGCGGCGCCCGGCGCAGCCATGAATTGATCCAAAAGCTGAAGATGCCCTGCTCCGGATGTCCGAACTGCCCCGCGCCAGCCATCACGCCGCAGCGATTCACCCACACGGGAAAGCCAAACACGCTGCCATATTCGAGCGCGAGCAGTTCGGACGCGATCTTCGTGCTCCCGTAGAGCGACACCGGCGCCTGCGTGGAGAAATCTTCGGCGATGCCGCGCCCCGAGATGCCTGGTGGAAGCGCGGCACTTTCTTCGGGAACGAAGGCATTTCCCTCGGTCCGGATCGGGAGCCCGGCGAGCGGAGGAATGGAATAGACGCGGCTGGTGCTGAGCAGGATGAAGCCGGCCTTCCGCGCCTTGCAGTATTCGAGCAGGTTGATGGTGCTGCCGAGATTGTGCTCGATGAGCTGGCGCGAGCTGCTCCGGCCATCAACGCCGGCCAGAACGCTGGGCATGGCGGCGGCGTCGATGATCCAATCCGCGTCCGGGAGCGAATCGACATCCGCGGCGCTCCGCGCGTCGAGGTGGCGGACTTGCACGCCGCATTCCTTGAGCGCGAGCCGGTTTCGCTCACTCCCCGGGCGGGCGAAGTTATCGAAGCCCGCCACTTCGATCTCGGGAAGGTTTTCGCGCACCGCACGAGCGAGGGTGGAACCGACGAAGCCGCAGATACCGGAGATGAGTAATTTCATGAGCGAAGCAGCTCAGTCGATCGACCGCTCAGCAGGAATGCCGGGCGCGTTGGGGAAGGTGAGGTCCCCGCACCGCGCGGGATGGATTTCGGTGGCGAAAAGCAAAGTGGGAGAGAGTAGAGGCTGGATCCTGTCAGCAAATTCTGGGCAACGCGGACCGGCCGTCGCAAGGTCGAACTTCGGCGACGCGGCGCGATCAAGGAGGCGACGCCAGCGAAGCGTGCCTCGCTTGGAGTTTTTCGAACTCGGCGAGCGCCATGCCGACGATCTGGTCCATGTTGTAATAACGATAGGTCGCGAGCCGGCCCACGAAACTCACGCCCTCTTCTTTTTCCGCGAGAGCCGCATAGCGTGCATAGAGTGCCCTCGCGTCCGGCGCGGGGATCGGGTAATAGGGTTCCTTACCCGGTCCGAAATCTTCAGGATATTCGCGGATGATGGTGGTCACGGGAAGTGTCTGGCCAGTGGCGTGCTTGATTTCCACGATGCGGGTGAAGTCGTAGTCGTTGGGATAGTTGACCTGCATGAAGCTCTGAAAGAATTCCTGATTGAGCGTCTCCGGTTCAAAGCGCAGCGAACGATAGGGCAGCGGGCCGAAACAATGGTCGAAGTATTCGTCAATCGGCCCCGTATAGATAAGATGCCGGTAGCTGAGCTCCTGGCGCGCCTCACGATAGTCGGTGGCCAGCTGCACACTGATGCGCGGATGGGCGAGGATCTTCTGAAACATGGCGGTGTAACCTTCCTTCGGAAGGGCCTGAAATTTCTCCGAGAAGTACCGATCGTCGCGATCCGTCCGAATCGGGATGCGCCCGCAGACGCTTGCATCCAGCTCCCGAGGATCACGCCGCCATTGCTTGCGCGTGTAGTTCTTGAAGAACATTTCATAAAGGCGCTGGCCAACCTGTGAGATGATGATTTCTTCCGAATTCGCCGGGCTCTCGATGGGAACGCGCCAGCGCGCCAGAGTCGCCTTCATTTCCTCCGAGTTGGAAGGCCTGCCGATCAGTTGCTCGAAGGTATTGAGGTTGATCGGGAATTGCCAAAAGCGACCTTCCGTCCACGAGGCGATCTTGTATTCCACAGGGTGCCACTCCGTGAACTGACTCAAGTAGGCTACGATCCGCTCGGAGTTCGTGCGGAAATAATGCGGGCCGTAGGTGTGCAGCAGGACGCCCGCCGCATCGTAGTGGTCGTGCGCATTGCCACCGATATGCGTGCGT
>JBAVML010000544.1:0-12221 GCA_049690035.1 Chthoniobacteraceae bacterium
GGTTCCAGTCGAGCCGGTCCGCCAACCTGGTAGGAGTAAACCAAGGTGGATGCCCGCGGCGAAAGCGCCGCGTGCGATGTGCGCCACAGCTTGTCTGCTCGTGGCGAACGAAACTCCCTTGATGTGCCTGCGCCAACTCACAACTGACACAGACACCAATGAACAACCTCTCACTCCGGGTGAATCCCGAAAATCCGAACCACCACTTGTGGAATAACAATGGCACGTGGTTCATCCACTACGTCGTGCATCCCACGCCGATCACCAAGGAACGGGTGCGCCGCTCGCTGCGCACCAAGTCGCTCGATGAAGCGCGGGCACGCCGGGATCGCTTCTTCACGGAAGGCGCGGTGAATTGAGACCGTAGAGGCGCCGAGACGCGGAGGAATCATTTCCTTTCTCCCAAATCTCTGCGCCTCTGCGTCTCCGGGCTTAGTTTTTTCGCACGGCGAGCATGCGTTCGACATACTTTGCCAAGAGATCGAACTCGAGATTCACCCGATCGCCCGCGCGACGCGTGTGCAGATTCGTCACCGCGACGGTGTGCGGGATGAGCCAGACAGCGAAGCTCGTCTCGCGCACCTCCGCGACGGTGAGGCTGATGCCGTCGATGGCGATCGAGCCCTTGAAGGCGACGTACTGCGCGAACTGGCGGGGCAGCGCGATCTCCAACCGGTGATCGGCGCCGTTTGGTTCGAGGGCGAGGATCTCGCTCGCGCAATCGACGTGGCCTTGCACGAAGTGGCCGCCGAGCCGCGCATTCGCGGCGAGCGCGCGTTCGAGATTCACCAGCGCACCGACCTTCGCGCCGCGGAGACTCGTGCGCTCGAGCGTCTCGTGCAGCAAGTCAAAGGCGATCGTTTCCGCATCCTGCGCGACGGCGGTGAGGCAGCAGCCATTCACCGTGACGCTATCGCCAAGGCCGACCTCGCCGGCAATGGTGGGAGCGTGGACGATCAGACGCGCTTCCGAGGCGGTGACCTCTAACGCGGCAACTTTGCCCGTGGTTTCGACGAGACCGGTAAACATGAAGGTGAAGCTAGGAGAGCCGACGGTGGGACACGAAATGAAACGACCGACGACTTAGTGAAAGGGCGAGATGTAGATGCGCATGACGTTCACGCGACCGCCGGGGAAGTACCAGCGCTTGTCGAACTCGAAGCTGCGCTGATCGGCGCGGTAGAGGAGCCAGCTGGGTTCGTTCGGGTAATTGGGATCATAGACATCGAAGCGAATGTCGCCATTGGACTGAGGGTGCATGGCATAGACGACCACCACATGGTTCATGCTGGGGAAGCGAGCGAGATAGAGCGCACGCAGTTTTCTTTCCTCCATCGATTTGGACAGCCAGCGCGCCGCCGCGGCCTGCCCGGCGCGGAGATGGCCGGTCGCCATGCGCCAGTTACCAACGCGCAGGTAACACGGCAGCCAATTGCCAAGGTCTTCCTTGAGCAGTCCTTCATAGGCGATGGAGAAGGCATGGACGTCGGCGAAGCCCGGAAAGACGATCCTCTCGCGCGGGCCACTGCTCCAGACGGGGATGCGGCACAGTTGCCTGATCCGCCGATGGTACTCTTCGCGCGAAAGCTTCGGCTGGTGCGGCTCGAAGCGGGCGAACTGGTGAAACTGGAGGACGGCCCGCGCGAGCACAAAACAGCGATGCCCGTACTCCACCGGCTTGTCGCGCCGGCTGATGTGCAGGCGTCCCGCTTCGTCCACCCCATAACGCAGCACCGTGTCGTTGGAAAAAGCGAACGTGTCGCGGCGAAGATCGAAGTCGCGCGAAAACGCCGCGAGCGAGAGCGCAAGCCATGCGGCAAGAGGAACAAGGAGGAGGCGGAGTGAGTGCACGGCGGAGGAACGAGTCGGGCATTGACGGTGAGGCTGTCAATCTCGGGAAATCCGGTGATGGTGCCGCTGCCCTGCCATGACTGATTCGCCTGCCTTTGAATGCACCACCGGCCATGTGCGCCTTTTGCCCCAGGCGGAGTGCCGGGCGCTGCCACTATGGACTGACGCCTTTTGTGGGCTGGCCAAGGATCATCGTTATCATGAGATCGTCGATGACACGCTCGGCGATGACTTCGATTGCCGCGTGCTCGTCGTCCATGATCAAGCCGGCACTCCCGTCGCGCTTCAACCGTGCTTCTTCGTCGAACAGGATCTCATGGCGACGGCCCCCGCATTCGTGTGCTCCGCGGTGGCTCGATTGCGCGGCGTCTGGCCGCGCCTGCTCCGGTTGCGGATGCTGATGATTGGATGCGCGGCGGGTGAAGGGCATCCATCGGCTCCCGCGCATCGGCCGGCGTTGATCGAGACCTTGCCCGCGATCGCCCGGCGATACGGCGCGGCGCTGGTCGTGTGGAAAGACATCCCTTCCGCGCATAGATCCACCATGACTGCGCTCGACTCCCGGTTCACGCGGGTGCCCAGCATGCCTTCCACGCGGCTCGCCCTAGGCTACGGCAGCTTCGATGACTACCTCGCGCGCGCGCTTGGTCACTCAATGAGAAAGAACCTGCGCCGAAAATTCCGCGCGCTGGCTGCCGCACCGCCGATCGAGATGACCGTCGCGACGAGCATCGCCAGCGTCGTCGATGAAGCACATGCCTTGTATCTTCAGGTCTTCGCGAGGTCGGCGTTACGCTTCGAGAAACTAACCCGGGAGTTCCTGCTCGAACTCGAACGCCGCATGCCCGACCGGGTCCGCTTTTTCCTGTGGCGTCAGCAAGGGCGGTTAGTCGCGTTCAGCCTGTGCTTCGTCCACGACGGCGAGCTGTACGACGAATATCTCGGGCTCGATTATCGAGTCGCACTCGACCTGCACCTTTACTTTGTCACCTTTCGCGATGTCCTCTCCTGGGCGCTCGCGCAAGGTCTGCGCGCCTACCACAGCACGCCCCTCAACTACGATCCAAAGCTACATCTCGGCTTTCACCTTGCTCCGCTCGATCTTTACGTCGCGCCCGCCGCAGATTGGGCGCGGTCGCTTGTGCGACTGGTACTGCCCTGGATTCAGCCCACACGCGCGGAGCCAATTCTCCGCGAGTTTCCAAACGCGGATCAGCTCTAAGTGGAAGCTAACCCGCCTCGGCCGGCTCTGCTGCGGGACGGCGCAGGGTATGTTTCACAAAGTTCGCGCCGAGATCCCAAATCGGCCCGGGAAAGCGGCCGCAGTCGGTGAGCACGGCATCGAGCGCACTGACGAAATAGTCGATTTCGCGCTCCCCGATGATCAGCGGCGGGAGAATCTTGATCACGTCCATGTCGTGTCCGGCGAGTTGAGTCAGGATGCGATGTTTGGTGAAGAGCGCCGTCACGATCATCTGCGCGAAGAGTTCGCGCTCAAAGCGGTGCAGAAGCTTCCAGCCCATGCGCGCCGCGAGTTCGCGAGGTTCGTGAAATTCAATCGCGATCATCATGCCGAGCCCACGCACTTCTTTGATCAAGGAGTGACGCTGCTTCAGTCCGGTCAGCCGATCGAGCAATCGCATGCCCGTGTCATGAGCGCGGGCGACGAGATCTTCATCCGCGATCACTTCGAGCGTGGCGAGTCCGCAGGCCATGGCGAGGTTGTTTCGCCCAAAAGTCGATGAATGCACCACGCAGCGATCAAGCCGGCTAAAGGTGGCTTGCTGGACCGCCCGCCGCGACACGACGGCCGCGCACGGCACATAGCCGCCACTTAGCGACTTCGCGACGGTGACGATATCAGGCTCGAGATCCCAGTGCTCAAAGCCCCACCAGCGTCCCGTGCGCCCGAGGCCGGTCTGCACTTCATCGGAGATCAGGAGCGTGCCGTGATCGCGGCAGAGGCGCTGCGCTTCGCGAAAGAAGTTGCCGTCAGGAAAATGGACTCCCTTCCCCTGGACTGGCTCGATGATCAGCGCCGCCACATCGCGGCGGGCAAGCCGAGCACCAAGGGCGGCGAGATCTCCGAAAGGCACACATTCCGCGCCAGCGAGCAAGGGGCCAAAGCCTTCGCGGAAGTGATCATCGCCCATTACCGAAAGTGCGCCGTGCGTAAGTCCGTGAAAAGAGCCGGTAAACGAAAGAAGCCCCGAACGGCGGGTGGCCGCGCGGGCAAATTTGAGCGCGCCTTCCACCGCCTCGGCTCCCGAGTTGCAGAAAAAAACGGCGTCGAGATGCGCCGGGAACCGCTTCAACAAAGCCTCCGCCAATAATCCGCTGAGCAATGAGCAGTCCATCTGCACCATGTTGGGCAGGTCGAGCGCGAGGACGTCGCGAATGGCCTGCTGCACTGCGGGATGATTGCGCCCAATATTGAAGACGCTGTATCCGCTGAGGAAATCGAGATAGGCATGCTCGTCGAGATCGTAGAGCCACGCGCCCTGCGCCCGCGCATAGACCTGGTCGAAGCCGATGATTCGTTGGACACTAACGAGGGTCGGATTGAGATGCCTCTCGTGCAGCGTGTAGTTTTCGCCCAGTCGAGTCGCGACCAGGCTCTTCAAGTCGAGCGGCATGGTGCGATGATTTTACGTAACGCCACTCCGAACGCGAGTGCGAATGCAAAGCACGTCGCGCGGATGGCGTCGCAGCACAGGGGTTGACCCAGTTACTTCCATCGTACGCGAACCTCGAAGTCATGATCAGCGCAACGCCCTCGGTCGAGTGTTGCTCAGATACCGCCCTGCCGACGAGATTGGGAGTTAGTCACTCGTTACTACTAGCCTCAACCGGCTCCTGTTTCTTGCAAAGACAGCTTCGATCAGTTGTTGACGGATAATGTTTCGAATCAATACTCCTAGGCCATGCCCACCTCAAACACTCCTTCCGTCGCCAATCTTAAGCGAGCCATCGAGATCGCCGAGCAGATCGAAAAGCTTCAATCACAACTTGCTTCCCTCGTCGGCGGCACCGCGCCAGTGGTAAGTGCACCACGCGCCGCAGCCACCTCACCGGCTCCCGCCAAACGCGGCGGGAAAAGTGGCAAGCGGTCTCTTTCTCCTGAAGCCCGCGAGCGGATCGCCGCAGCGCAGCGCGCGCGGTGGGCTAAGTCAAAGGGAGGTACCAAGGCTGCTCCCGCCGCTCCGGCTGCGGCCAAACCCGCAAAACCGGCTAAGAAGAAGGGCGGACTCACTCCCGCCGGCCGCGCAAAGCTGGCAGCTGCAATGAAGGCACGCTGGGCGGCGCGCAAGAAGGGCTCAGCCGCGCCGAATGCGGCCAAGAAGTAAGTGTTGACCGAATGAGGAGATCAGCCCTGCGCGCCTGCGCCATTATCCTGGTGCTCGCGGCGAATGGCTCTGCGAGCAATAGCATCGTCAATCTATCTCACTATGATGAGATGCGGCCGGACTTTGCACAGATGCGCCGGGAGGGCATTGTCGCGGCGATTCACGAAGCAACTTATCCCGTCGGCAATACCGATGAGAAATACCGGCAGCGGCAGGACGAGGCAGGTGGCGCCGGACTCCTTTGGGGAGCCTATCATTTTGCCGATGCGACCGATCCAATCCGGCAGGCGGATCGGTTCCTGAATTCCGTCGCCGCCCACTGGCGATCCGCAAAAGGTGCAGACGCCAATCCGGGCGTCTTGCTCGTGCTCGACTTCGAGAAGAACGGCCACTACCCCGGCGGCACGATGCGCGTCGATCAAGCAGTGGCCTTCGTTGAGCGAATCCAGCAGCGAACCGGAAAGTATCCGGGTATCTATTCCGGCGAGAACCGGATTCGAAGCGTGATCAATGGAGTCGGGGTAAGTTCTGCCACGCAGCGCACCCTGCAGAAGTGCTGGCTATGGGTGGCAAACTATCACTATCCGCCCACAGCCACCTCGCCGTGGAGCGGTTGGCACCTTTGGCAATATACCGGCGACGGAGTTTGTGACCTTCCCCGCGCTTCGTATCCGATCGGTGTAGCGAATATCCGCCGTGCGGAGCGAAATATCTTCCGTGGTAGCGCAAGCGATGTCCGTTCCTTTTGGGAGCGGAACGCTTGGAATCCGACGAGATAGCAGGATCGGCTCACTCGCCTTGGAGGCGGTAAAATAAGTCACGGAAGGTTGCTGCCACGGCGATCCACCGCCGTGCCGCGAAGTGACTGTTTCCACTCGTCGCCCCGCGCAGAATGCTCGTCCAGACGGCCGCCGAAGCCGGTCGTGACTTACCTCGACGCCCCTCAGCCAACTCTCGGGTCGCAACCCTCCCGGCGCCATGCCAGGAGGGTTGCGTTGACCGTGAACTTCACTCCGCCCTGCGGAGCGAACCAATCAATCGGTGCTAAGGCGACTACTTGATGTGTCCGGAGACGAGCTTGGTCATCTCGAACATCGTGACGCTTTTCTTTCCGCCGAAGATCACCTTCAACGCGTCGTCCGCGTTGATCTGGGTGCGCTTCTTCTCGTCCTGCAATTTGTTTTTCTTGATGTAGTCCCAGAGCTTCTTGGTGAGCTCACCGCGGGGAATTGGCTTGGAGCCGACAACCTTCGCGAGGGCCTCATCGGGCTGCACCGGCTTCATCAGCGCGGCGTTTGGTTTGCGTTTGGTGGGTGCTTTAGTGGCTTTTTTGGGAGTGGGCATGACGTTGGTTCAACCACACATTCACAGCAACGACAAGCCTTCGTTATTCAATCCGTGAGGCGAAGCGAACCGATGTCGCGACGCGGGCCAGCGACATCTTGCGAATGATTCGACGGAATCTCTTGCCGTTGCTCGCGATGCACGCATAGTCCCCACTCTCCGGTGCGGATCACTTCCGCTGCCGTTCACGTCGGGGCGTAGCTTAGCTTGGTAGAGCGCCTGGTTTGGGACCAGGAGGTCGCGAGTTCGAATCTCGCCGCCCCGACCACGTGAAACACCGGACGAGCAGCGCTGCCGCGTGCGGCGGATTGTTGCTTTCGCTGGCTTGCCTCGCGGGTCTGCCTGTCGTAAATGCGCTGCGTTTCACCACGACGAATTCCATGGCCCTGATCCCCGTTCTTCGGCTGGCGCTGCTGCTCGCCAGTCTCACTGCTTCAATCTGCGCTCAGGTCCCTGCATCGCCGCCCGCGCCGGGCCTGACCGTGGTGGACGTCCCGCTGCTGCTGCCTCCACAGACCGGCGTGCGCCCGTCAGCCGCAATCGCTCACGTGGAAGTGAAGCTGGCGCGCGGCGTGGGCGGCGCGGTGTTCACGCAACGCGTTCCGCCCGAGGCGAACAAGGTGCTCCAAGCCGTCAGCGTGCAAATCGAAAAGCTGCATCCGGGTAAGCTGAAAACGGGACGCATCGAAATCACTTACACGGGCTCGGTGTCCGCTCAGGATCTTGCCGCGTCCGGGCTCGGACTCGCGGTCGCGCTCGATGCCGCGCTCGGCGGATGGACTCCCGAGCCAGGCTTCATGGCGCTCGGTACGTTCGAAGCGGACGGCGACGTGCAGCCGGTGAACGAAGCGATCCCGCGGCTGCTCGCGGTGATGAAGGCCGGCGCCAAGCGCGTCGTGATGACGGAGAAACAAATAGGGCAGGTCACGGACTTGATGATCAGCTCCGGGATGTCGCTCTTCGCCGGGACGCAGTTCTTCTCCGTCAATTCCTATGAAGACGTGAAAGCAATCGCCGACGCGAGACACAGCCCGGAACTAACGAAAGCCCTCGAGAATTTTGGTGAAGTCCAGAAGCTGCTCAACAAGCCCGGAGCCAAGGCCGAAACGGTGCTGCGCGATCCCGAGGTGCAGGAGTCCCTGCGGCAAACCATGGTCGCCATGCCCACCTGCCTGAGCGCGCGCCTGCTGCTGCGCGTGACCACCGGACAATTCGAAAAGCTCTCCCCGGACGGCACGCTCTACGCGATCGAAAACATGGCGCCGACCGTCTTCAACGCCGTGCAGTCGCGTGCGCCAAATGATCTGACCAGACTCCCATCAACCACCGTTGACGCAGAGGTGGATCGAATGCTCGAGGCTCAGAAGCACTTTGACTCCCGCGCACTGCCGCTCCTCAATGCCGTCATCGGTTACGGTGAGGCGGTGCGCACTTATACCAAGGCCCCCGCCACCACGCCCGACGAACTCGCCAATCGCAGTCGCACGCTGACGCTGACCGCGCGAGAGGTGCTGACCGAGTTGACCAAGTTTCGCGCGCTGAAGAAAAAGTAAGTCCGTCCTACTCCACGAACTCCAACTCCACCGGCGCGGGAATCAAGCCAGCCGCATGCGCGCGACCGAGGAATTCGCGGATCGCCGCGCGGCCCACGTCGCCGTAGTCGAGCGTGATGTCGTTCACATACATGCCGATGAACTGGTCGGCGAGTTGCGTGTCCAATCCCCGCGCCAGCGGCATTGCGTGGGCCACCCCGGCGGCGCGGTGTTCGAGCCCGTAGCGGATGCTTTCGCGCAGGATCACATTGATCTCGCTGCGATCGACGGGTGACAGATCCTTGCGGATCACATTGCCGCCGAGCGGCAGCGGCAGGCCGGTCTTTGCCTTCCACCATTCGCCGAAGTCGATCACCTTCACGAAGCCGTCGCGCGCGTAAGTGAGCTGGCCTTCGTGGATGATCAGCCCAGCATCGGACTTGCCCGACGCCACATGCTCGAAGATCTCGTCGAAAGGAACGACCTCCTCGTTCACTCCGCCCGCGAAGAGCCGCAGCGAAAGCACCGCGCTCGTCATCTTCCCCGGCACCGCGATCTTGCGCGCGCGGAGCCATTCGATGATCGCACTTTCGTCCGCGAGATCCGGCAGCACCGCGTCGGCGCGCGCGATGATCATCGGCCCGTAGCCATCGCCCATGCTCGCCCCGCAGGGCAGCAGCGCGTACTGATCGAGGACGTAGGCGTAGGCGTGAATCGAGATCGCCGAGATGTGCAGTTCACCGCGCGTCGCGCGTTCGTTGAGCGTCTGGATGTCCTGCAGCGTGTGCTCAAAATCCCAGCGACCGGTGTCGATCTTGTGCTCCGCGAGCGCGTAAAACATAAACGCGTCGTCGGGATCGGGCGAGTGGCCGAGCGTGAGCAGAGTGCGGGAAGACATGGGCCGGAGACGCTGCCGCAAAGGGCCTCGCCGGGCAACTGCGAACCCGCTACTTCCTCCCGTTCATCACCAGCAGCACCACGCCGCCCGCGAGCGCGGCCACGCCGAGGATCGGCGGGAGTGGAACCGTCTTCCGCTTCTCGACCGTGGCATCGACCTGCAACGGCCCGAGGTCGATCACCTTCTTGTTTTCGTGCGTCGTGTAAGTGAAGCCCTGGTAGGCGAGTGCCACGACACCGACGATGATAAGGAAGATTCCAACGAGGCCAGCGGGTTTCATTTCCCCCGCATCATCGCGGCGCGACGGCAAAGTGGATGCCTCAACGCCGCACCGCTACGCCGCACATGTGTCCCAGCCAGACCGCGACCAACGAACAGATCACCGACAGCGCGATGTTCGCCGCCGCCGTGCTCCAGCGGCCTTCGTGGGCGAGCTCCAGCGTCTGCAGACTGAAGCTCGAGAACGTCGTGTAGCCGCCGAGCAGACCGATCATGAGCAGTTGGCGCGTGAACGGAATCGGGCCGAGTCCCGCGATGAATCCGATGGCGAATGACCCGCTCACATTCACCACCACCGTGCCGAGATAGGCCGCGCCGAGCCGCTCGCTGAGCAGCGCGCCGAGCCAGAAACGCAGCACGCCGCCGACCGCACTGCCGAGCGCCACGAGCAAATAGGGCATCGGCTATTTCCCCTCCATCAAGCCACGCGCTTTCAGCCACAGCTCCGCGCGGCCCGGCCAGTCGCCCGGCGCCTGGGTGGCATTGGGCCGCAGGCCAAAGCCATGCCCGCCCGTGCTGTAGATATGCAGTTCCGCGGACACCTTCGCTTTGCGCAGCGCGAGAAAAGCCAGCGTGCTGCCCTCGGCGAGCGAGCCGGGATCGTCGTTCGCTTGCGCGAGGAATGTAGGCGGTGTGGTCGGGCCGATGTGGATCTCCGGCTTCAGCTCCGTGAGCGAGCCATCGGCGAGAATCTTCCACGGGTAACACAGCATCAGGAAATCCGGCCGGCAGCTCACCTTGTCCGTTTCGTCCGCCGCGGGATACAGCCGCTGCTTGTCATTCGTCGCAGCGATCAGCGCCACCTGCCCGCCGGCCGAAAATCCGAACAACCCCACGCGCTCCGGCTTTACCCCGAGCTCCGCCGCCTTGGACCGCACGAGACTGATCGCCCGCTGCGCATCCTGCGCCGGCAGCTCCGACGGCTTCGCCAGCTTGTTCGTCGGACACCGATGCTGCAGCACCGCCGCCACGAACCCGCGCTCGCGAAACCACTCCGCCAGCTCCGCCCCCTCGTGTCCCGACGCCAGAATCCCGAAGCCCCCGCCCGGCACGATCACCACCGCCGCGCCGTTCTTCTTCTCCGCCGCCGGCTCGTAAAATTCCAGCCGCGGCTCCGCGATATTCGTGATCCGCAGGATCTGCACCTTGTCCGTCGGCTTCGGCTCCGTCGTCGTCTCCGGCCCCGGCACCGTGAACTCCCCCGGCGGCTTCCCCTCCCACAGCTTCCACGTGCGCGTGGGTTCGACCGCGGTCAGCGCGAGCGTCGTGAGTAAAAAGGAAAGCAGGGGGAGCGCGATCTTCATGGCCAAAAGGGAGCGCAGAATCCGCGTCCTGTCGCAAGCGCGGAGATACACTCCAAATATCTGCGATCGTTCGGAAACGGATTGACCTCCGAGCCTGAACCGTGGGATAGGCGTGGTCGGTTTCAAAAGAAAGGTCCCTGTTACGATGTCTAGTTCTCTCCGGCGGTTTTTGCTCTGTCTGGCGTGCTTGTCGTTGCTCGTCTCGACGAGTTCCGCCGTGGTCATCCCGGCGAGTGATGACGCCACGACGACCACTGGCGACAAGACACCCGGCCCGACCGCGGTGACCGTGCAGGTGGGCGGGAAGAATCGCGGTTGGGTGCAGTTTGATCTCGGACAACTCCCCGCCGGCACCACTGGCGCGCAGGTGGCCAAGGCGATCTTCCGGCTCTATCCGTCAGTGCTGACCAAGGACAGCGCTTTCACAGTATCGCTGGCCAATGGTGCCTGGACCGAAGGATTGCTCGTCGATTCCAACGCTCCGGTAGTCGGGCCGCCCGAACTGGTCGCCGTGCCGCTGCCCAAGGCGGCGAAGGGCTCTTTCGTTAATCTCGAGGTGACCGCCATCGTGCAGGCGTGGCTGAACACCCCCGGCAGCAACCACGGCTTCGTCCTCAGCGGCGAGGCGACATCCGCGGTCATCGGCTTCGACAGTAAGGAAAACGCGGCGGCGGGGCACTATCCGCAACTGGATATCACGCTGGTCGCCGTGCCCGGTCCGCAAGGTCCAAAAGGGGATAAGGGCGACCAGGGCGCGCCGGGATTCGGATTCGTTGGCCCCCAGGGACCGAAAGGGGATAAAGGCGACCCCGGCGCAATGGGCCTGAAAGGTGACCAAGGGCTGCCGGGCTTGCCGGGCGGCCCGGGGGCGACTGGCGTCAAGGGAGACAAAGGGGATAAAGGAGAAAAGGGGGAGAAAGGCGACCCCGGTGACATGAGTCCCGCAGGGGTTGGAGTAGCGGATCTTGTCTATGGTGATGGCTCCGCTGGCGCGTTTTCAGGGTCCGGCGTTCTCGATACTGGCAATCCACAATTTACCGATTTCACTGTGACGGGCACGCTCGCCGTTCCAAGTGGCACTACGATTCGTTGCACGGGGACGTTCACGAATCTCGGCACGATCATCGTGGCTCCGGCGGGTGGAACGATTTCGAGTGGAGGCCAAGCATCCGCCACCTCGGCGCAACCTGGCATTGCACGGCAAAGCGCAACAGCTTCTGACTCAAGGACCTCTCGCGGCACTGGTCTCGCCTTACCGACAGGCTCATTGCGATCGAGTGCCTCGGTCGGTTCTCTTGGAGGTGGATCCGGCGCGCAGCACGTTTCCCGCAATTTCGGAAATATCGCCCCGGCTTTTGGCGGGGGAGCCATCCGAATCCTTTCAAAGGGCGCTATGCAGACGGGAAACATACAGGCCAATGGCCAAGACGCGGCGCATAGCGCTGCCGGCGGAGGAGGCGGTGGAGTAGTTATAGTGGCATCCGCGAGTTCGAACTTGGTTACCGGCCAGATCGCAGCCACCGGTGGCAATGGGGGCAGCGGGCTTCCCCCCACCTATGGCGGTGGTGGTGGCGGCGGTGGCGGTCTTATTCGCCTCCTTGCTCCGAGTGTGAGTGGAAATGCCTTTAGCGTTCAGCCCGGCCCAAATGGCAGCGGTCCTTCATAC
>JBAVML010000545.1:0-8179 GCA_049690035.1 Chthoniobacteraceae bacterium
AGAGCCGGAAGCGCAGGGGGAGCTGTTTTAGGGCGGGACCCGCAGGAGTGGGTTCCTCCGAATGGCCGGGGAGATGCGTTGGCGCGCTCGGAGCATGAGTGGCCCGTGCGCGCACGAGCCGCTGCTAGCACTTGAAGATCGACTCCAAGCGCCGCAGGTAGTCAGGCGCGTCCGGTGAGTCCTCCGCGGGGGCCCATTCGGCGAAGGTCTTATCCGCCGCCGCGTCGTACGGACCGCGCTTGATCTCCAGGATTACGGTATCTTCAGCGAGCGGGACGAGGGTGTGCCAGACTCCGGGCTCGATGTCCACGAGACAGGAGGCTGCATTTCCCGCAACCAAACGATGCGCCGCACGCACGGCGCCGCTCGGCTCGAACACCACAAATCCCAGCGCGCCCTTCAAGACAGCCACGCTCTCGATGTTTTCGGGCGCCGGGTGGCAGTGCGGCCGCGCGTAACTGCCCGGTTGCCAGAAGTTCAGCATT
Organism: Chthoniobacteraceae bacterium; assembly: GCA_049690035.1. Lineage (GTDB taxonomy): Bacteria > Verrucomicrobiota > Verrucomicrobiia > Chthoniobacterales > Chthoniobacteraceae > Chthoniobacter. The sequence continues at coordinate 486 of JBAVML010000545.1, forward strand.
CGCTGGACGGCCTCCGCATCGGAGCGATGCAACTGCATGATGATGCGCCGCCGCGGACTCTCTCTCGCTGCCTCGCAGCCCTGCGCAAGCGTCGGGGCGTCCAGCGCAAAGACCGCTCCTTCCGCCCTGGGAATGGTAAGAGGGTATGGTGGAGGCATGAGGCGCCGAGGTGCGTTCGCGGCTAGCGAAGCACGATCGCGCCGGATGCGGCAACCACATTCGGAACCTCGACAATGGTCCCGTCCCAGCGGACCCAAAGGCGGTTGCCGCTCTCTTTCACCAAGTTTACGCGAGTGCCGCGGGGCAATTCCACCCAGCCGTAATTATTCACCCCTCGGATCGCGGGCATCCTCACCTTCTCGACAAACTTATTTTCACCCGCCGCAGGGCGGGCTGGAGTTTTCCCGAGCTTCCGATCGCCGGTCAGAGGCACGGAAGGCAACAGTGGCCCCGATTTACCGGAAGATTCCCGGAGTAGGTCCGTTTTTTCAGAGTGAATCGCCTTCATCCGGGAATCTGGGACGAGAGCAAAGAGGATCGCGAGAACCCCGGCGAGGATCATAAACACGGCGAATTTGGTGATCGGACTCATGAGGGAGAATATCACGAGAACGAGCATCTTCCACCGAAAAGATAAGTTGTTTATCCCTCCGGCGCGCTCTCCGTCACCGACGCGGTCACAAACGCCCGCTCGCGCTCGCGCCACCGCTCCCAACGTTCGGGCGCGAGCAGCGCCTCCGCGAGCGCCGTGCCCAATTCGTAAATGGTGTGGTCAAACCCGAGCGATGTATACGCGTCGATTCCCTGCTGCATTGCCTCGGTCAAGGTTTTGAACACGACGGCATCGTGCGCGCCGGGAAAATCGAGATCCGTCGGGTGGTCGTAGCAAAACTGGCAGGCCGCAAAGTCCGCAGAGTGATGCCGCCGGCAGGACTGCGGACGAACGGCGTAGATCGAGCAGCGGCCATCGCGCAAAAGCGGGCAGACGATGTTCTGGGTAGCGTGTTCAAACGGCGTCAGCGGGAGGACTTTCGCGGCGTGAATGTTCAACCGCTCCATCAACCCGGCGATCTCGGCGTCGGAAAAATGGGTGCGGATGTGATGTGCGATGAGAAAGACCTCATGCGCGAAAACATCGACTCGCAGCGAGCAACACAACGAACAACCCGCGCGGCAGGCGAGATGCACGCCGGTCTGCGCGATCGTCGCGGCATTGAGTTGATCAAAGTATTCGAGAGCGGTGCAGAGCCCCGCGTCGAACTCGCTCCGCGACCTTGCTTCCCCAATGGCGTTGGTGAGCTGAGCGGTGGGGAAGTCGGACATGGCGAGCACGATTACCGCCGCTAACGAGACGGTCCAGCGAACAATCGTCGGCGGCCGACTCCGACCGCGACCTCGCAAGGTCGCCGGGGTTCGGCGTAGGAGTTTTTCATTTCCGTGTCGGAACCCCGCCCCACCTGCTATCGAACCATCATGTCCCGCCCCATCCTTCTCCCCATCATTGCGCTGGCGACTTTCGGCCTCACCAGATTGTCGCCTGCCGCGGACCCCGCAGCCATGGCGGAAGCGTCGCGCATCTTCGACGCGACAGGAGTGAAAGGAGGCATCGTCGTCCATCTCGGCTCCGGCGATGGCAAGCTCACGGCCGCGCTGCGGAAGAACGACAGCTTTCAAGTGCAGGGATTGGAGCGCGATGCGGCGAAGGTGGCGGCGGCGCGGGAGCGGCTCGCGACGGAGAAAGTGTACGGAGATGTCGCGATCGAGCGGCTGAGCGGGGCGCAGCTTCCCTACATCGACAATCTCGTGAACCTCGTCGTCGCCGAGGACCTCAACGGCATTTCGCTCGACGAGGTGAAGCGCGTGCTCGTGCCGAACGGCGTGGCGTACGTGAAGCAAGCCGGTCAGTGGGAAAAGATCGTGAAGCCGCGGCCGACGACGATGGACGAGTGGACGCACTATTATTACGACGCAAAGGGCAACGCCGTGTCGAAGGACTCGGTGGTCGCGCCGCCGGAGCGCTTGCAGTGGGTGGGCTCGCCGCGCTGGTCGCGGCATCACGATCGCATGTCTTCGCTGAGCGCGGAGGTGAGCAATGGCGGCCGCCTTTTCTACATCATGGACGAAGGCTCGCGCATCTCGATCCTGCTGCCGTCGCACTGGTCGTTGATCGCGCGCGATGCGTTCAACGGGACGATCCTGTGGAAGAAGACGATCGAGAACTGGAGCGAGCACATGTGGCCGTTGAAGAGCGGCCCGACGCAGCTCACGCGCCGGCTGGTGGGCGATGGCGACCGCATCTTTGTGACCATGGGCATCGGCGAGCCGATCGTCGCGCTCGACGGCGGGACGGGCGAAGTGCTCCATACTTTCGCCGAGACGAAAGGCGCGGAGGAAATCATCCACGTGGACGGCGTGATCTACACGCTGGTGAATCCGGAGGATTGGTCGCTGAAGGATTACGCGCCGAAGCTGCAGAACGACCAGGGCCGCGTGGCGCAGGAATTTGAATGGGACAAGAAGCCGCGCACGCTCATGGCGGTGGACTCGAAGTCAGGCGCAGTGCTTTGGAAAAAAGAGAAGCAGACGATCGCGCCGATCACGCTCGGCTCGGATGGAAAGCGCGTCGTTTACTACGATGGCGACAAGGTCGTGTGCCTCGATCCGAAGAATGGCAGTCAGCTCTGGACGACGGTCTCCGAAGGCCGGCGCAAGCTGATCGAATACAACTTCGGCCCGCGCGTGGTCATGCACGACGACGTGATCCTTTACGCCGGAGGCGATGGCGTGGAAAAGGCGGTCGCCGCCGACACGGGCAAGGAGCTGTGGACGGCGCCGCACGAGAAGTCCGGCTACCGTTCGCCGGAGGATCTCATCGTCGCGGGCGGGTTGGTGTGGAATGCCGGCACGACGAGCGGCAATCAGACGGGCGAATTCATCGGACGCGATCCGCTCACAGGCGTCGCGAAGAAGCAGTTCATGCCCGACGTGCCGGAGGGCACTTACTGGTTTCATCACCGCTGCTACATCGCGAAGGCGACGGAGAAGTTCATCATGCCTTCGCGCACCGGCATCGAGTATGTGGACATCAACGCCGAGCACTGGGACCTCAACCACTGGGTGCGCGGCGCGTGCCTCTACGGCGTGCTCCCGGCGAATGGCCTGACCTACGCCGGCCCGCACAATTGCGCGTGTTACCCCGAGGCCAAGCTCGACGGCCTGAACGCCATGGCCGGCAGCACCATCGGCTCGCCGCATCCGAAGACGCTCGCCGACGAGCAGCGACTGGAACGCGGGCCTGCATTTTCCCAGCCGCTCGACGAACACGACACGGACGCGAAGGATTGGCCGACGTATCGTCACGACGCTGCGCGCAGTGGCTTCACCGATCAGGAACTCGTCGCCGATCTCGGTAAATCCTGGAGCGCCGATCTCGGCGGCCGGCTCAGCGCGATGAGTGTCGCGGGCGGCAAAGCCTTCGTCTCGCAAATCGACGCGCACACGCTGCACGCGCTCGACGCGGCGACCGGGAAGCCGCTCTGGCACTTCATTGCCGGCGCGCGCATCGATTCGCCGCCGACGGTCTGGAAGGGCCGCGTGTATTTCGGCGGCAAGGACGGCTGGATTTACTGCCTGCGCGCGGCCGATGGCGCGCTGCTTTGGCGCTTCCTCGCCGCGCCGAGCGAGCAGCGGCACGCCGCGTGGGAGCAGGTGGAAAGCGTGTGGCCCGTGCATGGCGCGGTGCTGGTGGAAAATGGGACGGTCAACGCTGTCGCGGGACGCTCCGTGTTTCTCGATGGCGGCCTGCGTTTCCTCCGCCTCGACGCGCTCACCGGAAAGAAACTCGTGGAAGAACTCTACGACGACAAAGACCCGGCGACCGGCCGCGATCTCCAGGAACTGCACCAGACGCTCCAGATGCCCGTGGGCCTGAATGACATTCTCTCCAGCAATGGGCAGGTGATGTTCCTGCGTTCGCAGAAGATCGGCGCCGACGGCAAGCGCATCGACATCGGGCCGGTGAGCGGCAATGCCGCGCAGCAAGGCGCCGCGCAGAAAGGCGAGAACCGCCATCTCTTCGCACCGATGGGTTTCCTCGACGACTCGTGGTTTCACCGCAGCTACTGGATCTACGGCAAGAGCTTCGCCGGCGGACACAGCGGATATTTTCAGGCCGGCAAATACACGCCCGAGGGCCGCATCCTCGTGCATGACGCGGACAAGGTGTACGGCTACGCGCGCTTGCCGCAGTATTACAAATGGACCACGACGATGGAGCACCAGCTCTTCGCCGCGAGCAAGGAAGCGCCCGACGTGCAGGTCGATCCGAATGAAGGCGGCGGGAAAAAGAAAGCCGGCAACAAACCCGGCGCTAAAGCGGGGGCAGCGAAGCGCGGCGTGACCTTCCCCTCGGACAATCTCGATCCGTCGAACAAGCCGCTCACCGTCGAGGCCTGGGTGCTGCCCGACGGTCCGGATGGCGTGATCTGCCAGCACGGAGGTAGTCAGATGGGATACGCTCTCGCGCTTCAGGATGGACGGCCCGGCTTCTCGGTGCGCGCGGATAAGAAGGACGCGACCGCGCAATCCCAACGCGCGCTCGACCAGGGCTGGCATCATCTCGCCGGCGTGCTCACCGCGGACAAAAAACTGCTGCTCTACGTCGATGGCCAGATGGCCGCGCAGGCGCCCGCGCCCGGCCTCATCCCCAGGAAACCAAACCAGGGCCTCACGCTCGGGCACGCCGGCGGCTCGCTGGTCAGCGACTATGGAAAGGACGCACCGTACACCGGCATGCTCGATCAATTCGCGGTTTGGCCGAGTGCGCTCAACGAAAAGCAAATCGTCGAGCACGCGAACGGCGCGATTTTCATCCAGCGCGGCAATGGCGCGATGATCGCGTGCAGCTTCGATAACGGCACCGCGCGCGACGACGCCAGCGGCGCGATCATGGGCGCGATGAGCGGCGTCGAGACCGGCAAAGGCAAAGTGGGCGCCGCGCTGTGGTTCCGCAAAATCGGCGGTGCGCCGTCGGTGCTCGCGGCGACTCCGGCAGAGGCGAAAGGCGATCCGACGCAACCCGCGCCACCGCCGCCGGGCGCGAAGGGCAGCTTCGTCGTGCATCAATGGGACTCGCAGTCGCCCGTCTTCGCCCGCGCCATGTGCAAGGCTGGCAACTCGCTCTTCGTCTCCGGCCCGCCCGACATGATCAACGAGGAATACGCCTTCGAGCGCATGACGCAGAAAGATCCCGCGATCTTCAAGGACCTCGCCGCGCAGGACGACGCGCTCGCCGGCAAGAGCGGCGCGCAGCTCATCACGCTGAGCACCGACAAGGGCAACATCGCCACCGACGTGAAGCTCGACAGCCCGCCGGTGTGGGATGGAATGGCCGTCGCGCAAGGCCGGCTCTACGTCGCGAGTGTCGATGGCAAAGTGACCTGCTACGGGCGAAAGTAGCCGCCGATGCGAAAGACCGCGACGCTCGCCGCCGCTACCGTGCTGCTATGTAGCGCCGTGGCCGACGCGTGCTCCATTCCCGTCTTCCGCTACGCGCTCGATCGGTGGACACCGGACCGCTTCACCCTCGAGGTCGCGCCCGGCGATGTGAGCGACGAAAAGGTCGCGCACTTCCTGCGCAACTTCACCGACAACAGCCCGCTGAATCTGCGCATCGAGCGCCTGCCCGAGGACTCGACTGAACACTCACGCCTGCGGCCGCCGGGTGCGGCGGAGGACGCGTGGCAGCTCTGGTCGGGAAAGCTCGATGGCGCGGTGATCAAGTCGCTCAGCGACTCGCCCGCACGGAAGGAAATCGTGCGCCGCATCCTCGCCGGCGACTCGATGGTCTGGGTGCTCGTGACCGCGGGGAAAAGCGATGCCGATGCCGCGATCGCCGCGCGGCTCGACAAACGCCTGCGCTACCTCGAACAGATCGCACAGATTCCGCCGATCGACCCGAACGATCCGAGTAGCCAACTCGGCCCGGGCCCGGCGCTCGGCGTGAAATTTTCCATGCTCCAGATCAACGCGGACAGTGCCGCGGAGAAGCCCTTCCTCGCCATGCTCGCCGGCGCGAAGGCGGATGAAATGGGCAACCACGGCACGTGGCTCGCCGCCGTTTTCGGTCGTGGCCGCGTGCTCGGTGCGTGGGGCGCGCGTGATTTTGGCGATGAACAAATCGACGAGGTTTCGCTGTTCCTGCTCGGCGCGTGCTCGTGTCAGGTGAAGCGGCAAAACCCCGGCTGGGATCTGCTGCTCGACGTGGATTGGGACGGGAAGTTGCAGGAATTGGGAGTGCCTGCGATCGCTACGACGACCTCGCCCTCGGTCCTGGCGGGGGGTGAAAATTCGGCGGCGCCGAGTGGCGAACCCGCGCCAGCGACCGCGGTGCCGCCGGAGGTTCGTCCTCCCGCCGCCGCCCCGTCGCCGGCCATGGAGACGGTCACGATCACCTCGAAGGAGCCCGCTTCCTCTCCCGCAGGAAAAGCTCCGGGCCGCACGGATCCTCGTCCCCTCACCGGCGCTGCTGGCGCGCTGCTCGCGCTTGGCGCCGGGCTGACTTGGTGGAGTATGCGGAAGCGCCTATGAGAAAACTCGCCGTCCTCGTCATCCTGCTCGCGATCGCGCTCGGCATCGTCGCGCTCCTGCCCCGGCAAGCTGCGCCGCCTCCGGGCACCGCGAGCCTCACGGTTTATTGCGCGGCGAATTTGAAGAAGCCCGTCGAGGCGATCGCCGAGCGCTATCGCACGGAAACCAGCGTGGAGGTGAAGCTGCAATTCGGCGGCACCGGCACGCTGCTCGCGAATCTCCGCGCCGCGCAGCAGGGCGATCTTTTCATCACCGCCGACCAGGCCGGCATCGACGACGGAAAGAAATTCGGCGTCATCGGCGAAGTCATCCCGCTCATCACCCAGCGCCCGGTGATCGCCGTGCGCGCCGGCAATCCGAAGGGCATCAAGACGCTCGCCGACCTGCGCCGCGATGATGTGAAGTTCGCGCTCGTGAATCCCGAAGCCGCCGCGATCGGGCGCGTCGTGAAAAAGAAACTCGGCGCCGACTACGAACCGCTCGCTGTTCGCGCCGCCGTGCAAAAACCGACGGTCACCGAAATCGCCAGCGACCTCAGTCTCGGCAGCGTCGATGCCGCGATCATCTGGGATTCCACCGTGCCGCAGTTCAAGGGCATCGAGGCCGTGGAGGTGCCCGAGATTTCCACGCATGTGGAAAAGGCGAGCGTCGGCGTGCTTGCGTTCAGCAAACAATTACCCGCAGCGCTGCGCTTCGCGCGTTACCTGGCCGCGCCGGAAAAGGGCGGCGAGATTTTCAAACAAAACGGCTTCACGCCGATCCCCGGCGACAAGTGGGCGGACAAGCCCGAGATGGTCCTCTACAGCGGCGGCGTGAACCGGCCGGCGATCGAGGGGCTGCTCCGCGAATTCGCTGACCGCGAAGGTGTCTCGGTGACGACGGTCTTCAACGGCTGCGGCGTGCTCTGCGCGTCGATGAAAGCGATGAACGACGCGACCGATCCGAAATTTCCCGACGCCTACTACGCCTGCGATCTCTGCTTCGTCCCGCCGGTCGCGCAGCAGTTTCCGCAATCGGTGATGCTCACGCACACCGACATCGGCATCGTGGTGAAAAAGGGCAACCCGCGCGGCGTCAAAACACTCGCCGATCTCGCGCAGCCCGGC
>JBAVML010000546.1:0-3650 GCA_049690035.1 Chthoniobacteraceae bacterium
CTGCGGTATTTCGGATCGCGTCGCTCGTCCGCGTCTCGAAGACCGGCTTCCCGGCGAAGCGGGCCGCGTCGATCCGCACGTCGGTGGCGAGGATGACCACGTCCGCATCATCGATGTCGCGATCGGACAATACATTCTTCGCGCCGATCGAGCCCTGGGTTTCGACCTTGAGCTGATGCCCGAGGGCCGCGGCGGTTTTTTTCAAGGCCTCAGCGGCGAGCAGGGTGTGCGCGATTCCGGTGGGGCAGGAGGTGACGGCGACGAAGTTCATGGGGAGGTGACTGGGTTGCGAAACTAAGCAGAAGATTACGAAAACTTTCGAGCTCAGCAAGCAGATTCTTTCGAAAAGTTTCGGATATCCTTTCGATCATCCAGCTTTGACTTACGAATCCCGTTGAATACGCTCATTTGGCCGAAGAAAACGAAAGTTCCCGAAACACTCGCTCAATGACTGCTCACTCTCGCGAAATCGAACCCGACCCCGGGTCCGGTCGTGCCCCGATGATTAATCAACGCCGCACGCAAATCGCGGATCTGGTGCGGGAGCGCGGCTCCATGCGCGTGAGCGAGCTGGCCGAACATTTCCACATCTCCGAAGTGACCATCCGGAACGACCTCGTGCAGCTCGAGAAAGACGGCCTGCTCGATCGCGACCGTGGCGGCGCGGTGTCGCGCGAGCCGGGACGGCAGCTCACTTCCCTCCTCGCCGTAGAGCAGCGCGCGCATTTGCAGACCGACGAAAAACGCCGGGTCGCCCGCGCCGCCGCGCAGCTCGTCAGCCCCGGCGACACTATCATCATGGACGCCGGCACGACCGTCGTGGAAATGGCGCCCTTTCTCGCCGGAATCGCGTCGCTCACCGTGGTGACCAATGCGCTCAACGTCGCGCTCGAGGTCGCGGCGAAGACGGAGGCAGAGGTGATTCTGCTCGGCGGCACGTTCAGCCGGGAGGCTTCGAGCACGGTCGGCTCGCTCGCGGAGCGAATGCTCGGCGGTCTCCTCGTGCAGAAGGCATTTCTCGGCACGCAGGCCTTCGATCTCGAACACGGCCTCACCGACACCACGCTCGAGATCGCCGAGGTGAAACGCGCGATGATCAAAGCCGCGCGCCGCGTGATCCTGCTCACCGATGCGAGCAAGCTCGGGCGCGCCGGGTTTATCAAAGTCGCGCCGCTCACTGCGCTGCACACGATGATCTGCGACGAAGGCATCCCCGCCGCGACCCGCGAGGCGATCGCGGGCCTCGGAGTCGAAGTCGTGGTGGCGTAAAGACGCGGCTCAGGCCTGCGCGGGGTCCGCGAGCCGGAGGGCCTTCGGTCGTAGCGGGTTGAGCGCCACCCACAGCTCACGATCCTCGCGGCGGACGTCGATGATCTGCACCATTTGCAGGGCGAAGAGGATTTTGAAACGGCGTTCCGAGTTGGGAATCTCCAATGGCAGGCTCTGCAAGCGCAGGCGCCGATGCTCGCCGAGCTGCGTCACGAGGTGCGCAGCTTCGGCCAATTCACGCCGATCCAAGTGCAGCCACGCGGACAGCGTTCCCCACACGGAAAGCGTCAGTCGCGGGATGGCGAGCGCGACCTCCAGGACGAGTTCGGTTGCTGATTTGTAGTCCTTGGGGCGATCGTCCGGGCGCAACTGCCGATCGACCCAGGCGAGCGCAAGCAGCGCGGCGGCGCCGAACCAGAAGGCATTTTCCACCACGCTGGGAAGCCGCGCTTCGGTGCCCTCCACGGCGGTAACGAAGAGCAATGCCAACCAGTTCGCCGCGATGTAGAGCAGGTACCACAGCACCACCGCGGCCACGAGCGTCAGCGCGGTGAGCAGCGCGACGCGGAGATTGTGCACCGCGAGTTGAGAGCGCAGCGCACGCGCAAGGTCGGGTGGGGAAGTCGCGTCGCCGAGTTGCATGCGGAGGCACGATGCCGCAGATCGCCGCGTTCCGCCAGTTCAGGCCGCGGAGCGATAGCCGGCGGGGTCGATCTCGACGACTGCGTAGCCGACGGCACGCAGGCCGCCTTCGATCTGCGCCGCGAGTTCCGGCAGGCGCGACATTTCCTCGGGCGCGATCTGCACGCGCGCCGAGGCGGTGGAGAGATGTCGCACGCGGAAGACGCGGAAGCCGAGGCTGCGCACGAAGGCTTCGCTCTCCTCGACCATCGCCAGCGCGTCGATGGTGACGGGCGTGCCGTGGGGAATGCGCGAGCTGAGGCAGGGCTGCGCGGGAGCGTCTGCGGTGGGCAGACCGAGTTCGCGGGAGCGTGTGCGAATTTCAGCCTTGGTGAGTCCGGCGTCGCGCAGCGGTGCAATGATGGAGAACTCCGCCGCGGCCTGCCGGCCCGGCCGCACCTGCTTCATATCGTCCGCATTTTCACCGTAGGCGATGGCGCGGAAGCCACGCGCGGCGGCGAGTTCGTCGAGCTTGGTGAAAAGCTCGGCTTTGCAGAAATAGCAGCGGTTGACGGGATTCGCTGTGTATTCGGGATTCGCGAACTCCTCGGTGCGGATGACCTCGACCTGAGCGCCGATTTTTTGCGCGAGCGCGAGGGCGTCGGCGAGCGCCTGGCGCGGCAGGCTCGGGCTGTCGGCGATCACGCCGAGAGCCTGCGCACCCAAGGTTTCATGGGCCTCGGCGAGCAGGCAGGCACTATCGACACCGCCACTGTAGGCGATGAGCAGCGGCGCGTGCGCGCGGAGTTGCGCGTGAAGGTGGGCGAGCTTTTCGGTCATTTGGAAGGAACGCGAAACCGTAGGAACAGCATCGCGATCCAAACTACGAGAAGGGCGATGAAGCCTCCGGTCAACCACGCGACGTGCGCCGGGGAAAGGAAGGCGGGCGCTTGCGAATTGGCGAGCACGACGGACTCAAACATGCCCGCGTGGAAGACCACCATTAAACACGCCAGCCACATGCCGTGACGCTGAAGAAACGCGTACGTTTGCTCCTGCTGTTCGGGTGCGAGCCAGTAGTCTTTGTTTGGAATGTTGAGCCCCCAGCCCTTCATCTTCGCCACCAGCGCGAAGACGCCGAGAATGAACAACGGCGTGCCGACGCCGACACCGATCGTGAATTTCAAATGCTGTGCGCGGGTCATCCAGCCGTTGGCTTTTCCATGCAGGTCGAAATGCGTGGCCACGCGATCGGGCAATTCTTTCGACGAGTACGCCACGAAAGCGACGAACGCCGCGAGGAGAAAGGCGAGGAAGAGCGGGCCGATGCGGCTGTTTTTCATGAAAACGAAAATGACATTCATGACGGCAAGATGCCCGTCGAATGTTACCTCCGTGTTACCTCCATGACCGGAAATTTACTCCGCGATCAGAGCTGCACGCGGCGGAAGAGCTCATCGAGTTGCACCTGCAGGCCGATGTAAAATTCGCCGAACTCCGCGAACTGCGCGCTAACTTCATCGAAGCGCATTTCATAGACGATGCCCTTGAGATTGATCGGGTCGTGCGCGAGTAGCGTGACGCCCCATTCCCAGTCGTCGAGGCCGGTCGAACCGGTGATGAGTTGCAGGATCTTGCCGTGCCAGGTGCGGCCGATTTTCGCGTGGCCAGCCATCAGCTTTTTGCGTTCAGCGAATGAAAGCGCGTACCAGTTTTGCCCGGCGGTGCCGCGGCGTTTGTTCATCGGGTAAAAGCACATC
>JBAVML010000547.1:0-9003 GCA_049690035.1 Chthoniobacteraceae bacterium
CTTTCTCGAAAGTCAGCACGTCGCGAAAAAAAGCGACCGAGCGATCCATGTCGGACACCGTCATTCCGATCGGACCGACCCCCAGCGCCCGGAGCGCCTCGGCAAACGCCGCCGAACTAACCAGCAGCAGCGCCGCGACGAATGCCCCGGATTTCGCCAGGAACCGACGCCGGTTCATACGCCCGCGAGTTCGCGTTCTTGAACGTTCGCGCCGACGCGCTCCAGCAAGTGCTGTCCGACGCGCAACGCATTGGCGATGATCGTCAGCCCGGGATTCACCGCGGCGCTGGACGGGAAGAAGCTGCCGTCCACGACGTAGAGATTGTCGAGTTCGTGCGCCTTGCAGTTCACGTCGAGCGCGCTGGTCTGCGAATCGTGGCCGAAGCGGATGGTGCCATTCTGGTGCGCCACGCCGGCGAGCGGGATGCGCTGGCCGAGGTAAAGATTGCGCGCGAAGAGCCCCTGGTGGCACTCGTGATCGTGGTGCGGGCACTTGCGCTGCGTGTTCATCAGGTGCTCCAGCTTTTTGATCAGCCGCTTGTGGCCCTCCTCGTTGTTCGGCGTGTAGGCGAGCACGATGTTGCCTTCGCGATCCAGCGTCACGCGGTTCTCCGGCGCGGGCAGGTCTTCGCTCGTGAGCCAGAAGTCGATCGAATGCTTGCCCATCAAGTCGAGCGTCCAGCCCGGCGCGATCGCCGGCGCACCAGCCTTGAGCGTGTCGCCGTCGAGTTTGCCGACGAACGAAATGTGCCCCATCGGAAACTCCCACTCGTCGCTCGCGAAATAGAAATCATTTAGCGACATCGTCTTTTGGAAAATGGTCGGGTTCTCGCATTTCGAGAGCGCCATCAGGACCGAATTCGTGTGCCCCATGTAGTGCCGCCCGACGACGTCCGAGCCATTCGCAAGGCCTCGCGGATGTTTGTCATTCGCGGAGCGAAGCAGAAGCGCCGCCGAATTGATCGCGCCACCCGCGACCACAACGATGTCTGCGGAGTATCTCTCCGTCGCGCCGTGGCGCTCGACGACCACGCCGGTCACTTCGCGACCCGATGCGCTCGTCTCCAGGCGCGTCACTTTCGCCTCCGTCATCAGCGTCACATTCTTCCGCTCCAGCGCGGGATCCACACAGCACACCTGCGCGTCGGACTTGGCATTGATCAGGCAGGGAAAGCCGTCGCAGGTGTTGCAGCGGATGCACGGGCTCTTGTGCGGATCGCTTTCATCCAGCATCACGCCGAGCGGCGTGTGGAAGGGCTTCAATCCCTCGGCGGCGAAGTCTTCACTGAGCAGTTGAATGCGCCGCTCGTGGCTCACCGCCGGAAACGGATACGGCTCGCTGTGCCACGGCTCCGTCGGGTCTTCGCCCACGTTACCATGCACATGATAGAGCCGCTCGGCCGCGGTGTAGTGCGGCTCCATTTCATCGTAGGAAATCGGCCACGCGGGCGAGATGCCGCCGTGATGTTTGATTTCGCCGAAGTCCTCCGCGCGCAGTCGGAAGAGCGCCGAGCCATAGAATTTCGTGTTGCCGCCCACGTAGTAGTTCGTGTGGGGATGCATCGGCTTTCCATCCACATCGCGCCACGTCTCCTTCGTGTTGTATCTCCCTTCGGCGTTCACGGCCTTCGAGTTCCAGTTATCTTTCTCGCGCGGCACGTAACCTCCGCGTTCGATGACGAGGATGCGCTTGCCGCTCGGCGCAAGTTTCCACGCGAGCGTCCCCCCGCCCGCGCCGGTGCCGATGATAATGAAGTCGTAGTGGTTGTCGGTGCTCATGATGCTCCTTGGTCGGCGCTCGTGACGATTCCTTACAACCAACCTGATCAGCGGATGCGCCGCGCAGCTATGAACATCGCGGCGCCTTTGCCGAACTCTCGAGTTTCCCAAAGGCGCAGTTGAAAATGCACCGCGCGTTGTTGTGGTGGTGGAGCTTCGCGCAATAGACGACGTGGCCCGCACGGCGATAGGCGACGGCGGCGCACAGCATCGCCAACGCGGGCGCGGTGAAGTAGATCCACAGCGCCGTCCAAATGTGGCCGACGAAAGCCGAGCCGAAGCTGCGCGCTGGATTCATGCTCATCCCCGAGAGCGGCGCCTCGAAGGTGATGAAAGTCGCCACCAGCGTTGCGGCGAAGAACGGCGTGTAGCGAGACAGTCGCGGGTGATTGCTGACGTTGAGGACAGTCAGCATGAGAACGAATGAGATCGTGAACTCCGCGGCGAATGCGACGCCGACCCCCGCCGTGCCGGGTTGCGTGGCGATGTAGTGGACCGATGTGTCCGCCAACCAGCGCGGGACCACTACGGCGACCAACGCGACGCCCGCAATCCCGCCGAGAAACTGTGCGATCACATAAAATGCTGCATCCCACATCCGCACTTTGCCCAGCCACCAAAAGGTGAGCGTCACCGCTGGGTTGAAGTGCGCGCCTGAGCGTTTTCCCATCGGCGAAAAAATGAGCGCCAGCGCGGTGGACCCCATTGCGATGCCGATGAGCATCCGGCGCAGGAATGCATCCGGAAACGCCGCGACCGCAGGCGAGCCGGGATATTCAAGCAGCATCGTGAAGGCGCTCGCCGAGACCATGAAGAGCGCCAGCAGCGTGGCTTCGATGAGATACTCGGGCCAGTGGATGCGGAGCGCGCGGAGCATGATCGGCATTCGTCGCGGACATCGGCGGTTCCTTACAACGACCAGCTCGTCGCCCTCGCTTCTCCCGGGCAATGAACGGTGCGTGAGCTTCAGCTTTCCGTGCGCGGCGCAGCACGCTTACTTCATCCGTTCGCCACCCAAGCTGCCGGCCACATTTTGAAACACTCTTCTCAGCCAACCAAACCCGCCCGCCGCCGCTGGGTGCGCCGCATCCTTTGGACCAGCTTCATCGTCCTGGTGGTCGTGCCCTTCATCGGGATGCACTGCGTGAGCGTTGTCTTCGCGCTTCACGATCGCAGCATGAAGCCCTATGCGTCGAAGGTCGTGACCAGTTCACTCGGCCACACGCTGCGTTGCTACGAGTTGAAGCAGGCCGACGCGAAGTGGGACATCGTGTTTATTCACGGCACGCCGGCGACCGCCGCAGTTTTCGGCGAGCAATTTCGTCGTCCATTTCCCGGCGCCAATTTGATTGCGGCGGATCGGCCTGGGTTTGGTGGGTCCGGCCCGGATCGCCGACACACCAGCCTGGACGATCAGGCCAATGCCATCGGAGCGCTGCTCCCGCACGAACCGTCCCGCAGGACGATTCTCGTTGGGCATTCCTATGGTGCACCCGTCGCGCTGACTGCGGCCCTAAAATTTCCCGACCAGATCGCCGGGGTCGTGTTGATCGGCGGAAGTATCGACCCGGCGCAGGAGCGACCTTTTCCGATCCAGCACGCGGTCGACTGGCCGCTCGTTTCCTGGCTCGTTCCTCGCTCGCTGCGGCAGTGCAATCGCGAGTTGCTGACTCTGCGCGATGATCTCACCCATCTGCAGGCGCAGTTGCCCAAACTCACAGTCCCCGTGGTGATGCTCCATGGCGGCTCAGACTATCAGGTACCCGTCAGTAACGTGGAATATGTGCGCTCGCAACTGACCAACGCAGGCAAGGACGCCCTCTTCGCGCAGCTCATCTTTCCCGAATACAATCACTTCATTCCGTGGGAACACCCGGACGCCGTTGAGGCGGCGATCCGCAAGGTGACCGATCGCCTGAGCCCGCAATCAGATCATTAGGCCGAGGGTCAACCCGGCAATCGCGAAGATTCGTTTTTCGATCGCATCACGGAGGGCGTATTTCATCCGTGCCTTGGCGTGGCCATCGAGCGTCGGCTCTCCCATCTGAGCGAGATGCTCGGGAAATCGAGCACTCGCCTCCTCCACGAGCTCGAGCTGCTTCGCGTAACGGTTGCACCATTGGCAAAAGCATCGGTGCAACTCGACGCGCCACCGCAGGCCGGCCGGCAGCGGATGGTCCAAGCCCTGGGAAGTCATGCGCGTGACCTCCTTGCACGTCGGCACGAGCGATCGAAACCAAGCCGATCGTTTGCTCTTCGGCAGTTGGGCGGATGCTTGTTCGTAAGTGAGGTGCGACATCTCGGTGATTGGTCGGCGCGTGGCGCCAATGCTTACATGCTATCTTCGCAGCAGAGCGAGTTTTGCGCCTATCGCGCAACGAGATCGATTCCGCGCGGAGTCACGTTTTGGGCTTTACGGCGATCTTCAGGCGGGTTCGCGCATCCGGCGAAAGCCCTCCGCTCATCTTCTCCGTCCCCAGCTCTGCACTGGAATGCAGCGCCCGCCGGAGAAGCCCGAGTTGATCGCGATAACGCTTGCACCACACGCAGATGAGAAAGTGAATCCGGATCGCGATCCGCGTGCGCAGCGGCAGCGGTCGATCGAGCGATTCCGAGAGGAGGAGCGTGATGTCGTGGCACTTCGGGGTGTGCTCGGCGATGAACATCACGAGCTTCGTCTTCCACCAGTTTGTCGGCTCGATCATACCGTCGTGCGTCCTTTCCCTTCGAAATAACTCGCCTCCAAATCCTGCCGTAGCGCCATGCGGGCGCGGTGCAGCATCACCCAAAGGTTGGCCTCGGTGATCTTCAGCGTTTCACATACTTCCTTGCTCGGCACGCCATCCATTTCGCGCATCATAAAGACCTGCGCAATTCGTTCCGGCAGCCGGCCGAGCGCGGCCTGCAGCGCCTGCCAGAACTCCGCGCGCTTCATCGCTTCCTCACCCTCCGGCCTCCAATCAGCCGGCCCGCGCTCATGGATCCAGTAGTTCTCTCCGTCGAATCGATCGGAATGTTCATCGCGGAAAAACTCCAGGTCGGTGAAATTCGTCTCGCGGCCCAGCTTGCGGAAGTGATCGCAGATTTTGTTTTTTAGAATCCCGACCAGCCAGCTCCGTTCCGTCGAACGGCCGGCGAATTTCTGGTGCGTGCGCACGGCGACGAGCAGCGTCTCCTGCACGAAGTCTTCGGCGAGCTCGGGCTTGCGAACACGGGTGAGCGCGTAGCGGTAGAGACAGTCGCCGTGGTCATCGACCCAGCGCTCGGGATCGGCCTGCGATGTGCCGAGCGGCGCCGCGCTCGTGGAATCCGGTTCGTTCATCTTGTGTGGTGAGGAAGTTAGAGAACGGATGCAACGACCGGCGAGAGTTGCCGGTCCGGTGGGAGAGAGCAATGCGTGAATACCGGCATTGGCTCGGAGAGAGCGGCAAGGAGCTCGAGCGCGCGGCGATCGATCATCAAAAGTTGGGACATGGCGATGGTGAAGGCTCGGCGGGCTGGTGAGGTCCGGCGCGCCGTGTGCAAACGACGTGTCGCGGCCTGTTTTGATTGCACGCGAGCAGCGCCTGCCTTGGAAAAATACCGTCTAACTGAATGGCAATGTAAGGAACCCGGGCGAACTGCGACGAAGCAAGTGCGTCGGGCTCTGTGCCCTGACGACACCGCCAACCACTCGCAATCCACATGCACAAACATCATCACTCTCACTATCCGGAACCCGTCCTCCCCAACATCCCCGTGCGCCGCCTGCTCGAAGGGCAGACGGCCATCGTCACCGGCGCCAGCTCGGGGATTGGCAAAGCGATCGCCATCGAACTCGGCCGCGCCGGCGCGAATGTTGTCGTCAACTTTGTCAGCGGGCCGGACAAGGCTGCGGAAGTTGTCGCCGAGATCGAGAAAGGCGGCAGCCACTCGGTTGCGGCGAAGGCTGATGTTTCCAAGGAAGCCGAGGTGCAGGCGATGTTCGCGCTGGCGAAGGAGGAATTCGGCACCGTGGATGTGCTGGTGAACAACGCGGGCCTCCAGGCGGATGCGCCCTTCACCGAGATGACGCTCGCGCAGTGGCAGCGCGTCATCGACGTGAATCTCACCGGACAGTTTCTCTGCGCCCGCGAGGCGGTGCGTGAATTCAAAGCGCGCGGCGTTCGGCCGGATGTCTCCTGCGCAGCGGGGAAAATCATCTGCATCAGCTCGGTGCACGAAGTGATCCCGTGGGCCGGACACGTGAACTACGCCACGTCAAAAGGCGGTGTGATGCTGATGATGAAAAGCATCGCGCAGGAAGTCGCCCCGTGGCGCATCCGCGTGAACTCGATTGCCCCCGGCGCGATCCGTACGCCGATCAATACTTCGGCGTGGGAGACGCCCGAAGCGTATGCGGAATTGCTCAAGCTGATTCCCTACAAGCGCATCGGCGAACCGAACGAAATCGGCCGCGCCGCCGCGTGGCTGGCCAGCGACGATGCCGATTACATTCACGGTATCACGCTCTTCGTCGATGGCGGCATGACGCTTTATCCCGGCTTCGAAACCGGAGGCTAGGAATGGACCCGCTGGTCCCCCTCGCGCTCTCGCTCCTCATCTTCCTGCTGCGCATCCATCCACCCACCAACGCCTGATTTTCATGTCCACATCCCTCCCTGCGCTCGACGCCGAATGGCTCGAAGCCGACGGCCTCGGCGGCTTCGCCAGCGGCACCGTTTCCGGCATCCGCACACGTCGTTATCATGCGCTGCTGCTCCCCGCCACGACGCCGCCCGCGGGCCGGATGGCGCTCGTGAATGGCTTCGACGCGTGGGTGACGACGTCGCACGGCACCTACGCAATTTCCTCGCAGCGCTACGCGCCGGATGTGGTGCATCCCGATGGCATGGCGCGGCTGGAAAGCTTCACCCCCGAGCCGTGGCCGCGCTGGACGTGGCGGCTCACGGACGATCTCTCGATCGAGCAGGAAATCTTCGTGGTGCATGGAAAGCCGGCGGTGTTCGTCGCGTGGAAATTGATCGGCGAACTGCATGGCTCCGTCACGATCGAGGCGCGGCCCTTTTTCTCGATCCGCGACTTTCACGGGATGCAGCACGAGAACGGCGCGTTTCGTTTTGAAGCAAGCGAGGGCTTCGAACACACCGCCTGGCAGCCCTACGACGGCGCGCCCGGAGTGCTCGCGCGCAGCAACGGCCACTACTGCCACGAACCGACGTGGTATCGCAATTTTCTCTACACCGAAGAAGCCGCGCGCGGACTCGACGCCACCGAAGATCTCGCGTCGCCCGGCTCCTTCCACTGGGATCTCGCGGCCAAGCCCGCGGTGTGGCTCTTCACGCCGCAAGATCAGGGGCTCAATCACATCGAATCCACCGAGGAGCTGTATGTGATGACGCGTCGCACGGAGTTGGCGCGGCGCGAAGCGTTCGCATCGCCGCTGCATCGCGCCGCCGATGCGTATCTCGTGAAGCGTGGAGCGGGCCGCACGATCATCGCGGGCTACCCGTGGTTCGGCGATTGGGGGCGCGACACGTTCATCGCGCTGCGCGGTCTCTGCATCGCCACCGGTCGCCTCGAAGATGCGCGCGACATCCTCGTCGAGTGGGCCGGCGTTGTCTCGGAAGGCATGCTGCCGAATCGCTTCCCTGATCGCGGTGAGACGCCCGAGTTCAACTCCGTGGACGCCTCGCTCTGGTATGTCATCGCCGTCCACGACTATCTCGGCGCGGTCGAAAAGCAGCGGGCCGCATCGTTCGTTGCCGACTGCCACACTCAGCGTTTGCGCGATGCAGTGGAGGGAATCCTCGCCGGCTACAGCAGCGGCACGCGCTTCGGCATCCGGGCCGACGAAGACGGCTTGCTCGCCTGCGGCCAGGCCGGCGCGCAACTCACCTGGATGGATGCGAAGATTGGCGATTGGGTCGTCACGCCGCGTATCGGCAAGCCGGTCGAGATTCAGGCGCTGTGGATCAACGCGCTGTGGATCAGTCTGCAATTCACGACGCGCTGGGAGGATCTTTTTGAAAGAGCGCGTGCAAGCTTCGCCGCGCGTTTTTGGAACGAAGCGACTGGCGGACTCTTCGATGTGATCGACTGCGATCATCAACCGGGTACGAATGACGCCACCATTCGCCCAAATCAAATCTTCGCCGTGGGCGGACTCCCGCTGGCATTGCTCGAAGGCGACCGCGCTCGCCGCGTCGTCGAGACCGTGCGGGAGAAGCTGCTCACGCCGCTCGGTCTCCGGTCGCTCGCAAGTGGCGAAACCAGCTACGCGCCGCACTATGAGGGCGGCGTCTGGCAGCGCGACAGCACTTATCATCAAGGCACCGTCTGGCCGTGGCTCACCGGCCCATTCGTCGAAGCGTGGCTGCGCGCCACGGGCGATAGCGCCGCGGCGAAAGCGGAAGCGCGCACCCGCTTCCTCGCGCCGCTCCACGAACACTTCGCTACCGCCGGCCTCGGCCACATTTCCGAGATCGCCGACGCCGAGCCCCCACACACTCCGCGCGGCTGCCCGTTCCAAGCTTGGTCGCTCGCCGAACTCCTGCGTCTCGAACACACCGTCCTCCGCTGATACAACACCACTCATGAGCCAACCCAAAATCGTCGCCTTCGCCGGCAGCCTCCGCGCCGGCTCCTTCAACAAGAAACTCGTCGCCCTCGCCGCCGACGCCGCCCGCGCTGCCGGTGCGGAAGTCACCATCGTTGACCTCCGCGACCTCGCGCTCCCGCTTTTCGATGAAGACGTCGAAGCGGCGAGTGGCCTGCCCGAAGGCGCGAAGAAATTCAAAGCGCTGCTCCGCGCGAGCGACGGCTTCCTCATCGCCTCGCCGGAATACAACAGTTCCATTACCGCCCCGCTGAAGAACGCCATCGACTGGGCTTCCCGCGCCGAGACCGACGACGAACCGCCACTCGTCGCCTACAAGGGCAAAGTCGCCGCACTCATGGCTACCTCTCCCGGCGCCCTCGGCGGCCTACGCGGCCTCGTCACGCTGCGCTCCATCCTCGGCAACATCGGCGTTCACGTTCTGCCCGACCAAGTCGCCATCCCCACCGCCCACGAAGCCTTCGACGAAGCGGGCAAGCTCAAGGATGAGCGCAAGGCGAAGCAAGTTTCCAAACTTGCCGATGCAGTTGTTGCTTTCGCAATAAAGCTCAAGCAGTAGGCACCCGATCTTTCCGACAGTTCAGGGGCGTGGTGGCCGCTCGACCAATCCTCGATGGCAGCCGGAC
>JBAVML010000548.1:0-5042 GCA_049690035.1 Chthoniobacteraceae bacterium
CGCGTTTCGGATTGAGCCGGAGCACGGAGGGGTGCAGGGCCACCGCATCATCAAGCAGGATCACGTAGACGTTGTGGTGATGAGCAGAGGTGTCCATCGCGTGGTGGCTGGATCGCTTGGCGACACAGCAGCGCGATGGCCGTCAGGTGTCAAACGCCGCCGCCGCGGCGATGGCTTCCAACTCCAGTGCAGCCCCTGCGTAGCCGCTGGTCAGGCACTCCGTGAGGTAGGCCCGAAGAAATGGAGCGATGCCACCAAGCCGTTCATACTGTGCGGTGTGCGGTCTCCTACGGCCCCAGTGCAAAAACCAATTGAATCACGACAGCGCCGGAATTTCCTCGCGAGCTGCTTCCTCGGCGGTGGAGGCGTCGCCGCGGATATGGCGCTCATCGAGCCGAATGCCCTCGGCATCGGCCGGCACGAAGTCCCGCTCGGCCGACCCGCCGACGCCGCGCCCGTGCGGCTGCTCCACCTCTCGGATTTCCACGCCTCGGATTGCGTCAGCCTCGATCACATCGAACGCTCCGTCCGCCTCGGGCTCACCACCGAGCCCGATCTCGTCTGCCTCACCGGCGACTTCATCTCCTGGCGATGGGAGGAATGGGAACGCTACTCTCGAATCCTTGCCACGCTGGTGCAGCAGGCGCCCACCTTCGCCGTCCTCGGCAATCACGACGGCGGTCGCTGGGCCGCCAGCTCCCGCAACCACGGCTACGAAGACACCTTCTTCGTCCGCGCGATGCTCGCGCAGGCCGGCGTCCAGCTCCTGCACAATGCCTCGCAGCCCGTGACCATCGGCGGCTGGCCGCTCACCCTCGTCGGCCTCGGCGATCTGTGGGCGAAGGAACTCGATCTCCGCGCCGGCTTTAGCGCCGTGCCGTCAGGCGGGACGACCATTCTCCTCAGCCACAATCCCGATACCAAAGATATCAACGCCGCGCGCCCGTGGCAGCTCATGCTCTGCGGCCACACCCACGGCGGGCAATGCCGCATGCCCTTCCTCGGCACGCCCTTCGCGCCGGTCCGCGATCATCGTTTCGTCGAAGGTCTGCATCCCTGGAAACAGCGCTGGATCCACATCACCCGCGGAGTTGGCAATCTCCACGGCCTGCGTTTCAACTGCCGGCCGGAGGTGAGCCTGCTCACCCTCGTCTAGATGCGTCCGATCGCGCCGCGCGAGATCGAGCAGTTCTTCCACGCGAAGATCCCGCTCACTGCGGCGATGGGCGTTCAGGTGGAAAGTTACGACGCCCAGCGGCTCATCCTCACCGCTCCGCTCGAGGAGAATCACAATCATCTCGGCACTGCCTTCGGCGGCAGCCTCGCCGCGCTGCTGATCCTCTCCGGCTACGGCTTGCTCTGGCTCGAACTCGGCGATGCCGAAAGTCACATCGTCGTGCGCAAGACTTCGCTCGATTATCGGCGGCCGGTACGCGGCCCGCTCCGCGCCATCTGCCCACGGCCCACGGCAGAAAATTTTGCCACTTTCAAAGACACCTACACCCGCCGCGGAAAAGCGCGCATCGAGCTCCACGCGACCATCGAGCAGCGAGACATTGTCGCCGTTGAGTTCCGCGGCCTCTTCGTCGCGCTGCGGAGTTAAGGAAACGGTCGCGGCGGCGCCGGAACGGGATGCGTGACCCGGGCGAGCGTCCAGTGATCGCCCCGGTGCAGGATCTCGGCATCGGGAGGAATGACCGGCCGGCCCAGCGGACCGGGAGGCACGCCGCCGGGACGGTGACCGGGTCCGCCGGGCGGGCCAGAGCGGTCGGGCATGGGAAAGGGCATCTTCATTTTTCCATCGAGAAAGAGCACGTCGTAGCGCTGCCAATCTTCCGGGCGTAGCGCGTCGGCGTGAGCGATGCGGGTGTGCAACGTCCAGGCGGCCCACCATTCCACGCCGTGCATGGCGACGATAAGCGTGCGTTCCGGATGCGGAATCATGGTGGCGAGCGAGCGCAACTCCGGGATGGATTCGGCGGCGACGATCTGGCGACCGCCACGGGAAAGCATCGGGACACCTGAGCCGACCAACAGCAAAATGGCGACGGCGCCAATCACGACGCGGGTGCGCCGCCAAGGGAGCTGGATGAGCACGAACGAGCCGACGAGCACGGCGGGAATCATGGCATTGAGGTAGAAGCGCATGATTTTGTCGCCGCGCACCCACGGGCCGGTGAGCAGGAGCAGCGTGAGCGCGAGACCGGCGACGAGCGTGGTATCGGCCGCGGGGAGAAAATCGCGACGACGCCACGCGAGCACGAGGCCGGAGACGACCACGAGGCTAAAGAGCACGACGGGCAGCGCGCCCATCGCGCCGGGAGGTCCGCCACCCGGTGGCCCGCCGGCAGGCATGCGCGGATCGCTGCCGCTGAGATAGTGGACAGGCTGGGTAAAGGACGTGACGAGCTTCTGCACACGCACCGGGTCGAATTTCCACGCGACCAGCGCGCCCACCGCACCGATCACCAGCGCCGCGGCGAGCACCCACGGCAAGGCCCGCAGCACCGAGCCATCGCGCCGCCGCGCGAAATGCATCCCGACAACCAGCCCGGCCGCGAGCGCGGCGGTGCCGAACACCCCGACGTGAGTCAACCCGACCAGCCCGAGCAGCAGCAGCACGAGCGCCGCGCGCCGCGGCGTGTGGTCATCGAGCCACGCGCGCAGGCTCCAGAGCAGCCCGGCGAACCAGACGAGCCCGAGCGAGTTTTTCTGGAAATCGCCGACCATGAATAGCGCGGGCGCACCGGCTCCGACCGCGAGCGCCGCTGCTCCAGCCGCCAGCGTTCCCCGTGCACACGCAGCCGACCATTTCCGCACGAGAAAAAACACCGGCACCGCAGCGAGCGGTGGCAACACAGAGTCGAGCACCTTCACCGAGATGACGATGGCGGACTCGATCGGCGCCGTGGATATCCACGCGAACACGCGGGCCACGGTCGCGTGAAGGTAAAACGTGAGCGGCAAATCGGGGATGCCGAGCGTTCCCTTCTCAATCAACGCGCGCGCCTGGATGAGGTAATACGCGCCGTTGATTCCCGGCACGAGCGGCGAGCGGAAGTGCAGCCACGCGCGCAGCGCGACACCGAGCAGGATCGCGCCCGCGAGCCAGCGCCACGGGCGCGGCGCGAGAGGCGCGGGCGCCGCACGGGAGGGCGAATTCATGGGCGTCTAGTCCGCCCGCGCGCCAGGCACGTTCAATGAGCGGCCGTTGTCTTTCGCGGCGAGCTTGAGCAGGAAGGGGCCGGCGCTTTTCACCCACTCGGCGGGATCGGGGTAATGCGCGGCGCCTTCGCCGAAGCAAGAACGCAGCATCTCGGTGTCGATGATGCCGGGATTCACGGCGATGGCGGCGAGGCCCTTCGGCAGTTCCTGCGCCAGCGCCTGGGTAAGACCTTCGATGGCCCATTTGCTCGCGCAGTAGGTCGCCACTTCGGGTGAAGTGCTGCGGCCCCAGCCGGAGCTGAAGTTCACGATCACGCCGGAGCCGCGCGCGATCATCGCCGGGGTGAAGGCGCGGATCATATTGATGGTGCCGCGAATGTTCACGTCGAGCACGCGGGCGACCTCGGCGGGCGGCACCTGCCAGAGCGGGGCGTTCGGGGTGATGGTCGCGGCGTTGTTGATGAGCAGGTCGGGCGAACCGAATTCCTCGAGCGTCCACCTCGCGAACTCGCGCACGTCGGCATCTTCGCTGACATCGACCTCGGCGAAGCCATGCTCTTCGTCGAATTGCGCCTCGAGGTCGGCGAGCGTCTCGGCGGAGCGTCCGCAGCCGATGACGCGGTGCCCTTCCTCGATGAAAAACTGCGTGAGCGCGCGGCCGAGCCCGCGGGTGCAGCCGGTGAGGACGATGGTTTTGCGCGCGGCGGTTTTCACGCGCCCATCATGTGCCAAAGCTGCGCGGTTTGGAAAGGAGGCGCGGTGGCAAAGTGGTGATCGGTGATTTGTGATTGGCGGTTTCGCCCATCCCATCACCGATCACCAGCCACTGATCACGCCGCGACCGTAGCGTGGGCGTAGGTGAGATCCTTCTCCGGCCGGATGTGCCAGCGCTCGGCGACTTGCGTGAGGTCGTTGGTCAGCGACCAGCGATCGGGGAGCGGCTCGCCGATGTGCTCGGGATTGCCGCCCTTGAGCGCCATGCAGCCGGTGTTGTCGCCGATGCGGCGCAGTTCTTCGACTTCGTCGGCGCTGAGGTTGAGGTCGGGCAGTTCGGAGAGTTCCACGATCTTCTCCTCAATGGGCCGCGCGCCGTCGCCGACTTCCTGGATCATCGTGGGAATGACGCTTTTCACCGGCTCCTGGCTGAGATTCCACAGGCAGGCGAGGTGCAGCGGAGTGAGCCCGTGCGACTCGGCAATGGTGAGCATGCGCTCGAGCTTCGACGTTCCCGCCTCGACCCAGCCCGTTGGGCGGAAGGTGCGATGATCGCGCTCACCAAAGACGTGTCCCGGCTTCACGTCGCCGTGGAAGACACCGCCGTAATCGACCACGCGAGTGATGATCTTCACGTTGTTTTGCACCGCGGCGGGGAGGACGAGCGAGCCGGGCCACGGCTCGAGCGGGTTGAGGATGATCATGGACCAATCGAGCAGCGCGCCGAAGCGCTCGAAGTTGAGGATGAGATCGAGCGAGAAGCCGTTCGCCGGCCCAGGCGCGACGCCGAGCATGTCGGTGAGGCCGGCCTCGCGCATCTTTTCCATTGCGCCCCACACGGCGTCGCTGGTGTAGCCGATGGAATCGGGGTTGTGCAGCATCAGGCAGTCGAACTTCTCGACGCCGCAGCGCTCGAGCGATTTCTCCGTCGCCATGCGCACGTAGCTCGCGTAGTCGCCGCGGCTGCGGAGCTGCGGGTGGGTGAAGCGCGGGAAGCCTTTCGAGCCGTCGCGCTGCCCGCTGTAGAAATCGTGTCCGATGATGCCAACGAGCGAGTAGCTGTCGCGCGGCAGCCCGGCGAGCGCGCGGCCGAGCAACTCATCCGCGCCGCCGGTGCCGTAAACGTCGGCGGTCATGATAGTGCGAATGCCGCGGTCGTAGGC